>NZ_CP036276.1:5573476-5886952 GCF_007747995.1 Symmachiella dynata | reverse complement strand
CAGACCGGACGGTTGCGAGTTCTGCAACCAGATAAAAAACAATCCTGATTCGACCCACGGTCAAGCCATGATGGTCTCTGCACAAACTGAACTCGACGCGATGCTGCGCGGGTTGTATCCGTTTACCACGGTTTGTCAGTGCTCGAATTCTATCGAATCGTCCCTTCCAGTCACTATGTCCAATTTTGGAGCTTGAGCTAGGCCCCCATGAATCAACTACAAAAAGTATTGGTCGTCGACGACAACCCTGTCAATTTGGCCGTTCTCTATGAGATTTTGGAGGATGACTATGAAGTCGAATATGCGCGAAACGGGCACGATGCCATTCGCATCGCCGAAGAGTGTCTGGTGGATATTATCCTGTTGGACGTAATGATGCCCGGCATGGATGGGCTGGAAGTCTGCCGTCGCCTGCGGGCTAACCTCACCTTGAAGGACGCAATTATCATCATGGTTTCTGCAAAAGCCATGCCTTCGGAACGCGCCGCTGGAATCGTCGCCGGAGCAGATGACTACATCACCAAACCCTTCAACGAAATGCACTTGCTCGAAACGATACGGCGTTGTCAGCGTATTTCCAGAAGCACAATCGGTCAGACGGCTACCAGCGTGTCGAATGAAGAAAACGCGTAGCCGTTTCAACCTTAGAATCTGATCGAGAATCAGCATTGATTCCGTACTTGTCCAGCAAGACAAGTCAAACGGCTGATGCTGATCTAAAAAAATAGCCTCGCAACACGTATGAGCGAATGGCGAGAACGACTCCAACAATCTTCAGCCCCTCAGACTGTTCAAGTTCTATTCAAAAATCGCCTTAGCGTTTAAGGAAAACGAAATGATCATCTTAGTTGTCGACACCGTTCCGTTGGTTCTACGAAACATGGACCGATTGTTATCGGCGCACGGACACGAAGTTATTGCGGCCGACTCCGGTGAAAATGCGTTGAAAATTCTCAAACGGGACCACCGCATCCGCCTTGTCATCACCGATTTGCTCGTTGGTGGAATGACGGCAGTCGATCTGTTCAAAGCCAATATGCAAATCGAACGCATAAGCGATGACGGCAATTCAAGTCCGCCCGAATTCATTCTGCTGACGAGATTGACCACCGAAAGCCAGTTGCAAGGCAAAGATATGCACTTGCTCCAGGAGTCAATCGACCTGGGATTTGTCGATGTCTTGTTTAAGCCGCTCGTCCGAGAAGAATTGTTAAGACATGTTCGTCAAATTGATACCGACGATCCTTGGGCTCCACCACCGGAACCGGCCCGCCATAGCCAGAAATCAAACTCGGCCGCTTCACGAGTTACCGACCACCTACAGCAGTTGGAGGAAAAGCATGCCGACTTCGAAGCAAACTTGGGTGAAATTCGCGAAACCCTGAGTACCTTCCAAGCCGATTATGCACACTCCAAAAGGTGGATGAAATTATTGATCTCAGAAGGGTAACGCGAGGCACGCAGGCATTGAGTCGCGCCTCAAGCCGGGGCGAGGTTCAATACCGAGCGGTGGGACCAGATGAATAAGTCGCGTGCGAGGAGACTAAGAACGACTTGAATAGTCTCTTTAGCTTTTTCGCTCAACAGATTTCAAATTTGTCTTAGTTGCCGCATAGCGAATTCACGGCAGCATCGAACTCGACCACCGCAACTCGAAGACTACAGTGCAACCGTCGCAATATCAGATGCCAAAGTCAATTTGCAGGCCGTTGCAAACCAGCTGATTCTCGACGACAGCGTCGAGATTGGAGCTCATCAGCACGAGTGAAATGACATGAGTCTCAAAGGCATTTGCGAGAGAGCGGCTAGGGAACGGATCGTCTGGCAAGCAATGGACAACGAGCTGTCGTTGTGAACTCTTCGCGGCGTGAGGGAGAGGAAGACGGTAATAGGCAGCTGCCTCAATTTCGCCAGCCTTCGGCAATAGCGTTCCCGAAAGTACCCCCGAGTGGATTCGAACCACTAACCTTCGGCTTCGGAGGCCGACGCTCTATCCAGTTGAGCTACGGGGGCAGTTTTGGGGGCAACGACACGGAGTTTAACCTGGGGTTTCTGCTTCGTCAATGACTTCGTGGCATCTGGGGTATGAGCTGATCCTGCTTTGTCCCTGAGAGAGGCGCTTGCGGCTGTAGGTTCGCTTGTGATACGTTCGCGGCTTCGTTGCGGGCCTTGAATAGAGCGTATTGCAAACCCTGGCTGTCGGGAGAGCTGATATGTCGCATGAATTAAAGGAAGTCGATGTGGGGCCGCAGCTGGGGCCGCCGCTACCGTCGACGTTCCGGCAATATCTCCGCTCGATGGGGCCGGGGATTATCGTCGTCTTGACCTGGCTGGGAGCGGGGGACATTGTTGAGTGCGGCATCTCGGGGGGAAACTACGGCTATGCGCTGATGTGGATCATTGCCGTGGCCCTGATCATGCGGTATCTGTTTGTGTCGTTGATCGCCAAATACCAGCTCTGCAATCAGCATGGCGAAGGAGTGCTGGATGGCTTGGCACGGCTGCATCCTTGGTACGCCCCGTTTTTGATGGTGGTGGCTATTGTGATGGGCCACATCTACGGGGCCTATATGTCCGTGGGCATCGGCGAAAGTTGTGTGGCGATTGCGGGATTCGGCGCGACTTGGCAATGGGCGACGCTGTGGTGTCTGGTCGCTTTGGCGATCGTGTTTTGGCCGGTCTATGGATACCTGGAAATCGTCTTCAAGGTCATGCTGGCCTTGTTGGCCGTCTCGTTGATTGGGTTAGCGGCGTGGGTTGGTCCCAGTCCGAGCGGAATTCTCGAAGGCGTGTTTGAGTTCAAGCTTCCTGAGCAAAAGGGGGAATTCGATTCGCTGTTGATCGCTATCGGCATGCTGGGCGCCATTGGCGGTTCGTTGATGAATTTGGCCTATCCCTATTTTCTGGACCAGAAAGGCTGGAAGGGTCCCCGCTATCGCCGGCTGCAAATGTACGATTTTCTATTGGCAGTTATTGTCATGATAGTGCTCGATTTGGCCATCTGGACGGTCGGAGCGGAGCTGATTTTCGGCACGGGTGCCCACATTGAGACCTTGGAGGATTTGTCGACGCTGCTGAGCAAAGTGTTGGGCAGCGGGGGGCGGTTGCTGTTTCATTTGGGGGTCTTCGCCGCTGTCTTTACCTCGCTGGTGGGACATGCGGTCGGATTGGGGATGATTGCCAGTCACGGTTATCTGCGCTGGCAGGCGGGCAGCGGTCCATTGCAGGGGGACTATCGGACACATCCACTGTATCGTGCCGTGGTGGTGTGGATTCTGGTGTCACCGTTGGTCTGGACCATGCCGGGAATGCCGAACTTCGTGCAATTGACTTTGATCACCAATAGCTTGCAGGTGGTGCTGATCCCGATACTCGCCGGCGGGCTTTGGATGATCACCGCTCGGCAGCGGTTTATTGGCGAGAAATATCGCAATCGCTGGTGGGAAAACGGAATTATGGGGTTGGTTTTCTTCCTCGCCCTCTTTGCCACGGTGGGTTCGGTCAAATCGGTTTTCGAGGCGGTGCAATCATTGCTGGAACGCGCCTGAGTGGCAGTAGTGGCGGATGGAGTTTTCGCTGAGCTAACAGGAAAACATTCCGCCTCGGATTGGTTTCCAGTCCGAATGCGCGGGAAACAGGCAGATTCCCTTTTCACCGTCGCCCGGTTTCCCTAGTATGGGCCTCGCGATTCAAAACAAGCAAAAAAACGTACGAGAAACTTTAAGGAGCAATGGACGGATGGCAGAACAAAAAGCAACAAATGTTCACTGGCACGAGCACTCAGTCACACCGGAAGAACGCTGCCAACTCAGCGGGCACAAAGGCGCGGTGTTGTGGTTCACTGGACTCAGCGGTAGCGGTAAAAGCACCGTGGCCAACACGGTCGACCACAAATTACACGCAGCCGGCAAACGGACGTTTGTGCTGGACGGTGACAATGTGCGGATGGGGCTGAACAAAAATCTCGGTTTCTCCGCCGAAGACCGGGCCGAAAACATTCGCCGCATCGGCGAAGTGGCGAAATTGTTCTGCGAAGCGGGCACGATCACCACGACCGCCTTCATTTCGCCGTACGTCGCCGACCGCGACGCCGTTCGCGCGTTGCTGCCCGAAGGACAATTCATCGAAATTCTGGTTGATGCCCCGCTGGAAACCTGCGAAGCCCGCGACCCCAAAGGTCTGTATAAAAAAGCCCGCGCCGGCGAAATCAAAGGTTTCACCGGGATCGATGATCCGTACGAAGCCCCGGAAAAACCGGAGTTGGTGCTGGATTCCGACAAAAAGGGAATCGACGAATTGGCCGACGAAGTGATCGCCTACCTCGAAAAAAGCGGCATCCTCAGCCTGTAGTCGAAACGGTATTGTGACAATGCACACACCCGCTGGGCCGTTGGTCGAGCGGGTGTTGTTTTTTTTGAATTTGGTTTAGTTCAGAGTGACAAGGGGATATCTCATGCGGCGAGTGATGTTGTGTCTAAGAGTAGTGGTTGCGCTCTCGATACTGGGCGGCACTGTGATCGCTGCTGAGCCGACCGCGCGGATTGTCACGTTGGGGGACTCGATCACCAAAGGCGTTCGCAGCGGTGTGAAGCCGCAAGAGACATTTGCCGCATTATTGCAAGCAGCGCTGAAAGAGCAGGGGCGCGAGGTCGAAGTCACCAATGTTGGCATCGGTGGTGAACGGACCGATCAGGCGCTGAAGCGGTTGGATAAAATCATTGCGCTCAAGCCGGGCATTGTGACCGTGATGTATGGGACGAATGACAGTTACGTCGACATCGGCAAGACGGAATCGCGGATCACTGTCGATGAGTATCGCGATAACCTCATGCAGATCGTCAAACGGCTTCGCAAGGCGGGAATCCAACCAGTATTGATGACCGAACCGCGGTGGGGCAAAACTGCCAAACAGAATGGCGTCGGCGAACATCCGAATTTACGCCTCGAAAAATACGTGGCCGCCTGCCGAGAAGTCGCCAAGAAAATGGAGGTTCCGCTTGTGGATCATTATCAAATCTGGACCGACGCCGAAACCGCCGGAACAACCATCGGCGATTGGACAACTGACCAATGCCATCCCAACCCCGAAGGCCACCGCTACCTGAATCAGGCGATCGTGCCAGTGGTCTTAAAGTCATTACCGGCGGATAAGTGAAATGTCAGCGCGTTCGTAGGTCATGCTGTGCATGACGGGGCTTGGAATAGCGTCACAATTTGGCGATTCGTCATGCACAGCATGACCTACGGATGGGGTTGGATCCAATGGCGGTAGAGCGGTTGCACGTTGGCGGGTAGTTTCTCGTAGACGGCCGGATTGACGGAGGGGACGAGGTTTTCGCTGGCTCCAGGCTCGGTGACCATTTGTTTTCGCAGGTCGGATTCGGGGCGCAAGACTTCGAGATTCAACCACCAGGGTGCATAGCGAACCGCCAACGCGACGCGCGCGTTTGGGGCATTGTTCGGTGCGGTGGTGTGCCACAGGCGGCTGTCGAAAACCAACACGCTGCCGGCGGCACCGGCGGCATGGACCTCTTGGGGGTGCGGCGCTTCGGCATCGACGCCGTAAGCCGAGTCGGTGGGATTGGTGGAGATGCGATGGCTGCCTGGAACAACCAAGGTGCCGCCGTTGCCGGCATCAAACGGCGAGAGCATCCACAACGTGGTCAGATGCAGCACCGCATCGCCATAAGGCGCCGGCACATGTCCGGCGTTATTCTGGTTGAACGGCCAGTCGGCGTGCCATTTGCCGCGGACGTTTCCCGGCTGATTGATAATGGCCGAGGTGAACGAAATCCGCACCTGCTCGCCGAGCACCCTCTGCACGAATTCCAACAATCGTGTCTCGGCTAAATAGGGGGCGAAGGATTGATCGTGGTTGATCAAACCGGGAACAAAATCAACACCCTGCGGTGATGCATACTGACCGCATTCGCGCTTGACCGTAGCTTCGACACTACTGCGGATTTCGTCGCAGCGGTCGGCGGGGATCACGTTGTCGATAATGCAAAACCCGCTCGTTCGAAACGTCCGCAATAAGGAGTTATCATCCATGGTCGTTGTCCAAACCCTGAGAAGCTGCGCTGAAAGTCAAAGGTCAGCTGGCGGCATCGCGGCGGAATAGGCGATTCAACATGCTGGCGATGCAACCACACACAATGGCCGTTACGAGTGAGACGGGAAAAATCCATTGATAGCTGATCGATTCGGATGCAATCAATGAGGCGTCCGACGTGGCGGAGAGTTGGCTGAAATAATCGACGCCAAAGTTCCAATACGCCACAATCGCGGCGGCTAGAAAACCACACGCAGCCCCGACAATCGCGCCCCAGGCGGTGGCGAAACGAACGAAGACGGCCATGAAAAAGAGCGAAAACATCGGCGCGACGAATAATCCGATCGTGCGTTTTGTCTTTTCTAAAAAATTACCGGGAACGTGATCCAGATGCGCACTGGCCATCACCACAGCCACACCAATTCCAAAGGCCAACCAGCGCGCGATTCGCAGGCGATGTTGTTCTGAGACGGGATGACGGCGGAAACGGTCGATGAAATCGGTCATCACCACCGCACTGATCGAGTTCACGCCGGAATCGATACTCGACATCGCCGCGGCGAACATGCCGCACACGACCAAACCGGACAGTCCCACCGGAAGTTCGTGAGAGATGAAGCGCGGGAACAGAATATCGGCATCGGCGGCGATCGTTTTCCCCTCGGGAAGTTCCGCTGGAAATGCTTGATAAAAGCCCAGAAGCGAAAATCCCACAAGTGCCAACACAGTGATAACAGCTGCTCCGGCAATCGAATTGACTAAAAACGAACGGCGGGCCGCGCTGGCATCGCGGGTGGCCATGAAGCGTTGAATCGCCGTTTGGTCGCCTCCCGCTGTACAGACCCACCATAACACACCATGTAAAATGGTGCCGAACACGGTGACTCGTACATACGGATCCCAACTGAACAATGGCTGCGTGTCCCACGCGGGATTCCATGAGGTGGGAAACCAGTCGATGCCGCCAATCCTGACGGTGGCCATCACGATCACCAAGACCGCTCCCCCAAACAGGAGCAGAAATTGCAGTAGGTCGGTAATCACGACTGCTCGTAGGCCTCCCATCGAGGCATAGATAATGGCAATCGCACCGGTGGCGGCAGCCACGATTTGGAGTTGGTCGTGCGACAGGTCCAACATTTCCAAAACAGCTTTGGAGGCGAGGTAGATCAACATCGACATCCAAGACAATCGCAAGAGCACGAACATCACGGCTCCCAACATCCGCGCCGGCAGGCCCAGTCGCGTTTCCAACAGCTCATAGGCACTGGTCACACGTTGCCGCATATAGACGGGAATGAGCAGATAGCCGACGATAATATAGGAGAGTGGAATCGCCAGCATGCCAGTCAGGATGACGGGGCCTTTATTGATCAGTTCACCCGGGGTGGAGAGAAAACTGATCGTGCTGAAGAGCGTCGCGAAGAGGGAAATGCCGATCAGCAACGGCGGCATGGCGTGATTGCCGGTGAAGTAGTCTCCGGTATCGGTTTGTCGGCGGCTGTAGTACCACCCCAGCCAGAGCACCAACGCGATATAACTCGCGACAATGACTCCGTCGATCCAGTGCAGGCCGCCCGTCATAGACTCTCCGTAAACGTTCCGTGATCCGCTTGCGCGCTCATTGCATTGCCAGGCCGTCGGCGCGGCGTAATTCTTCGAGATGTTCGCGGCCCGCTTCGGTGATCGTCCAAACTCCGGGAACCGTGATCGGCTCGAGATAGTTCAGCGGTTCTTCCCGCATCGTTTTGCCGGCAATACGGCATTCATGTTGCCATTCGGTTTCACGCGTCTCATCAACATGCTGCTGTTTGTCGCCGGCCGTGAGCCGCAGATGGTCTTCCAGATATTGAAAGACTTGCCAATTCCGGGCGGAGCCCCCTTCGCGGACCAAGACTTCCAAGATCGGACGCTTAAAGTGAATCCAGGTCGTTTGGTGTGCTTCTTCTCCGGAGTTCCGCGCTGCCTGTGCGGCGGCATTGATGCGCTGCGACACCGACTCGAGGATCTCTGCCGAAACGTTAAAGTCACCTTGCTTGACGGAGTTCTCGGCGTTGCTCAACTCGGCGATCATTTCTTCGATTTGCGAGCAAAGATCGACTTTCATACGTTCCAAAGGTGTGGTTGGCATGTTTGCCGCTCCTGATCTGCTGATATCAATTCCATTGATGCGACGACCGTTTCCCAGTTGATTGGCTATCGAGTTTAACCGATTTGGACGCGCGCTCCAACGCGTATGTTGCCACGATCGCGAAGAGTTTTGTGCGACGGAAAATTAATCCTTTTTGCGTTTTCGCTTTTTACCTTTCTCGCCTTTGACCCGCTCCCCTTTTTTGGCCACGGTATTGCGCAAAATGCCGATTCCCTCGATTTCAACTTCGACGACGTCTCCCGATTTCATCCGGTCGGTTTTTCCGGGGGTCCCCGTGAAGATCAAGTCGCCCGGCAACAGCGTGACATGCTTGCTGATGAAACTGACCGTGCTCGGCACATCGTGCAACAATTGGCTGGTGTTTTCTTCTTGACGGACTTCGCCGTTGAGTCGCAAAGTCATTTTCAGATTGCTCGGATCCAATCCCTGCACGATGAACGGTCCGCAAGGACCAAACGTATCGGCTCCTTTACCCCGCCACCATTGTACGTCTTTAGTCTCGGCATCGTTTTGCCAGGTGCGGGCGCTGACGTCGTTGCCACAGGTCAGGCCGAATACATAGTCCATCGCTTTTTCCACAGGCACGTTTTTGGCCCGTTTGCCGATGACGACAACCAGCTCCGCCTCGTAATGCACGTTTTCGTCACCCGGCGGAATGCGAATCACTCCTCCCTCGGGTAACAATGACGACGGACTTTTAAAAAACGGTTGGGGAATCTGGAATTTCTTGGGAACCTCCGCTCCGGCGAGATGGCTTTTGTAATTGCCAGCCATGGCGAAGACGTGTCGCGCCGACGTGGGAACCAAGATTTTAACGTCGCTCAGCGCATGGGTAGTGTCGGTTTCTTCCCATTTGCGAAACAGGTTGCCTTTGATCTCCCGCACCTGGTCCCCTTCGACAATCGCAAAGGTGGTTTTGTCTCCCACTTTGATTCGCGCAAATTTTTTGGTGCCCGGTGCTTCCTCCGCGCGCGTGAGACCTTGGAACGCCAAACTGAAAACGACAAACATCGTGGAGAGTTTAAAGAGCTGAAACATCGATGTGCGGCGGTGCATGGTGATGGTTCCTTTAGGGAGCAGAGTTTGGCTTTGGTGACGGTATGATTTTGTTAAGACCGATGGTACTCTTGCTCAATTGGCGATTCAATGGCCAGTCATTGCGGTTGCAGAGGCTCATCAATGTGGGGCAATGGGACGCAGTGGGTAGAAAGTAGCGAATAAGACTTTCCCTTACCTCCCTTCCGGTCGGTTGGTTTTCGGTGGATTCCCTGCGACCGATTCGATATTCTAAATCTCCAACGCCACGATGCGGGCGAACAATTCTATTGGGGACAGGGTCGGCAGGCGACCACGACAGTTGCTTTTCCTTTCAATCAATTCAGCGGTAGTCGACGCCTGAACTGTGCGTCGACGG
Source organism: Symmachiella dynata (assembly GCF_007747995.1). Taxonomy (NCBI): domain Bacteria; kingdom Pseudomonadati; phylum Planctomycetota; class Planctomycetia; order Planctomycetales; family Planctomycetaceae; genus Symmachiella; species Symmachiella dynata. The sequence continues at coordinate 5,877,334 of NZ_CP036276.1, read as the reverse complement.
AACGGGTTGTGCCGTTATATGCTTCGGCCACCTTGCAATAATCAAAAGAGAGATGTCCATGGCTAATGTTTTTGAACTGACGGAATTGGACGGCAAGATTGCCTTGCTGACATTTGATGCGCCGGGCAAAAAGGTCAACACGTTCGGGCAGCCTGTGTTGGCGGAATTGACCGAGATCGTCACTCAGCTTGAGGCGCGTGAGGATCTGCAAGGACTGCTCCTGAAAAGCGGAAAGCCGGGGCAATTCATCGCCGGCGCCGACCTCACCGAACTGGGCGCACTGATGCATGCCACGCCGGAACAGCTCGGCGAGAGCATGAAGGTCGGTCACGCGTTGTTCAGCCGCATTAGCAAACTGCCGTTTCCGACCGTCGCGCTCATCGACGGAAACTGCATGGGAGGCGGCACGGAGATCACGTTGTCGATGGACTACCGCATCGCCGCCGATACACCCAAGACAAAAATTGGACTGCCGGAAGTCAATGTGGGAATCATTCCCGGTTGGGGCGGCACACAGCGGTTGCCGCGACTGATTGGACTAAATCCCGCGCTGGATATGATTTGCTCCGGCAATCCGATCACAGGCAAAAGGGCGGCGGAGCTTGGTTTCGCGTTTGATGCGGTGCCGCCCGAACACCTGATCGACGAAGGCCGGCGTTTGATTGCCTATGCCCGTGAATCCGACGATTGGCGAAAACGCCGCACGGAGCTGGCACTGCCGTTGGGACTCTCGGAGGATCAATTGCACTTTTCGCAAGCGACCGCCGAAGGCTACATCATGGGCAAAACCAAAGGGCAATACCCAGCGCCGATCGTTGCCATTCGGGCAATCATGAAAGGGGCCAACTTGCCGCTCGACGAAGCCTTGAAGGTCGAGCAGGAAGCGTCGCTGGAAGTGGTCGGCAGCGAAATCTCGACCAATCTGATTGCCATTTTCTTCATGAATACCCGCTTAGCCCGCGATCCCGGTGTGGCCGACACCAGTATCGTTCCCCGCGACGTGAATCGCGTTGCGGTTTTCGGTTCGGGGTTGATGGGAGCGGGGATTGCCACCTCGCACGCCCGCGTGGGCATTCGCTCATTGATGTTGGACGTCGACGACGACCGCATTGCCGATGGCATGAAACGAGCCCGCAAGGTCGTCGAAGGCCGCATCAAAATCGGCCGCGCGACTTACGACGATCTGGCCAACATGTTGAGTTGCCTGGATACGTCGACCGACAAATCACACGTCGATGATTGTGATGTCGTGGTCGAAGCCATCACCGAACGCGAAGAAGTCAAAACGGCGTTGTACAAAGAACTGGCCGGCCTGATGCGCGACGATGCGATCCTGGCCAGCAACACCTCGACGATCTCCATCACCCGCATGGGCAAATCGGCTCCGCACCCCGAACGATTCGTGGGCATGCACTTCTTCTTTCCTGTTGATCGCATGCAACTGGTTGAGGTCATTCGTGGTGATGATACGAGCGATGAAACAATCGCCACGATTGTCGCCCTCTCGAAACGGATTAAGAAAACGCCGATTGTCGTGGGCGACTGCCCCGGCTTTTTGGTCAACCGCGTGTTGCTTCCTTATATGAACGAAGCTTTGCAGTTATTGCTCGAAGGGGCTTCGATGGACGCGATCGACAAAGCCGCACTGAAGTTCGGCATGCCGATGGGACCGATCGCTCTGCAGGATGTTGTCGGGCTGGATACGTCCTATTACGCCGGCATGACGATGGTCAATGCCTACTCCGATCGCGCGATCCTCACCCCGCTGCTCAAGGACTTGGTCGATGCCGGTCGGATGGGCAAAAAATCGGGCAGTGGATTTCGCAAGTACACCGGCAAAAAGGGCAAACCAGAACCGGATGCCGAATTCACACCGTTTTTGGAAAAAAACCGCGTCGACAATCGCGAGATCTCGCAAGAAGAAATTACGCAACGGTTGTTCCTACCGATGTTCCTGGAATCAACGCGGGTGCTGGAAGAAAACATCGTCCGCGAACCGGGCGACGTCGACATGGGCTTGATTCTGGGAATCGGTTTCCCCGCTTTCCGCGGCGGCATCTTGCGTTGGGCCGATTCCGTCGGAGCGGACCAAATTCTCAAAGACTTGGAACCATACTCACAACTCGGCAAACGCTTTGAGCCCACCGACATGCTCAAGCAACTAGCAAGCAGCGGCAAGAAGATCTACGAATAATTTTGTAGTTTGCGTCAAGATGCACACTACTTCTACGGAAAATAATAGCGGAAAAGAATAAAGGACAAATCCATGCAACAGGCAGTCGTCATCGATGCTGTGCGGACTCCCGTGGGACGGGCCTCTGCAGACCAAGGATATTATCGGGATGTCCGTGCCGAAGATCTGTCGGCCGGCATCATCAAAGCCCTCGTTGAGCGGACCGGCATCGATCGCAATCTGATCGAGGACGTCAAATGGGGTTGCGTACAACAACAGGGCGAACAAGCTTTCGACATCGGTCGCATTGCCGCACTGATGGCCGATTTGCCGATCGAAACCGGCGGCGTCACCATCAACCGTAACTGCGCGTCGAGTCTGCAGGCAATCAATGATTGTGCGATGAGCATCCGCGGCGAATGCGAAGACATTCAAATCGCCGGCGGTGTGGAACACATGGATCACGTCGGCATGAACGACGGTTACAATCCCTGTCCGGGACTGTTCCGCAAATACACCGAAGCCATGATGAATATGGGCATGACCGCCGAATACATGGCTTCGAAGTATCGCATCTCGCGGGAAAAACAAGACGCCTATGCCTGTCGCAGTCACGAATTGGCGGCAAAGGCGACTGACAGCGGCCAGTTTGAAAGCGAGATCATTCCCACCTGGGGCCGCGACAGCGACGGACGCAAGGTGTTGCTGAATGGCGATCAATGCATTCGCCGAGAGACCAACTTGGAGGCACTCGCCGCACTGCGCCCGGTCTTCAATCCCGCCGGCGGTTCGGTGACCGCAGGGAACAGTTCTCCCACCAACGTCGGTGCGGTGGCGATGCTGATTATGTCGGAACAAAAAGCCCAAGAATTGGGGCTAAAACCGATGGCCAAAATTCGTGCGATGGCAGTGGCGGGTGTCGATCCGGTCGAAATGGGGATCGGACCGGTTCCGGCAGTTCACAAGGTCCTGAAGCGTGCGGGTTTGACGTTGGATGATATCGACGCGATCGAACTCAACGAAGCCTTTGCCGTACAAGTGTTGTCCTGTTTGAAAATGCTGGGTATCGACGAAACCAAGGTCAATACCCGTGGCGGAGCCGTCGCCATCGGCCATCCGCTCGGTGCCAGTGGCGCCCGTATTGCCACCACCTTGCTGCACCGCATGCGCGACGAAGGTTCGAAATACGGCATTGCGACTATGTGTGTGGGGCAAGGGCAGGGGGTTGCCACGGTGTTTGAGTCGATGGACAACTAATTGGCAACATACGGCGCCAGTTTGCCAGTGGAAGCCTGTTGCCTTATAAAGAAAGGTGCGTCGCGGCGCACCTTTCTTTTTGATCGTGTTTTATTTGCTATCCCAGATGGAGTTGCATTGTGAGCGAATACAATTTGGGGGCACTACACCGCCGAGTCGCCGAACGTTTGGGGCCGCGCACGGCGCTTCGCTATAAAGAGCACGGTCGGTATCGCGACTATTCCTACGCCGACTACCGTAGCGACGCCGATGCCTTTGCCGCCCAATTGATTAATCTGGGGATTCAAGCGGGCGATCACATTGGATTACTCTCCGAGAATCGCTACGAATGGTTGATCGCCGACATCGGCATTCTCTCCACCGGTGCTGCCGACGTGCCGATGCATGCACCGTTGTCTCCAAAACAAGTGGAATACCAGTTGGGCCACAGCGAAGCACGGGGGGTGATTGTCAGCAATCAACTCCAAGCTGACAAAGTGCTGGAAGTTGCCGGCGACCTGCCCAACTTAGAATTCTTAATCTCCTTTGAACCACTCAAGCCACAAACCAAGTTAAAATACTGGACCTGGGATGGCTTTTTGCAAGCAGGTCGAAACCTGGGTAGGGATGGACAATACCGCGTGCTCAGCCGTGAAGGGATGGTCGGTTCCGACAGCTTAGCAACAATCATTTATACCAGCGGCACGACCGGCAATCCCAAAGGGGTGATGCTGACCCATGGCAACTTGCAGTCCAATTCCGTAGCGATGCTTCAATCCGGAGCCTCGCAACCGGGAGACCTTTCGCTGAGTTGGCTGCCGTACAGCCATATTTATGCGCGGACGGTTGATCACTATCAGGCGATTCTAGCCCAAATGACGGTCTGCATTGCCGAATCGGTCGAGACGTTGGTCCTCAATCTGGCAGAAACGCAACCGAGTTGGATGGCCTCGGTGCCAAGGTTTTACGAAAAGCTGTGGGCCATGGTCGGCCACCTCGACCCGGAAGTCCGCAGCCAACAATTGCAGAAGATTTTTGGCCCCCGGTTGAGACAACTCTCCTCCGGCGGCGCACCGCTCCCTAAGCATATCGCTGAGGGATTCATCGCTGCGGGCATTTCGCTGATGGATGGTTACGGTTTGACCGAATCGTCACCGGTGATCACCTTCAACCGTTTGGACGACAATAAACCCGGCACCGTGGGCAAAGCGATCCCCGGCGTGGAAATCAAAATCGGCGACGAAGGCGAAATTCTCACCCGTGGCCCGCACGTGATGAAAGGGTACTGGAAAAACCCAGACGCCACCGCCGAAACCATTGTCGATGGGTGGTTGCATACCGGCGATGTGGGTGAGATCGACGACGACGGTTTTCTCACAATCACCGACCGCAAGAAGGACCTGATCATCACCTCCGGCGGCAAAAACATTTCGCCCACCGAATTGGAAACGCTGTTGGTCAGCGACGTGTTTATCGACCAAGCTGTGACCTATGGTGATGGGCGACAATTTGTTTCTGCATTGTTGGTCCCCAATTTCCCGCAACTCGAAGCCAAGGCAGCCGAGTTGGGAGCAACGTTAACCGCCGATGGCGATTTTCTTAGCAACGAGGCGCTCGTCGCATTCTATGAGGAACGCGTCGCCCGCGTCATGGAAGCAGTCAGCCAACCGGAACGGGTCAAACGCATTTTGGTACTCGCCCGGCCGTTTCAACTGGAAGAGAATGAACTGACCGCCACGCTGAAGGTCCGCCGGCGATTCATTATCGACAAGTACCGCGACCAACTCGATGCGTTGTACTCCGCCGCTGTCACGAACGCCGATCAGGGTGATTGATCAGCCAGTCTCCGGAGTCTCATTGACCATCGCGACGATGCGATAGTGCCGGTAAATGGCGGCGGATGTCTTGCAATCGCTGAAAATCGAGTTCAGCCAGTGCCAACGACTCGCCGTCGGCCGCCGTTGCTAAGACCGTTCCCCAGGGATCGACAATCATCGAACGCCCATACGACTGCAGCGTCGGCGTATGTCGGCCATGTTGATTGGGGGCAATCACAAAGGCCTGGTTTTCAATCGCCCGCGCGCGGAGCAATACCTCCCAGTGGTCGCAACCGGTTCCAAAAGCAAATGCCGCCGGAACGGCAATCACATCCGCCCGCCGATCAGCCAACGCGCGGAACAGTTCCGGAAAGCGGAGGTCGTAACAAATCGATTGCCCGAGTGTGAAGTCCGGCAATGTTGTGCCGACAATCTCTGCGCCCGGCATGACGAATTCCGATTCGCGGACAGTCACCTTGTCCGGAACATCGACGTCAAATAAGTGCCGTTTGCGATAGCAGGCCAACTGCTGGCCGTCGGGGCCGAACAGCAGACTGGTGTTGTAGATTTTCCCTGCAACTTCGGATTGCTCCGCGATGCTGCCGGCCAGCAGCGTAATGCCCAAGTTCGCCGCCAATTCGCTCATCCGCTGACTCGTCGGTCCGCTGATCGGTTCCGCCGCAGCAACGACGGCTTCCCAGCGACCAATGCAATTGAATAATTCCGGTAGCGCCACAAACGAAGCGCCGCGCTGTGCCGCTTCGGTGACAAGCCGCGCAGCCGCATCGACGTTTCGTGACTTCTCTTCAGTGGACTGCAGTTGCACAACAGCAGCAAGGATTTTAGTCATGAGGGGCTTTGCTCAGTTTGGAAGCGAGATCGTTCCACGTTTCGGCCAAGATTGTAGCACTTCGAGAGTGATCCCCGTAGAATGATCGATCGAGATCGCATCGTCCAGACCAAGCAGCGATTTGATGACAACACAGGGGAACACCGTTGTCAATCGTCTCCCAAACCGACCGCTTGCGGTCGTGCGCGACGTAATCTACCTGACACCACACCGAGAAATTGTAGGGCAGGCTCCCGCCTGCCGCCATGTCATCAAGTCGTTCGTAGTTTACGGCAGGCGGGAGCCTGCCCTACGGTCTCTCGAAATCTTACACAAATAAAGCGAACAGAAAATGACTGAAAAACAGTGGGTATTAACCGACGTCGCTGGTGGAATTTGGTTGGATGATTTTGACTTAGATCCCCAAGACGGACCGTCCCTGGCCGGGGCGACGAATTGGTCGGTGCAGAAACGGACCTTGCAGGGCGGGGTTTCCGCCGGGGTGGATGTGGTGGAGGTCGATAATGGGCGTTTGACGATGTCGATTTTGCCGACCCGCGGCATGGGACTCTGGAAGGGGGCCTGCGACGGTTTGGCGTTGGGATGGAATTCCCCCGTCCCGCAACCGGTCAATCCGGCGTTTGTGAATCAATCCGACCGCAGTGGACTCGGGTGGCTGAGTGGATTCAACGAATTGTTGTGCCGCTGCGGATTATCGTCCAACGGAGCACCCGGGACGGACGTGATCAAAAACAACGAGGGGAACGCCACCGAAACGGAATTGACGCTGCACGGCAAAATCGCCAATACGCCCGCGCACCATGTCGCGGTTTCAATCTGTGATACGGATGCAGGCACGATTTCCGTAACGGGCGTGGTCGACGAAACGATGATGTTCGGCCCCAGTCTGCAGTTGGTCTCCACATTTTCGACGACCGCCGGCAGCAATTCGTTTTCGATTATTGACGAAGTGCGGAATCTGCAAGGGACGCCGGCGGAGTTGGAATTGCTGTACCACACGAATTTTGGAAAACCGTTACTGGAGGAAGGCGCCAAATTGGTGGCTCCAATTCTGGAAATGGCCCCCCGCGACACCCACGCCGCCGCCGACATCGACAGCTACGACGTTTATCTGGGGCCGACCGCCGGATATGCGGAGCAATGCTATTTCTTCGAACTCGCCGCTGACGAAGCGGGTCAAACGCGCGTTTTGCTGCGCAACCGTGCCGGGGATTGCGGACTGAGTATGCGATATGCGAAGAGCCAGCTTCCGTGGTTAACACAATGGAAATGTACACAACTCGAAGCGGATGGGTATGTTACGGGAATTGAACCGGGAACCGATTTCCCCAATCTCAAAACCTTTGAACGCGAGCAAGGACGGGTGGTCGTCCTGCCCCCGGGAGGAAGCTATCAAGTCCGCATCGATTTTGAGATACACGGAACCGCCGAAGCGGTCGCCACCACAGAACACGAAATCCGCGCGCTTCAGGAACATTTCGTCCCCCAGGTGCACCGTACTGCGCTGCCAAAGTACTCTGGCAGTTGATGAATCCCGCTGCGAGGGCACAGGGTTGTCGGCGAGAAAAAGTGGCAAATTCCTCCTCCCAGACCGGGGAATGGGGCGTATGTTGCTAGATTCAATACGGGAATATTTGCTATAGTCGCCGTACTTTCCCAATGACATACAGGAGGCGGGCCCCCGTTTTTCGTGGTGATGTTGTGTAATCGCCCACGGGGGCAAAGGTTTGTCTGCTCAACGAGCCTTTTCTGAAACCCATTTACATTTTTTCGTTCAATCGTCTGTCAGCTCACAATTTTGCGCGTTTCTTGAGGCGGCTGCTGTCCGCGACGACGTGTCTCTCGACTCCCCAACCGGTTGTCAAAAGTTGTTTCCCAGCATTCGGGAAGTCCAACCGCTGCAACGGGGATTTCCCACGGAAACCGAGAACATCGTTTTATCGACGGACTTGCTTGGCAGTCGCAAAATTTCCGCTGTGCATGCCTCCGTATGTTCCGCTCAAAAATTGATGATGACGACAGTTAAGGATCTCCATGGTCGATCGTAATTTAATTCGTGAATTCAGTATCAGCGACGACGAGTTTGAGTCGTATTTTGACACGGCGTTGCAAGAAGGTGAGGACGATTCTCAGGAGATCGATGCGATCTACCGCGAGATGCCTTCCTACGAAACGGGCAGCATCCTGACCGGCGTTGTGCTGCGTCAAGAAGGCACCGACGTTCTGGTCGATGTCGGATATAAAAGCGAAGGCATTGTCCCCGGCAATGAATGGGATGCGGACGAAGATTTCCCGCAACCGGGCGATTCCATCGAAGTCCTCCTGGAAGAAGTCGAGGACGAGATGGGGATGGTGCTGCTTTCCAAACGGAAAGCGGACCGGATTCGTGATTGGGAAAAGGTCATTTCCAAGCACGAGGAAAACGACATTGTCACCGGAAAAGTGGTACGAAAAATCAAAGGCGGACTGCTGGTCAATATCGGCGTCAACGTCTTTTTGCCCGCCAGTCAAGTCGACATCCGTCGTCCTTCGGACATTGGCGATTACATCGGCCGCACAGTGCAGTGCATGATCCTCAAGATCGACGAAACCCGCCGCAATATCGTGGTTTCGCGGCGTAAACTGATCGAAGACCAGCGGCAGGAAATGAAACGGAGCCTGTTGTCCCGGATCGAAGTCGGACAAATCCGTCGCGGTGTGGTCAAAAACATCGCCGACTTTGGAGCGTTCGTCGACCTGGGCGGCATCGATGGTTTGTTGCACATTACGGACATCACCTGGGCCCGGATCAATCACCCCTCAGAAAAACTGTCGATCGACGACGAGATCGACGTCATGATTCTGAATGTCGATACCGAACGCGAAAAGATCGCGTTGGGGCTGAAGCAGAAAGAACCGAGCCCGTGGGACGCGGTCGAAGAACGTTATCCGGTCGGCGACAAAGTCTCCGGCGAAGTTGTCAACGTGATGACCTACGGAGCGTTCGTGAAGCTGGAAGACGGGATCGAAGGTTTGGTGCACATCAGCGAGATGTCCTGGACCAAGCGGATCAATCACCCCAACGACCTGGTCCATATCGGCGACATCGTCGATGTGATGGTCTTGGGAATCAACAAGGAGAAAAAGGAAATCTCCTTGGGTATGAAACAGACGACTCCCAACCCCTGGGACGAAGTCGCCGCCAAATACCCGCCCGGTGCCAACATCGACGGAACCGTGCGGAACCTCACCAATTATGGTGCGTTTATCGAAATCGAAGAGGGGATCGACGGGCTGTTGCACATCAGCGACATGTCCTGGACCCGCAAAATTTCGCATGCCAGCGAAATGCTGCAAAAAGGGGACTCGATCAAATGTCAGGTCATTTCAGTCGATCAAGAGCGGAAACGGATCGCTTTGGGCTTGAAACAATTGGAAGAGGACCCGTGGGAAAAAGACATCCCCGACCGTTTCCAACCGGGATCGATCGTACAAGGCAAAGTCACCAAGCTCACCAACTTTGGTGTCTTCGTCGAGTTGGAAGACAACCTGGAAGGCTTGTTGCACGTTTCGGAATTGGCTGACCATAAGGTCGAAAACCCCGAAGACGTAGTCAAAGTCGGTGAGGACATCGAAGTTCGCATTCTGCGTGTCGATACCGCTGACCGCAAGATCGGCCTGAGCCGCAAACTTTCTGAGGAAGAAGAGCAAGCTGCCGCAGCCGACGGAGGTACCGAAGGTGGTACCGCTTCAGGCGATTCGGCCGCTCTACGCGAGCCGCTCAAAGGAGGCATCGGCGGCGGACAAGGTCCGTTGTTCTCAATGGATTCGCCCGAAGCCGAAACGGCGACGGCCGAAGCTGCCACCGAAGAAGCTGCTACCGAGGAACCTGCTGCCGAAGAAGCGGCGACTGAAGAAGCAACAACCGAAGAACCCGTTGCTGAGACAGCCGAAGCGGAAGCAACTGACAAGGATGCCGAAGAGGCTCCTGCAGAGGAAGCCGAGGAGAAACCGGTCTCCGAGTAGGACAAACCCGAATACAAACCGTGACTGTCGATTCGATGATTGGTTTCGACGTTTCACTATTGGGTTTTAGAAATTGCAGTTCATAAGAAACTCGTGGTCGCCTGAGTGCGGCCACGAGTTTTTTCGTAAAAAGCTGCAAATTGCCGGCGCCTCCCCGCGTTGATGACTGAGGTCACGTCGCCCCGCCCCGCTTCGATCCGCGCCCATCTAACCGTCAGAACATCTCTGGTCCACACTGCCCAGCATGAGAGGCCGTTATTATTGCGCCACGTGATTCGCACAATGGCGGGTAAGGGATCTGCAGCGGCTTTCTAGTTCAGCTATCCCAAATCACAGGCCGATAACTCAAAACGGCGAACGTTCCGTTACCGGTATTGAATGAGTGTTCAACGGTACGTCTCAGCCCGCCGCCAAAGCGGAGAATCGTTGCAGGTGTTCTAAACGGTCGTTTGGAACGCCCGCTCGTCCGCCAAGGGTGGTCCGGCGCATGGAATGCGAATGAGCCACAGGATTGTCCGGCAATATCGTGATCTTCCACTCGACTCGCAGAATCAATATGAAAACCGACATAGAATCTACACAAAAAACGCGACGTCGATCTTCTTCGGCCGTGCAAAGTCCGTTGGAGACTTACCTCCGCGAGATCAACGAAACTTCGTTGCTCACCGCGCAAGAGGAGAAGGATCTGGCTTATCGGATTGCAGAATCCGATACCGAAGCCCGGGATCGCATGGTACGGGCCAACTTGCGGCTGGTGGTGAATATCGCCCGCAGCTACACCGGCAAAGGTCTGCCGCTGCCAGATTTGATCGAAGAGGGCAACCTGGGATTGCTTCGCGCCGTGGAAGGGTTCGACCCGGAAATGGGAACGCGGTTTAGCACCTATGCCAGTTATTGGATCAAACAATCCATCAAACGGGCTTTGGTCAATTCGGCCAAGACAATTCGCATCCCCGCCTATATGGTGGAATTGCTTTCCAAGTGGCGTCGCTCCTCGGCCCGTCTGCAAGATGAGTTAAAACGAACGCCGACCGCTGAGGAAATCGCGCGGGATCTGGATATCCCCAAGAAGAAATTGGGGATCGTGAAAAAAGCGATTCAACTCTACAACAACAATCCGCAAACCGACCAAACCGACGGCGGCTGGTCGCTCGGTGAAATGATCGCCGATGAGCGGACCAAAGGTCCCGAAGCGGAACTGGTCGATAGCGACAACCTCCGCCACGTTTTCGAAATGCTCGAAAAAATGGATGATCGCGAATCCACGATCCTCCGCATGCGATTCGGCCTCGACGACGGCGAACCGCGCACGCTGAAAGAAATCGGCGAAACATTGGGGCTGACCCGCGAACGTGTGCGGCAAATCGAAAGCGAATCGCTGGCAAAACTGGCGACCGGCTTAGCTGTCGATTGATGCCCAGAGGATCCCATGAAATCCACATCACCCCCGGAATGTCCGGGGGTTTTTTTATGCGCCGGCCGCGCCTTCCCAGGCTTTTATAAAAAAATAGCAAATTCCGTGAACCAATTGCCGTGCTGTGCGTCTTAAGTTTCAGAAGCAGTGAAAACAATTCATTGCTGGATGAAAACAGAAGCCAACGCGAATTTTTGCCAACGAGTCAAAAGATGTCTTACCTAAAACCAAGTTTTCACCGCGAACCCCAGATGGATCAACAGTCGATCGCCTACCCGGCGAATATGCTGACGGTCTATCCATTGCGCACGTGACACCTGGTTTGATTTTAGGGAGAGACTCTCCATAGCCCGGTGTCACAGACGCGACACCGGGCTTTTTTCGTTTCAAAAATTCGGGCGACGCCACGTAAAGTCGCGCACGACACAACTCGGGTCGGTAGCTGAGACGGCATAGCGGCGGTTTGAAGCACCGCAGACGAGGATTCGAGCGCCTCCCGACCCACCTTTTAGTAGGCAGTAGACAGTAGGCAGTAGGCGGTAGACAGAAAAGGGATTGTTGGGGATGTGTTTGAAGTTGGAGGAATCATCTGTCTACTGCCTACCGTCTACTGCCTACTGAGCAAGCTCCGTTCGTCTAATGGCAGGATCGCGGTTTTTCAGTCCGCAGACGGGGGTTCGATTCCCCTACGGAGTACTTTTTTTTGGTTTCAAAACCTGGTTTTGAAACAAGAGTTTTTGAGTCTCGTTTTGTTTTGCGAGACCACATGCGGGATGTAGGGGAACGGTACCCCACGTGGTTTGGGACCACGTAGTCGTCGGTTCGACTCCGACCATCCCGATTATTGACACGGAACAGGAGAAACCCAATGACACACCTTCGACATAAACACCGGCACCACGCACAAATTCGAGGTCGTGGTGTAACGGCAGCATCCCTGGCTTTTAACCAGGCGGGTGGGGGTTCGAAACCCTCCGGCCTCACTTAAAACGAATCACGAAACTCTCACGCTGCTCTTTGACAATTCACTCCACAACAAGCGCCCATGATGTAGCGGAAGCCTACCGCCTTGCCATGGCGGAAGCGCGGGTTCAATTCCCGCTGGGCGCTCTCATTTGATTGTGTGGTTTAACGACGATGCGTTGGCCACGGGGTACTTAGCCACAGATGCAACACAGATAAAACACAGATTCGCAGACGTGAAACACAACATCCCAAACCGACGGCTTGCCGTCGTGCACGGGGCTCCTTGTCCAGCAGTGTGTCCCAATGGTCTCCAACGTAAAACACTCGACCGGTTCGTTCACTATGGATTATCGAAATGGCCGCTGTGCAGCTGAATTTCATGATGCCTCGTCGTACGAATATTTGCGCAAAATGCAAAATGTTTAAAACGTGACTAGCACGGATTGAACACCGACGAAAAGGTTGGCGGGGATCATAGTGCGAAGAAGTTAGGCACTTACCTCAAACAAATGTCGGGCCGAAGGGGCTTGGCGAGTCAGCAACTTATCTGTGTTTGATCTGTGTTCCATCTGTGGCTGATCAACGCATTGAATCAACAAACTATTGCGGTGGGGCCTGTGCTGGAACGGGCGGGCGGCTGTTAACTGTCTGGACGCAGGTTCAATTCCTGCCACCGCAGCTTTGGGAAAGAGTGGCCGGTGGCCGGTGGCCAGTGGCCAGAGATACGCGGGGAAACCAAACGGCAATTGAATGCCAGCCCTATGGTCTACGGCCTAAAGCCTAGAGCCTCTTTCCCTCACGCCTGTCCCCTCAAGCCTCAAGCCTAAGGCAGAAAAGAGTGGCCGGTGGTCGGTGGCCAGTGGCCAGAGATGGGGGGGAAACCAAACGGCAATTGAATGCCAACCCTATGGTCTACGGCCTAAAGCCTACGGCCTCTTTCCCTCACGCCTGTCCCCTCAAGCCTCAGGCCTTCCCCAATGCGGGGTAGTTTCTGCTGGTAGAAATACGTGGCTTTGAACCACGTGTCCGCAGGTTCGATTCCTGCCCCCGCAATTTTGGAAAAGAGTGGCCGGTGGTCGGTGGCCAGTGGCCAGAGATGCGGGGGTAAACCAAACGGCAATTGAATGCCAACCCTACGGTCTACGGACTAAAGCCTACGGCCTCTTACCCTCACGCCTGTCGCCTCAAGCCTCAGGCCTACTACAAAGTCCTGTGGCCTAGCGGCGAAGGCGGCTCTTTTACACGGAGCGGATCGAGGGTTCGAGTCCCTCCAGGACTACTTGTCATCGGTTTTGAAACTTATTGGTGTGAATTGCACGCCCAGATACGCCAATCGGCAGAGCGGCTCGGCTTAAACCCGAGCGATTGTGAGTTCGAATCTCACTCTGGGTAGATGACAGAGTTGGAAATTATCCAATCCTCGACATTCAAGAAACCAAGTCTCCGTAGAGCAGTCCGGAGTGCTCGCCACCCTGTCACGGTGGAGGTCGTGGGTTCAAATCCCATCGGAGACGCTTTTGATCAGCAAACGGCCCAGCAGTAAATGGCACGGTACGCAAACGGAAAAGCGGCGAAGCTCAAACCTTCGTGATCGTCTGTGGGTTCGACTCCCACCCGTGCTACTCCACAGCGCAACATCACCCCGTAGGGTGCGTCGCGACGCACCTTTCTGTGTCGGACAGTTGGGCATCCCAACGAAACAATTTGCTGCACACCATTCAATAAAAATTTTTAGCCACAGAGAACACAGAGATCACAGAGAGACGTTGAGATTTAAAAAACGGATTCAGTGTTTCAACATCGCCAACTTTATCCTCCGCGGCTTTGCGCCTTTGCGTGAGGTATTTTCCACACCGATGGTCACGACAAGACGATCGGTCTCCCTTTTGAATCATCCGGCCCATAGCGGCTGACGAAAGATATTTTTCAATGACACATATTACGAATTTTGAACCCGACCCTTTACCGATTTCTGCTCCGGCATCTGTAAATGCACCGCCGCCGGAGCGAGATAATTTGATCCAAGAGCGGATGCACAGCGTTTTGTTATTTATAGGAGACAGCATGCTCGCCGAACGGCCGCGGCCGCATTCACGTGGTTACGTGATGACACCGTCGCCACCGGCGAAGACGTGATCGAAAACAACACCATGGAGGAATTCCCATTTATACTCATCAACGACATCGAACGGACACTCGCCGCCGACCCCCTGTTTCGGCAGGGGCTCGAATATGGACGGCCGCGGCGGGGGCATCCCGAGGGGGCGATCAAATACCACATCGCCGCCGTGATCCAAAACATCGAGCAGTGGTATGCCCCATCGCCGTATTACCACTCATTACGGCTCGTTGCGCTGATTCATGACACGTTTAAGTTTCAAGTCGATCCGACCAAACAGCGCAGCGGGCCGAATCACCATGGCGCCTATGCCCGGAGATTCGCAGAGCAATACATCACCGACGAAGCAGTTTTGGAAATCATTGAATTGCACGACGAAGCCTACAACGCATGGGTCGCAGGCGACCGCCGTGGCAAATGGAAGACAGCGATAAAACGGGCAACGCGCTTGATCGAGCGATTAGACAACAACCTCGACCTCTATCGCGCTTTCTATCGCTGCGACAACGAAACAGGAGACAAATCACAAGTAGGACGCGAATGGTTTGAAGAACTGATTGCCAAGACGACGTGACGCCACGAGCCGACCGCCGTCAACACGCGTCGGCTGGGCATTGGCGAGCCCCGGTGGCTGTAACCCACCCGTCCCAACGGACTATGGCGGTTCAACTCCGTCTCGACGCACTGGGGAGGCGTGAGGCTTGAGGGAACAGGCTTGAGGAAGAAAAGACTGTAGGCTTTAGACCGTAGACTGTAGGGTTGGCAGGCGAACGTCGTTCGGCGATCCCCACCATCTCTGGCCACTGGCCACCGACCACTGGCCACTCCTTTCTGCCTACTAGCAAACGGCCCGTTCGTAGCGGCCAAGGATACCGGCCTCTCACGCCGGAGACACGGGTTCAAATCCCGTACGGGCTATTTTGTGACATGATGGTTTAACGGACTTCGTTGCCACAGATTGAACACAGATTAAACGCAGATTTTAAAAGCCACGGATGAACACGGATGAAACACGGATAAAAAAATGAGAATGAACGTGACGTCACAGCCTTCGCTCAACGCATCTCGAGCGTCGATCTGTAACTCTTCTGTCGTTCAGGATTACCGTCGTATCGGCGGAGCGTGAATTTTTTTAACGGAAACACACGGCCAAGTGGTGAAACTGGTAAACACGCGGCGTTCAGACCGCCGTGCCTGCGGGCATGGGAGTTCGACTCTCCCCTTGGTCACTTCGGTAGGCGTGAGGCTTGAGGGAACAGGCTTGAGGACGAAGGTCGTAGGCTTTAGTCCGTAGGCCTTAGGGAAAATTCCCTACAGCCTACAGCCTACAGCCTACAGCCTAAAAACAACGCGGGTGAGCGAGTGCTCAGCGGGGCCTCATAAGCCTTGACCGCCGGGTGCGACTCCCGGACCCGCTACTTTGGAGGCGTGAGGCTTGAGGGGAAGAGGCTGTAGGCCTTAGACCTTAGACGATCGGGTTGGCAGGTGAATGTCAGCAGAATGACGATGGGCCTTTCCTTCATTTCGTATGGTGCTGGTAAAACTCATGAATCTCCAAAAAGCAAAACGACTGTTCTTTCAATATGACGGATTGTGTTTCCATATTTGGCATGACGGCTGCCGCAGTGTTGAGGCGACGTATCTGCTAGAGGAGCTGCCAAAATCTCTCCGATTAGAATGGCTTGAAGAATTAACAGCGTTGAAACTTAAAAAACTTGGTTCTCGGGGGAATTGGCGGGTTGTCAGTTTTCTGGTTGATCATCGTGACAAGCGACACTTGATTGCCGCTGCTGCAGCAATACCGCTAGGCGTATTTTGGGAGAAGTGCGCTTATCTAGAGTATCTCCTGAAATATGTGAAGCTTTGCCGTGGCCGTTTTTCCGCAACTCGTCTAGCCAATATCTGTGATGACGTTCAGCAGCAAGCTCTCCCATTGCGTCGCCGCGTACGCGCTGAGACTTCCGTTTCTCGCGTCGATCTTCTCATACAAGACGCAAAAAAACTTGCAGATGACATTCGCGGAAGTTGAATATAAGTACTTTCAATCATGAGCTAAACCTAAGCCTCAATAGCCGGTAGCCCCCGCCGTCTCTGGCCACTGGCCACTCCTTTCTGCCTACTGCCTACTAAACAAGCCCTGCGGTTGTGATGGATGCATGACAGTCTTCGAAACTGTTGGACGAGGTTCGATTCCTCGGTGGGGTACTTTTGATCGTGCGGCGAACGGCTTGTGGCCGCTTGCCGGATTCTGTGCACGACCTTGGCGACACCGTCCGGCTCGTGGAGCCATCACCCCTGACCCTCTCCCAGAGCAATAGATTGCCTTTCGCCGTGGTGAAATAATCATCGGGTGGCAGCGATTGCCAACGGCAATCGGTGTGCCGTAGGCACAAGACGCAGCAATTTCAGCTGTCCTCGTCAGCGAGAGTCTGCTTGTTTAAGAATGCGGAAATTGCGGCTTCTTGCGGGCTGCGCCCGCCCCGATGTCTGCGCCATCGCGGCCACCCCGGATTTTTTATCAATCGAACACTTAGATCATTACCCGTCTCGTAGATGCAATTTGTAGTAACGGGGGAGGAAGACGACATTCGGCGATTCAACGCGTCTGAAATTTGGTTCCCGATCCCGTGGTCCAATGGTACGACTCCAGCTCGACATGCTGGCAACGATGGTTCAATTCCATCCGGGATCACTTTTGACAATTGAAAGACGCCCTGCATTGTGCGGGGGGGCGCAGGCTTGAGGCTTGAGGCTTGAGGGAAAAGGCTGTAGGCCATAGTCCTTAGACCGTAGGGTTGGCATTCAACAGCCGTTTGTCTTTCCCCACATTTCTGGCCACCGACCACTGGCCACTTTTTTTCAATCCCGACAAGCGGCAAATTCACAATCCCTCATAGCAGGACGCACACGATTTATGGAACCGCTCGCAATTCAATACAGCGACAATCGCCGACCGACGATCGAGGAAATCTTGCCGCTCTACCTCGCCAATCAATGGTCGTCGGCTGACAAGCCGGACGTCTTGCACAAGGGGTTATTGGCATCAGATTCCTTGGTCACCGCTTGGGACGGCGAGCAGCTAGTTGGATTGGGGAATGCGATTTCTGATGGCCACTTGGTGGTTTATTACCCACACTTGCTGGTATGGCCGAAATATCACGGTCGGGGAATCGGGACCGGTTTGATGCGGCTGCTCATGGACAAATACGCCGGCTTGCATCAACAGATGCTGGTGGCCGACGGCCGGGCGCTCGATTTTTATCGCAAGTGTGGATTCGAGCGCGCAGGGCAAACCGCAGCGATGTGGATTTATGCCGGAGATGACCATTGAGGGACCAGTCCCGCGCATCCCGGGCGGGTGGTGACACTTAAATCAAATGCGGTCATGGAGAATTTCCACCGAAACGTCGGCAAACGATTGAACCGACTGACGGCGGTCCGTGTCCTAGCGGACATATGGTATCCGTAGTGTAGTGGCTATGCATGCGACCCTGTGAAGGTCGTGGTGGCGGGTTCGATTCCCCCCGGATACCCTTGATAAAAATTTAACAATTTCCCGTAACAATTGACCTCGCAGGTCTCACCTGAGAAAATGCCGACAGGTTGTATGCCGACGGATCAGGCTGCAGTCTCATACCGCATGCCGAAGGACTTCTCATAGGAGGATACGATGGTAGCTGCCGTTTTAGATCGACCGACGCTGGTCTTGAATCGCAACTGGCAACCAGTAGGCGTGGCGACCGTCGCCCGCGCATTGGTCAAGGTGTTCAGCGAAAACGCCCGCATCGTCGACCCGGCGAACTACCAGACGTACGACTGGTCCGATTGGGCCGAAGTCATGCCGGAGGACGATGAATTGGTCATCCGCACTAGCCAATTGCGCTTGCGCGTGCCTGAGGTCATTACGCTCGTGCAGTACGACCGGGTCCCGGTCAACGCTGTCACTTTCAGCCGCCGCAACGTTTTCAAACGTGATCGCTATGCGTGTCAGTATTGCGGTTGCCAACCAGGCAGCAACGAATTGACGATCGACCACGTGTTGCCCCGGTCGCAAGGGGGTGGCTCGAGTTGGACGAACTGCGTGCTGGCGTGTGTGGAGTGCAATTCCCGCAAGGCGGACCGCACTCCGGAAGAAGCCCGCATGTTGTTGCGCAAGGAACCAGTGCGCCCCCAATGGAAGCCGCTGTACGCAACGCACGGACAACGGATCGACAGTTGGTCCAAGTTCATTAGCGAAGCGTACTGGAACGTGGAGTTGGAAGAGTAGCTGCTCGCTGCTGATAAACCTTTGGCACAAAACGGTTGGTACTGTTGGCTGGTCCACCAGTACCAACCGTGCGACCTGCCACGTCACTGCTGGACAAGCCAGCAGTGGCACCCGGCGCTCGATTTGAGAATTTGCGATGCATCAAAAGAAGAATACGTTTCGTCTCTGGCGATGCATCGCTTACAGCCTTGTTGGCATGCTACTCGGCTCGCTAATTGACACCGGCGGGGGTGTCGCGCAGCGGATTTTGATGGCGACGCTTTTCGCCGGCATCGGTGCGGCGTGCAGTCTTCCGGAAATGTCACCGTTGAGACTGATCGGTCTGACCATCGGCGCGCTCATCTCTCGCAATACGTTCCTGCCAGGACTGGAAAAAGCAGATGAGATTTTGCCGCAAACGCATTCTGCCAAAGAGTCATCGAGTCAGACCGTATCGCAACGTCTGCTGGACTGGGTGTTGGCGGATGGCTTGGAACGACGCGGTGGCTGGTCCGTAATCGCGGGTGCCTTGGTTGCACTCATTATTGGCGCTGGAATTGGTGTGCACGACATTATGGCTATCCACGATGGCCGTGCAGGCTGGTTGCTAACGCGCCCCTCCAACCCTCAAGAGGAGGGAGAGATTTACCTGATCGCCGCCGTGTTCGCACTAGGTTTAGCAACCTGGGGAGGAACCTTGGTAGGACTATTCGTGTCTCCCACGTATCGACGGCCACTTCTGACGGCCGTCGGATTTGCAGCCTTCTTATCAATATGCATTGTCATCGGCGTGCCTTCCGGTCGTGCAGTGCGCGGTGTTATTGCGTTCACTACGATTGCGGCCTTTGTGGTAGTGTTTGTCACTTTGTTGATCGAATTCGTTGAAGTCGATGACCCAGACGAGACTTAGTGGACGTCGATTGGATGTAATTCTTGCACCAATTCACCGCACATCACCGACAGCGGCAGGTGGTCGGCTGGGGATCGATCAGCATACGCCTCAATACATCAATTGCCCACACACGTCCGTGGTGTAACAGCAGCATTGCCGGCTCCAACCCGGCGGGTCAGGGTGCGAATCCTTGCGGACGTGCTTTCTCGTGTTCCCAGGCCTCGTCCAAACCGACGGCTCGCCGTCGTACTCTGCGCCCGAAATCCGAAAGATCCCGCATGCGCCAACTCACACTGCAAACAAAACGCCTCACATTACGGCCGTATCAATTGACCGATGCGCCGGGGATGCAACAACTGGCCGGAGAACGAGCGATTGCAGCCACGACTCTGCGGATTCCGCATCCTTATCCGGACGGTGTTGCAGAAGAGTGGATTGCCAGCGCCCTGGAGAGAGCGGCGAGCGGCAAGGCCTATCACTTTGCCATGGTGCTGACTGAAACCGATGAATTTCTCGGTTCGGTCGGGCTGACCGTGCAACGGGAATGGGAGCGGGCCGAGCTGGGGTATTGGATTGGCGTGCCCTATTGGGGCCGCGGCTATACGACCGAAGCGGCGATTGAGATCGTGCGGTTCGGTTTTGAGGATCTGGGGCTGCACCGGATTTATGCCTCGGTCTTCGCCAACAACCCGGCTTCTGCGCGAGTGCTGGAAAAAGCGGGGCTGACCTATGAAGGTCGGCAGGTGCAAGCGATCAAGAAATGGGATGAGTTTCTGGACACGCTGACTTACGCGCGGGTGAAGGCGACTTGATTTGCGTAGAACCAGTTTCAAAACCAGGTTGCGCCTGTTCAGGAATCTATAATACAAGTGGTTGCGTGACGCGTCAGAGAGTTTTGAAACTCCTTGTCGACAAACAAAAAAACTGGGGATGCCGTCAAATCGGCATCCCCAGTGTTCGTTTTTCAGTTGCGTTGGTCAGGTGACCATTAGGTCGTGCTTAGGGGAAGATTGTTCCCGGAGGCACCACTTGCCAGACAAACGGAAACTCGCCGGGTAGGACACCCAAGATGACTCCACCGCCGAAGCCGGGGTCCAGGATGTCGACACCATCTTCGATGCCTGGCAGAGGCCCTTCGACCCGCATCGTGCTTTCGCCAATACCTGGATAGAGGAAAGTGTCCGATGCTCCACCTGGTGTTGCCGGCGGCAAACCATCTCTGGCTGCCAAGCGAGTTGCGTTTCGCCGTCTGGCCGGATCGGTAAACGGTCCTGGATCGGTTTGATCAACATCGCGTGACTTGAAGACCGCTTCGGCGTTGTCGTAGAAGGCTCCGAAGTTGATGACATCGATCGAGTCAGCCGTATTGCCGTGGAAGACCACGTCGATTCTCGCCAGCGGATCGGACTCGTAATTGTCCACTGTGAATTCTGCGTCGGTCCAAGTGCCATCGGTATCAGGCGGATCAACCGTCGACGTAAAGCTTTCGATGACAAGGTCCTCCCCGTAGTTCCCTGACAACATACTGTTGGTCAAGCCGGCGATCACACCGCCGTAACCGTCGCTAGCATATCCTCCGTCGAAGGTGTAAGAACGACCGCCATCGGAGGTTCCCACGCGGATGACAACACCGCCCATTGTTCCGATGGTGCCGTTCGCATCGATTTCGCTATTATCGATCACCAACGTTGTCGTCGGTATGGTGTCGATTAGGCCATCGTCAGCCAAGGCCACGGAGCTGGAAACATCTTGAGTTTGAGTTCCCGATGCGGTGTTGACAAGATAGACCCCTTCTTCGCCGTTGGCTGAGATCTGCGAGTCTGTGATGTAGATTTCCATACCTGCATCTTCTTGCGTCAACAGGTCGACACCGCGTCCTTCGTTGAAGTTGATCTCGGTGTCGTTGATCGTGGCAACGACAAAGTCAGCGAATCCCGATAGCCCGTTCGAACGGAATTCCATACCGTCGCCGTCGTTGTTGTTAAACTGGCTGATGCGGGTCGCACTCGCATCGACGTCCATCAGCAACAATGAGCTGCCGAAGATTGATTCCCAGTCGAAACCAGCACCAAGGTTGTTGTTGATCCGGTTACCGTTGAGGTCCAGGATCGTACTCGCCGCTCCGAAGATTTCAACCTGCAATCCGTCGCCGTTATTGGCAAGGACGTCGTTGTCGGTGAGCACCAGATCCAGGTTCGACTGCAGAAAGATACCATCGCCGTCGCCGACTGCGTCGTCGTATCCGTTATTGTTGATTTCGTTGCGTTCCCAGACACCTTGTAGCAGGATACGCTCAGCCGAAGTCATTTGGATACCGCCGAAGCCGTTGCGGTTGATGAAGTTGTCTGCCAGATCCACATCCAACGTCACGTCCGCCTCACCATGCAGTTGCAGACCGATGTTGGCATTGTCAGACATTGAGCTGCGTACGATGTCGACCATGCCATTCGGCACGCGACCGTTGTAGCTGAAAATGGAGACACCGTTACGTCCGTTGTTGTCGAATGTCGAGTCAGCAATGTTAATGCTGAATCCGGAATCATCGACCCGCTCCACGAAGAACCCGTCGCCAAAGTTATTTGAGAAGGAGCTATTAAACACATCGACTGCCAGTGTCGTGTTGAAGAAGCTGACATCCGTCCCGAAACCGTTACCGGCCACACCCGAGACATCCACGTTATCCATCAGCAAGTTGATCGTGGCGGCGGTGTCGACAGTGACATAAACACCATCCTCATCCCCGTCGGCGATGATCGTATCGATGATTGCCAAGTCTAAGGTCGTCCCATCGGCGTTTTCCGCACGAATCGAGTCAGCACCCGTTCCGACAAAGGTCGAATCAGTGATCAGGCCAACACCAGTGGCATTCATCAGATCGACACCACGTCCGCCTCCACTGACCGCGACTTCACGGATCAAGAAGTCATCCCCGGACCCGAAGATCGCAGGCTGACCGTCCGGCACCGCAAAGCGGAAGCCAGCGACTTCGACGCGGTCACCCAGCATGGAGACCGTGCCACCCAGTAGCGGGTTGACTCCCGGTGTGTATCCAGGCATTTCAAACGTGCCTGCGGTTGACGTATAGAAGTGAACCGTGCCTTCACCCAACAGACGTTGATCGTCTTGCAGGAAAAAGTCGCCCGTCATGCCCGACGATGTGCCATCGCCACGGTTGACGAAGATAATGTCAGCTTCAGAAGGCACCGAGCCGGGCAGGGTGCTATACGGAGCTTCTGCCGAACCGTCTCCACTGCCAGGTGCGGTGTTGTCGACGTGATAGACAATGAACGGTTCCATATCAACCGGGTTGATTGCCACGCTCGATTCCCGAACGACTTTTTCGTTAACAGGAACGCGATATTGCCGTTGGACTTGTTGTGCGAGCATCATGTTGGTCGGTTGGCGTGTAAAGGCCGGACGCCGTCCGCCACCGGGGAAGTCGATTGCGACCGACCCCATCACGTTGCTGCCGAAGACGCTGTCGCTGGTCCATTCCACTTGGCCCCAGATCGATTCTGTGATGTCACCTTGCAGGCGAACCTTAGGACCGGAAGCATCTTTCTCGCCTTCGGCTTGCATGTAGTAGCCACCGGCATAAACCTTAATGCCATAGTCACCCAAGAAGGGAACCGGCATGCCGATTTCAGCATCAAACCCCGAGTAGGGGACTTCATACAGTGAATCAGTCGCTTGCCCAATGTTGTATCCCGAGAAGATCGGAATGCCCGTCGTGCGACCGACGAATTTCCCAGCTGTGTTATCAGCGATATAGGCGTTCACGCGATAGTCGAGACCATTGTCGGTCAATGACGCCAAACTGATGCCCCAGCGATCGTAGTTGAATACGTTACTATCATCGTAGTCCCACCAACCACTGATGCTATACATGCGATTCATCATTTCGCTGTAGTAACGATAGCCCAAGCCGACGTTGCCGCCGTATTCGGCATGGTTCGTGGCGTAGCCGCGACCTTCGATGAAGACCAAGCTGGTCCCCGGATCGATGTGGAACGGGACCATCGCACCCAGTGTTTGATACCCGTCCTTAACGAACGAAGGCTGAATGTCGCTGCGGAAGCGGAATTGAATCCCAAAGGGATCCGCTGCGCGACTCGGTCCGGGACTCCCCACGGATGTCATCCCGGTGGGCCCACCATTCATCGACTCGGTACTCCACGATGTGGGAGTGACATAAGCCGTTCCAGTGGTTTCATTGTTAGCAAGACGTACGCTACCCGCGTCGTCTGCCGCATGGACCGGTGACCATAGCATGGCCGTGATCAACACGATTCTCAAGGGGACGTTTACTCGTCTCGTATTCATGGATCGCTCCAAAAGGCTTGCCGCGTGAACACGCATAATGTTGTCTCACCAGTCAGGATTACTCTGATTTCATCCGAATTTGTATCCGAAATCGGCGAAATGCCGCTGCAACTCAACGCCCCCTACTGCGACAAAAAAAATGCTCCCACACGGCCAATAACCCCGTGCTGCCCGCTCCGATTTGTGGCAGAGCATCCACATTTCAACCGCCCTCCACAGAGGAGATAGACTTTGACGGTTGTAATGAATGTTCGCAGTATTCTGATTGTTCGGAATATTCGAGCCGTAAGTTGAGTCGAATCCCCCAGGAAATTGGAATCCAGGTAAGAGTTACCGATTATTCACTCGTTGCCTGGGGGTTTAGGAGTACTGGCAGGACTGCGAAACTGTTCGCATTTCGAGATACGTTCGCACAGCATGCGTTCCAAGATGTTGTGCTGAAACTGCCTATCTCGTTCCTGGCCAACCTTCCT
Organism: Symmachiella dynata; assembly: GCF_007747995.1. Lineage (NCBI taxonomy): Bacteria > Pseudomonadati > Planctomycetota > Planctomycetia > Planctomycetales > Planctomycetaceae > Symmachiella > Symmachiella dynata. Next base: position 5,852,820 of record NZ_CP036276.1, on the reverse strand, counting down.
GGCCAACCCGCCTGGAAGTGGCCTGCAAACGCCGGAGCGTCGTCAGTTCCAACAGATGGACTTCTGAGACACGGCACCGACAAGCATGTCGAAGCGAGCCAAATCATTCTCGCTCATCACCTGGATGCTGGCGGATTCCCGGAGCGCAGCGCTGAGCAGATCACTTTGTACGAGGCGCCGTGCTTGCCTCACACCTGGGGTGGGGCATCCAGTTCGCGCACAGCGGTCGCGAGTGATCTGAGATGCTCATCAAGTTTGTCGGGAACACTAATGGCTGTCCGGCATTGCCATCGCAATTGCCCGGCCGCAAGTTGATAGGTGTCGGTCGGAGTCGCCAGAACCAGTTGCAAAAACGCCTGCTGCTTTTTGGGGGTGAGCCAAGCCACTCCATCTGCGGACTCAGTGATTTCGACATTCACATTCTGGTCAAACTCTTCATTACCAGTTTGGTATCGCTGCTCATTGAAGGCCAATTGCACATCCCCCACCAAGCCGCCGGCGGATTCGAGGTGCAGATTGCCTGGCGGGGGATGATGTAGGAAAACAGCCATGGAAATGACTTCCACACCCAGTGGCCCTGTATCAGAGCTTTCCGGAGAAATCGCCAATTCAAAACGGCGTCCCTCAAGCAGCCCCGTGACCTGGGGTTGCCCCTCGACAACGGTGTACTGAAATCCGTTTCGCCGGGCGAACGCTTGCCAAACATTTTCTCTGCGTCTGCGCAGCACGATCGTGACCAGAATCGCGAACACGACCAAGATCGAGACCGTCACGGCGACCGTGTTCAAATTGACGGCCGATGATAGTAGGGCAAGCTGTTCCATAGTACTCCTTCAGCCGTGATGCTCGTGCATGAAGTCAATCACGTGTCGACCATACACTCGTCGGGACTCCTTTTAAGGAGCTCAAGAATGACAAGTGTCCTTTCAAGAAATACATTCCAGGTTCATTTCCGCACAATAATCCAGACCGCATGAATGATCCCCGGGACGTATCCCAGAATCGTCAGCAGAATATTCAGCCAGAAATGCATTCCCAAGCCGACCTGTAAAAACACCCCGACCGGGGGTAACAGGATGGCCAATAAAATACGGATGACATCTGCCGTCGGTGATTTTACATCGTGGGAAACGGGCGAAACCTGGTTAGACATTTTGGACTCCTGGTAAATCGTTTTTTGTTGAAAATGATGAGAGATTCAGTGCCAGCGTTGATGACGGCGGTATAACAGTCCGTTGAAAAAAAAACATATGCGAGTCGGGTGCTACTGCTGGCTTGTCCCGCACTGTTTTTGCCCGTCACACAGTTAGCACTGGCGGACAAGCCGCCCGTGGCACCCTTTTTCAACCGGCTCATCGGCCAGCATTAAGCGGGGCTGGTGTCCAGCACCAAGTCGCGTTCCCCTAACACGCGGTCGAATTCCAGGATGGCTGCCGGATCCTGGCTGACCATTTTGACTTTGGCCAGGTTTTCACGGGCCGTTTTTTCCTCTTCAACCTGCTCCGTGATGAACCACTGCAGCTCGACAAGCGAAGCGAATGCGCGTTGGTCCAATGCCATTTGAAAGATAGCGTCGATCCGCTGTGTGTTCTCTTCCTCCTGCTTCAATGCAGCGTGAAAGATTTCGACAATCGATTCAAACTCTGCTTGGGGAGGTTCGATCTGCTTCAATTGCACGGGGGCATTCCGTTCGACCAAGAAATCATAGAGTTTCATCGCATGCGTGTACTCTTCCTGGGCCTGTGCCCGCAGCCATCTCGCACTGCCGTTGAGTTGTTGTGACGAGCACCAAGCTGACATTCCTAGATAGGAATACCACGCCGATAATTCTGATCCGACTTGTTCATTCAAGGCGTTGAACACGAGTTCTTTAGTCATGATTGACCTCAACTGACTGTCTTAGTGAAGATTCGAAGGTTCGTTTTGCATTTCTCGCAATAGTTTTCTTTTAAGAGCAGTTGCCGTGCCGATCCTGCCTATGCGATAACCCGGGAGCGTTTTTTGACGCAAAACGTTTGGAATTGAGTTGATTTCGCCATGGCTGATGGAAATATTGCATTGGCTTCCGGCTGAGATGACCTGGAAATGGTCGCCGAACAACCAACTCGATGGGAGGGCGAACAGTGTTGTCCAGCCTGACTCAATGTGCTCAAGGATTAAAGAAAGCTCACCCATGAGTGAAACGCCCATTCATCTTCTCTGGAACAGTCACGCCGGCTCTGCTGAGGCGAATCAAGATGTGCTGGCGTTGTTTCAAAGCCGCCCTGATGTGACGGTGCATCAACCTGGTTCGGATGCAGAAGCACGCAAGCTGGTGGAACAGGTCTCCCGCAACGGTGCTCAGACGGTGATTGCTGCCGGGGGGGACGGGACCGTGAACTCTGCCGTGCAGGGGTTAATGCATGCAGGTGCCACGTCGACCTTAGGGATCCTGCCGTTAGGGACCGGAAACGACTTTTGCCGGACGCTGGCCATTCCTCTCGACGTTCAGCAGGCGGCCGAACTTGTCGATGTGGCTGAGACAAGGCAGGTTGACCTCGTCCGGGCTGTGAACGACAGCGAATGCTCACACTTCAGCAACATGGCCACGGGAGGCAACACCGGTCAATTCATGGATCAATTGACCGCTGACATGAAACAATTCTGGGGCCCGCTGGTCTATCTCCGCGGTGTGGTCGACGTCCTGTCGGAGTTGATTTGCTATGACTTAACCGTGCAGTTTGACGACCACCCCCCGCAACAGATCGAGGCGCTGAATGTTTTTGTGGCCAACGGTCGCACATCGGGCACCGGTCTCACGGTTGCACCAGACGCGAGTCTTGAAGATGGCTTCATGGATGTTGTGATCGTCCGCGATTGCGAGCCGATACAAATCGCCGGTCTCGCCACCGATTATGCGTTGGGTGACTATCGGGAAAATGAGAACATTCTTTTCCAGCGCACAAAAAAAGTCCGTATTGAATCGGACCCGCCGATGGCCTTCACCGCTGACGGAAATTTGCTCACCAAGGGCACCGTAGAGTTCGAGATCTGTCCCTCTGCTCTGAAAGTGATTGTCGGTGCCGATTATGTGGCGTCGCCCAACCTGCCGACCTGAGAGCGACAGCAGTTTTACGGCTTGGTGATGGGCAATTGTGCGTCGCCAAACCATCCCGGATCGACAGCAACACCGCCAATGGCTTTCAACCCGACCGCCACTCCCCCGTAAGCGAATCCACCAAGGGCCACGCCACCGACAACTCCCAACAGACCGAACGCGCAGCCCCCTAAACTCAAAAGTCCACACGCCAGTCCGCCAATGGCCACCCCGCCTTGAGCGATGCCCCCGACAGCGATCACTCCGGTGGCTTGATCACCGATGGCGAAAATCCCTTTGGCATGCCCGCGTGCCTCGCCGCTCTCAAAATCGGGACCGATGGCGACATCGTAGAGCGGCAAACCAAGGAGTTTTTTGTGGGAGCGGGCGCGAACGGACTTCTTTGCCTTGTGCGAATTTTGTTCAACCTGAAGTTCATGTTCGAGTTTTTCGACGCGCGCTTCCAGATCTTCACGGGAATCACTCATCTTGATACCTCCTCAATGAATTGATCAAAGCTGCTGGCGATTGACGGAGTGCTGCGGACCTATCGATGACGAGCGCCTGGTCGGCCAGCCAACCGAAAGGGGAAGAGTAACTTTATTTGGACGGACGTTGTGTGATGAAACCTATGATGGCGGCAAACAGTGCCCCGCCAATAATTGACCAGAGGATTGGGAAGGTTGTGTCGCCAATGGTGATGGCGAACATCTCTGGCAATTCAGCGAGTCGCGCCAGCCATGTGCCCAAGAAGGCACCAATGAACCCAATCACGATGGAGATCAGACACCCTCCGCGAGAATAGCCACAGAGCGCCTGTGCCAGTCCGCCACAGATTCCAGCAATTAATAACAACACCAGGATTTCAAGAAATGACATCTGTTTGATCTTTTCAAAAGAGACTGTCGTTCGAAGGTAACATGGAGACGAGCAAACCGTATTCGATCTGAGTGAAGTCGGCAATCCAAACCAGTGGAATACGCACTCGACCTCATGGCATACCAACATGCTTCCCTCTCAACGTCAACGGCGACGTCGAGAATTAGGTCGCGGTAAATTTCGTGCGAAGTTCGCAAATGCGGTTGCGTGCCTGTTGAACGGCGGCGTATTGGCGTTTGAGAAGGCCAGCCGCTTTGCTACCGGCCGTTCGTGAGAGTACAGCCTCGTATTTGGCTTTGATGTAGTCTTCGCCGCGTTTCACTTCGGTCAATACCGCATTGGGCCCTTCACTAAACGTATCTTTCCAATCCATGATCGCTCGATGAATTCGTCCGGCGATACTGCCTTCGATTAGCGGTTGCTCATCATCACTGTCAATGAGTTGCTGTAGACCGACAGCCTGCCTAATTCGTTCCTGGGCGACGCCGGCAAAATGATGTTGTAATGTCGTATCCTCGATCAGATTCGCTGCCTTCGTAAACCCGTTATAGCTATCGAGATTAATCTCGATGAGTTCTTGCAAAGCGGTAATCGTTCTTTGATTGAGTCTATTTTGAGATTCGGATGTCATGGGATTTCTCCGATCAGTTGTCGTTGATATCTCCTGAAAATGTAGTAATTCCATCTATACTGCAGATAGCATGCCAAGCATTTCTAGCTGCCCAAAACAGCGATGAATTGTGATAATTTCATCGAAAACTCCTCTCAATTGGTAGATCAACTTTCGAATTGGCTGCTTAACGACCAGATACGGGGCAAAGCAGAATGCAGGGATTAATAATGATCCGGAAATACTTTAGGGTTGGTGATCAACGGGCTGTGCGGCGGCAACAGGGACGGCATTTTGCTCTACTGGGACGGACTCCTCTGTGGAACTGTGCGAGTGGGACGCTTGTTGGACATTGAAGCGTGCCTGGCGTACGGAGGTGATTAAGTCCGGCAGACTCGTTGCAACGACGTTGGCCCCGGCATTTAATAAACGTTGCTTCGATTTGCCGTACTTTTCACCATGCATCAGTGCAACGACGATTTGCAAATCGGGGTACTGCTGGCTCAACCGTTTACAAAGGTAGCGTCCCTTGCGTGCCCCCAGCGGCGGCAGCAGGATGAGGATCGCGATTTGGCACTGTTGAGTTTCAATCCGGTTGATCGCTTCACTCGCCAGCATATCGATTGATCCCACTTCGACGTGACATCCTTCAGACCGCAGCAGTTGACCGGTCATTAACGCGACCGTTTCATCAGCTTGGTCGCGCACCGGAATACAAAGTACGTGCTCCTGAGCCTCTGGTCCGCAAGCCCCGTTCTCCGGCAGTGGTTCTTGGGGCAATCGTTCGCCCAACTCCTCGACGAGTTCTCGTGCAGAGTCGTTCACCACGGTTTCTTGTTGTTCGCTGAGCAGAGCCGCATGTCGGTCTTGCTCGGCCAACTGCAGGGCGGGCATCAACACGTCGTCATAAAATTCCGTCACGCTCGCATTTTTGAGGTACTCTTCAGCCAATTCGTTCGCTTCATAGTCTTCTGCCGTCAATAATCTTTGATACATCTGTTCATACGGCTCAAGAGCTGAGCGGTCTCCTAACAATAATGGCAGGAAACCGAGTTGCGGAACATACTTGCCTAGAACCACCAAACAGACCGTCAACGGCATCGCCAGTACCAATCCCACCGGTCCCCACAGCCAGGTCCAGAAAATCGCTGCGAGGATAACACCCAACGATGAGACACCAATGCTACTGCCGTACAACCAAGGTTCCAGCACATTGTTCACCACCAGTTCCAAGCTGACGAACAGTCCGATGGTCATCAAGGGAAGCGACCAGCCATCGGAGATCGCCATTGTCAGTGCGATCGGCATAGCGGCTGAGATCCAGGGACCGATATATGGCAAGAACCGCAGCATCGTCCCCATCACGCCCCACAGAATCGCGTTGGGGACGTCCAAAAACATCAAAGTAACAGCAACGACGACACCATAAATGATGTTGATCAACAACTGCATCCGTAGATAACGGCTCAAGCGGTCGGTGGCGTCTTCGATCGCTTCTGTTGTGGCGTACAGTTTCGAAGTGCCGACGAGTTGGATCACCCGATTCCGCAAATCTTCTCGCTTGACCAGAATAAAAACCACCAGCACGACGACGATACCCGCCGTGGACAATGGCGCCACAAGCGGCCCCAACCACGTTTGAATCTGATTCAACGGGGAAGGGGGCAGGGAGACCACTTTGACTTCCACCGGGTTGTCTTTCGAGCCATCGGCCTGTTTTTGAGGGTTTAGCCACCCCAGTATGTTTTTCTGCAATGCCGGCTGATCAGAGGTCTCGGCGGAATCTTGCTCTTTGTCGGCAACGTCGCCGCCTTCCGACAATTCTGTGCCAATGTCTTCGAGTGCTTGCTTGGCCTTTTCGAGTTTCTCACCGGTCCCGTTTTGCAGGTTGTGGATCTTATCGATCAGATTGTCTTTATAATCCGGCAGTCGCGTACTCAACTCAATGAGTTGATTCGTAGCCAGCCAGCCCGCGCCTCCAATGGCAGAGAATGCAATCGCACATACGATGATCACTGAAGGGATTCGCCCAAGACGCAACCGTTCCAAACGGCTCACCAGGGGGGTGAGGACGAAGCTTAGCAAGATGGCGAGAGAAAGCGGCAATAATATCTCTTTGGCCAAATAGAGCGCGGCAATCACGAATGCCAAGATCAACAGCGTGTACGAACGTCCTGAACCATGCGTTGCCGCGTTTTTATCTACCATGACAGATATCCCTTGTCTCGCGCTTGAGGCATTTTTTAACAGACAACCGACTAACGACAACACGGCCCAGACTTATTGGTAATTCCGAATGGTTTCCACCACGGATTCAGGTTGTGGAATCCCTTTGGCGCGGATTTCAAAGTCATCTTGTCCAGAGCTGGAGATGGCCAGCGAGCCCACACCCAGTATGCGCTGGAGGACGGTTTGATCGATCTGCATATTACGAACGTCATCGTGTCGGACTTCAGAGGTGGTGCGTGCGATGAGCCCTCGCTGAAAGATGCAACGGTCCGTTGTGACCTGCAAAGTGACAAACATGATCTTGATTCGCCAAGCCAAGTAAGTGACAGTGCTGACCGCCATCAACGCCAGGCTGATCCACAGCAACGATTCCCCTTCCAGCACGTCCCAGTTGTTGAGGTCCCACGCGACAAGATCGACGTTCGCCTCAGCCGCAAGGAATAACACGAGACCTGCCAAACCGAGGGCAAACAACAATACGATGCCCAGGTAGATGAAAGGATGGTTGCGAAACATCGCTGGGTGCAGCGTTTGAAGAGTCCGCTCTTCATCGGCGGGCACTTCAACCACCGGGGGACTCTGAACACCGGTCGATGAAGTTTCGCTGACCGGGATTGACTGCGGCGCCTCGATTTGAATCGGCTTGCCGCAGTCGACACACGCGATGTTTTCTCCAATCAGTTGTGATTCCACATCCATCACTGCAGTACAGTGCGGGCAGCGATACGTCAAAGTTTCGGTGGTGTTCACGACCATCTCCTTGATTTTTTAAGTTCAGTGCTTGGTCAACCAGCTTCCTCTTCTATGTGGTTAAAGCAAGCCGTGTGCCGAACACTAAAATCGCGGAATTTGAGCGTTTTTGGTGGCTGAGACCGGTCGTTGAACACTCAGAGTGGTGGAGTGACGATTGACTGACGTCCACCGAGCTTGCCTTTCGGTGGAATGAGCTGGAAGCCTGATAAGCTCGAAACCTAAGAGGTACGTCGAGCGCTCCCAAATATTGCCGCCGGCGCGACGACTGCATCCGCTGATCCGTTCCCTCATGCCGCGTTCTGTCGGGGGCGTTGAGGGGGAGCCTTCTGCATGTGAGGGGATGGCGAACAGGCTTGATCGTTGAGCGCTCAGCTTGACCGCACGTCGCGCGAAATTTGCGGAAGTGTCTCTATTGCTGCTTCAATCGCCCTCGTATTTCAGCGGATTTTATGAGAATTGGCGATTGGCACGGAACCTGCTCTTTCGTCGTTTCGTTGCTCAAAACTTTAAGACATACAACTCATCGGGGAGACCGCCATGTTGGGAACCATCTTGCTGATCATTTTGATCTTGCTGCTTCTCGGCGCAGTGCCGACATGGCCGCACAGTCGGAATTGGGGGTATGGACCCAGCGGCGGCGTGGGCCTGCTTCTCATCATTGTGATCGTGCTTTTGGTGATGAAGGTCATCTGAGGTCATCCCCACCCGTCCGATGGTTTCTTATTCGACAACACATAAAACACAAGGGAACACGTCATGCTCAATAAACAAGTTTTGCAAGGGCACTGGAATGAAATTCAAGGCAAATTACTCGACCGTTGGGGAGAACTGACGGACAACGAATTAAAACAATTCGACGGCAACGCCGCTCAGCTGGTCGGAATGATTCAGCGGAAGACCGGCGAGGCTCGTGGCGATGTGGAAGACTTTCTCGAAGAGATCGTGAGCAACTCAACTTCCACGGTCGAAAAAGTCTCGGATGCCGTCCGCCAAGGTGTCCACGATGTCGCCGACAATGTCAGTGACTATGCGGCGCATGCTGGCGAGTCAGCCAGAGTGGCTGCAACGCGGGCCGCTGATCAAATGCGCGATGGATACAAGCAAACCGAAGAGCTAGTCCGTCGCCGTCCCGCGGAATCTTTAGCAGTCTGTTTTGGCGCCGGGTTAATCACCGGTGTCGTGCTCGGTCTCGCTTTGCGGTCTCGATAATACCGCAACTGTTCACCCTCTTTTCCCTTTCACCTCAAGGAGTTTGAAATGTTAAATCTGGCAATTTTCTTATTGATCGTGGCGTTGGCTTTCGCTGTTTTGGGATTTACCGGCATCGCTGCCAGTTTCGCCGGTGTTGCAAAAATCTTGTTCGTCGTTTTCCTCGTGTTGTTTTTGATCAGTGCCGTGACGGGGTCGATACGCCGACCGTCATAATCTGACCTGCTGATTCAACTTTTGAATATGTCACCTTTTGGAGAAAGTGACCATGTCTGAACCTCGTAATCGTTTGGACGATATTCAGGAATCAATCACCGAGCAGTCGAAGGATTTTGTCGGTGATCACGCATTGTCCTCCGCACTTGTCACCTTTGGGTTAGGTGTGGGGGTCGGACTGACAGTGGTCAGCCTACTCTCTGACTCCGGGCCGCCGCGCAGGGCGGCGGCCGCGGAGCGGTTGGGCGCACAACTGTTGGACTCCTTAAGTGCGGTCGTGCCTGATTCGTTTATGAAACGTTAACAGCCTGTTAAGAATCGCAAAATATCGAAAGTCGGGTGCCACCGCTGGCTTGCCCAGCAGTGTTTTTCAGGTCACACCGTTTGCACTGGCGGATAAGTCGCCAGTGGCACCCTTTTGTTAACGGTCTGCTAATCATCCTGATACGGAACCCCCCAAAGCATTGCCATGATCAGTCCCGCCGACGACATCCGACGAAAAATGCAAAACGTGCGCCACGAACTCAAAGAGGGCGTGGACGATATTGCTGAATCGACACGCGAGATGACGAATTGGCGAACCTATGTCAAACGATATCCGTGGGTTTGTATGGGGGCCGCGCTTGCCGCCGGCTATGCCGTGGTTCCCAAGCAGGTGGAACTCGTGGCTCCCGATGCGGACACGCTGATCAAATTGGCAAAAAAACACAAATTAGTCGTCGAAGCGAACCCAAAGCCGCAATCTCGCGGCAGCGTGACCAGCACCTTGTTAAGTCTCATGGGGACAATGGCCATGCGTGGCGCTGTCGCTTACGCCGGGAATTATTTCGGCCAACAAGGTGGCGAGCAGATCGCCGCTGATACCGAGTGATGCGCGTCAACATTCGCTTTTTGACTCAACAATACAACTCGATGGAGAAATCAATGACGAACCGTATGACCGACTCGCCCCTCGCCGATCACAGTATCGATCCAAAATCATTCACCGAATGTGGTAGCCCCGAAGAAATCGCAGCTGCCGCATTAGGGCAGGGGAAACAACTCGTCAAAAAACTGGAACAAGTCGTCTCTGCTAACCCGGCAGTGGCATTGGGGGCGGCAGTCGCGACCGGTCTGGTTCTGGGTTGGTGGGTGAAACGAAAATGAGTGAACACAACGGCTCAACGCACTTTCCACCGCGCACCGTCGCCCGCAATGTGGGCCAGTTCGCACACGACGTCGTCTCCTTAGCCGAATTGCAGGCCGAACTGCTCAAGGTCGATGCCGAGGATTATCTGAAACGCACTGCCAAACCGCTCATCGCGCTGGCGATCACACTGGTCGTCGCATTGGGCTGTGTTCCGATGGCCTTGGCAACATTGGCTTTGGGGCTGGTTCAAGCCGGCCTGCAAACTTGGTTGGCATTTTTAATAGCAACCGTAACCGGCCTGATCATCGCCAGCCTGAGCGGTATCGCCGGCTGGCTGTGGATGGGCAAGTCGTTTAACGCATTCCGTCGATCCAAACAAGAATTTCGCAGCAACCTGACGTGGATAAAACTCGCGTTAAAAGGGACTGCGGAAAAACAGACCCGTTCGATATGACCATATGGAAACCCCAGGGCAAGTCACTTTCAAGGTAATCCTGAGAAGTGAACTTGCTTCAGTTCTGCCACAAAGGAGCAATCGATGACAGACGATATGAATATCCAATCCCATGAACGTCACTCGAAGCCGATTCATCTCGCAGGTCAAGAGGCCATGTCGGCCGGCGATGCGGCGATTGAGTGCATGAAACAGTACGCTCAAGAACGACCCGAGGTCGTGACCTTATGGGCGTTTGGAATCGGCTTTGTACTGGGCTGGAAATTGAAGCCCTGGTAGGATCTCCCATTGGGTGGCGGAGGCATGGAGCACTGTTGATTGCGACGTCGCGAAAAATGCTGCGCAGCAAGGAGCAGACTGGGGCCACTTCCGTTGATCTCTCTCGTCTCGTTAGCTGGATCACGGACAGATTGGCTATACTGATGCTCTTTGTGTTCAGTGTCAGTGATGAAGGTAGGCCGTATGAATTCTGACTCGATGCCGTTCCAAGACGTCGTGGATAACTCGCGTGAATCGTACGTCTTGGCACGCGTGAGTGTCTTAGCGGCCGTTGGAGCAGTGTTTCTGCTCGATTCGTTTCTGGCAGTCGATGTGGCTGGCTACATATTGTATTTGCCGATTATCTGGTTGGCTTTCCGAACCGGAAAAGCTTTAGATATCTACGCCACCGCGGCATTATGTTCGGTCATGTTGGTGATCGACCTGTATATCTCTTCAACGAGTGACGAGGTTGTTTGGATCTCCGTCATGAACCGGCTGTTGGGGATGTTCGCCATTTGGTTGACGGCCGCCTTGTGTGGTAAAATCGTGCGTGCCAAACGTACGCTACTCAGTCGAGAACGTTATCGCAGCAGCATCGTTGAAACTGCGATGGATGCCGTCGTCTCGATTGACCAACGCGGCCGCATCGTGGACTGGAATGCCCAGGCGGAAACCACGTTTGGTTGGACACGATCAGAAGTTGTTGGTGAAGAACTCGCATCGCGCATCATCCCGCCGGAATATCGGACCGCTCAACGCCAAGGGTTAGCGCGATTTCTTAAAACGGGGATGGGACCGATCCTGGGCCAACGGGTGGAGCTGACCGCCTTACGAAAAAACGGAGAAGAATTCCCCATCGAATTGAGCGTCGTTGCCGTGTCGCTTGACGGCAAAGTCCTCTTCAATGCCTTTGTCCGCGATATTTCGCAGAAGAGCGAAAACTCAAAATATCGGGCTCGCTTGGCGGCACTTGTCGATTCTTCCTACGACGCAATCATCGGCATCGACATCGATGGCACGATCAACAGTTGGAACTTGGGGGCCGAACGCGTCTATGGCTATCGGGAAGAAGAAACGCTTGGTAGAACCATCGATTTTCTCTTGCCGCCGGATATTGAAGAAGAAACGAAAGTCATCACCGAGGCGATACATTCGGGGAGGCGGTTGGAACAATTTGAAACGATCCGGAAACGAAAAGATGGGCAATTACTCTCCGTCTCCGTCACCGTATCGCCGATCGCCGATGAGAACGGGGTGGACATTGGCTCGTCAACGATCGAGCGAGATATCACCGAACGTAAACGGCAACAAAAAGAGCTGTTTGTCGCCAAGGAAGATGCCGAAAAAGCCAATCGCTCGCGCGCAGAATTTCTAGCCAATGTCAGTCATGAATTGCGAACGCCCATGAACGCAATTATTGGCATGACGCAAATCGCACTCGGTGAAAAGTTGACAGACGATGTGGAGGACTACATTCGAACAGCCAACGAGTCAGCGCACTCGTTGCTGACGTTGGTGAACGACATCCTCGACTTCTCGAAGCTGGAGTCCGGGAAATTTACGATCGAAAACGAACCGTTTCATCTACGCGAAATGCTGGATGTGGCCATCAAGCCGCTATCGCTGCATGCGTTTGATAAAGGGTTGGAATTGGCCTGCGATGTGGCAAGCAATGTCCCCGACGAATTAGTGGGCGACACGGTTAGGCTTAAGCAAGTTTTGACCAACCTCATCAATAATGCGGTGAAATTCACCGATGCCGGCGAAGTGGTCGTTGCTGTGGAAACATTGAAAAAATGGCCCAGTAAAGTGCGACTCCGTTTTTCGGTTCGCGATACCGGCGTCGGTATTCTTCCGGATGACCAACGCCGCATTCTCGAACCGTTCACTCAAGTCGATGCCTCTTCCACCAGGCGACATGGAGGAACGGGTCTGGGACTGGCCATCTGCAACCAGCTACTGCGTTTAATGGGCGGAAAACTCTCCGTCGAAAGCGAACCGGAGAAAGGAAGTTGTCTGTCGTTTCAGGTGACACTTGCCCGTCAATCGATCGCGACGAGAAAACCGTCGGAAGGATTGTCGCTCAAGCAACTGCAAAATTTGCCGGTTCTGGTCGTGGATGACAACGAGACGAACCGTCGCATTCTAGCCCAAATGTTGAAGAATTGGTCCATGCAACCCGATACCGTGGAGGGAGCCGAACAAGCGATTCGCCGGATGGATCGAGCATGCGAAAACGGTGCTCCCTATCCGTTAGTCATCCTCGACGCGCAGATGCCGGGAGTAGACGGATATACGTTATCGCGACGTATCTGCGAACGAACCACCAATCCGCCGCCAATTATCTTGATGATCTCTTCGTCTGATCGACAGGAATTCAAACAGCGGGAAACCGAGTCTGGAGTCGATCACTTTTTACAGAAACCGGTCTCGCAATCCGACCTGTTGGACGCCGTCATGCAGGCCATGCATGTCCAAGTCGACGAAACCAATGACGAAGTGAACCCACACAACAACCGCACCTCACATCGGTCGCTTTCGGTTTTGCTGGCGGAGGATACACCCGCCAATCAGAAAGTCGTGAGAATCATCCTACAAAAGTACGGGCATACGGTCACCGTTGCTCAGAACGGCCAGGAAGCGATTCAGTTGTACCATGATCGGGCCTTCGATGTGATCTTGATGGATGTGCAAATGCCGGTCATGGACGGTTATAAAGCGACTGCAAAAATACGCGCCGTTGAAAATGATTCTAAAAAATCAACACCCATCATTGCCATGACCGCCCACGCCATGCGGGGAGATCGCGAGAAATGTTTAGCGGCCGGCATGGATGCCTACCTCTCCAAGCCAGTTGATGTGGAGGAACTGGTCCAGTTGGTAGAAAATGCCTCTCTCGGCCGCGACAACCTACACGATCTCGAAGACGATTATGACTTTGAAGAATCCGCTGAAATTGTTGAGAACGCATCTTCTACACCACAGCCGGAGTTACCCGCTTCGCCAGATGACGTTGTCGATTATGCAGGCACGATGCGGCGCCTGAATGGGGACAAGAACCTGTTTCTGGAGTTTATCGGCTACTTTCAAGAAGACTCACCCAAGCTGCTTGAGGATCTCGGGAAAGCAATCGACGCCGCCGACCCCTCAGCCGTGCAACACGCAGCGCACAGCCTCAAAGGCATCGCTGCCAATTTCGGTGCTGAGAACTGTCTCTCCACGGCCAACGAGTTAGAGCAACTTGGCAAAGCCGGCGATTTGACGGGGGCGAAAGCATTGCAAACACAACTCGAGCAACACGTCGCACAACTCGACCTCGCATTGGCAAAATATCGAGAATAGTCAGCGCTGCCCGCTTAGCCAAACAAAAGCGGATGCTCATATGTTGGCGAGTTGAAACTTCAGTGTCGCCAGACGCGCTTGCAAAACGTGCTGCCGTGTGGTTTGAAATCGACCACACGTCACGCGAGTCTCGATGACGGATGATTTATCTGTAGATGTAATCCGACTGAGCCGTCGGTCGCTTAAAGAGCCGACGGTTCAACAAAGAACTGCTCTGCTCCCCCTCTGATGTTCTCCAGCCGTTATGCGCCGTTGCTGGATCAAATGCGAGAACGCTCAACGACCATTGCGGTAGATCGGCAACCAGATATCGGTGCGCCATTTTTATCCACCAACCACAATTTCATGGTGGTGAATGCGGTCAACGGAATTGTTTGAAATCTGATCCGACTAGTATCTCCACGCAATCAATAGCCTTGGAGACTTCGCGATGTAGAAATGCGCCGAAGTCTCGCTGCATTATTTTCTATTGGCACGGCATGTGCAAAACAGATGGTGTAACAAGCATGGCAAGCGGTAGTCGTAGGGCGGCTTCAATCAAAGCCGAGCGTCAAACTAGCCGCAGCCACTTACCGCACAACGCCACTTGTCGAGGATTGGCCGCAAGCTATTCACCAGGGAACAAGCTGATTGAGCGATGACGAAATCAGATGTTCGTCAGCCTGTCCCAAGGCACAATTCATTGCGAGTCGAGTGAAAGAAATGGAACCATGTTCATCAACGCAACCTCGGAGCATTCAAAAGATCAACTCGCCGAGCGGGTCTGGAATTCCATGCAGCGTTTAGGGGTCCACCGGCTGACCCGCGTGCGATGCGAATCGCGTGGAACCACGATCGTGCTTCGCGGGACGGCAAACTCCTACTATCAAAAGCAGCTTGCACAAACAATCGCAGCAAAAGTACCGGGAGTGCATCACGTCATCAATCAGTTACAGGTGATTGATGCCCACCCGACACTCTGAACAACGGGCGTTGTCTTGTCGGCAACGCAAAATCTGTTTTAACACGCCGCGCAGACGGCACATTGTCACCTATGAACAAGGAGCACAGACATGAATTGGGATCAAATCGAAGGAAAATGGAAACAGGTCAAAGGTCAAGCCAAACAAAAATGGGGCGATCTGACCGATGACGAACTGGATTCAATCGATGGAAAACGGGACGTTCTCGTTGGGAAAATTCAAGAACGTTACGGAATTGCCCGCGAGAAAGCGGAAGAGCAGGTTCAGTCATTTGAGAAATCCTGCACGTGCTGAAACGAGCAGTCGGAATGCGTCATTCCAACTGAAGCCACGTTTTTTTTAATTGCCCCAGACGCACGAACTGCACGCGTATCGACGCACCGCAAAGGGTATGTGCCCTCAATTGCTATCGGCAGATTTCGTAATCGTCACGGCAAACACAAAACGTCGCAGCCAATTCCCACAGTGAACTTTTACGGAGGAAAAAGCCATGAAACGCACACACTTGATAAGCAGTAGTTTAGCCGTCATCTTTTTGGCGTCCGCCACGATGCTGGCGATCGCCTACGATGACACCAATACAAAACGCAAATCCCCGGCAACGAAACGGGACAAAATCGGCAAGCTGGACGAGAAAACGGCCGGCGCCAACGTCCGCACAACCGAACTGTTGGGCAGGAATATCTATAACCCACAAGGCAAAAGCGTGGGGGAAATCAGTGACTTGGTGATCGACGCCAACCACGGCAACATCCGCTACGCCGCAGTCACTTACGGTGGAATCCTAGGAATCGGAAACAAAATGTTTGCCGTTCCTTACGACGCCTTCACTTGCCGTCAGGACTCCGATGATGCGAACGAATACGTCCTCGTATTGGATGTCACGCAGGAACAGCTCGAAGGGGATCGCGGGTTTGATGAAGACCATTGGCCCAACTTTGCCGATCAAAAATTCACCAGAACCGTCGATCGACGTTATAAGGTGAAACACCGAAAAGCCCATCGTGAGACCGCTGCCAACTCGGCGCGTGAGCGGACCGGGGCGATTGACAAGAAGACCGCAGGTGCAAACATCCGTGCCAGCCAACTCCATGGTTTGAATATCCAAAACCCGGAAGGCAAAAGCGTGGGTGAAATCCAAGATCTTGTGATCAATGCCAATAATGGCGACGTTCAATACGCAGCCGTGACCTATGGCGGGTTTTTAGGTTTGGGCGACAAAATGTTCGCCGTACCTTTCGAAGCGTTCAAATGCCAACCGAATCCGGATGACAAGAACGAGCATATTGCTGTCCTGAATGTTACGCAGGAGCAGTTGGAAGGGGCTCGCGGATTTGACCAAGAGCATTGGCCGAACTTCGCCGATCGTTCATACACCAACGAACTGTATAAACGCTACAAGGTGAAACACGACCGCGATGCCGACATTGAAGTCGAAATCGATAAACGCTAACGACTCGAAACCGCGAAAATAACGAGTCGACTTTTGTGAGTTCGGATTCCGCAAAAGTATGACTCGTCCGTTGCAGGCCGTTTTTTTAACGACCTGCATTTTTTTTGTTGGTGGGCACCCAGCGATTCAATCGTCGCGTCAGTCAGCAATCGCAGTCTTCACCTACAGGATCAGGGCTTTCATCGGCATCGGCATCGGCTTTCACTACGTGATTGATCGAGATCCCCAGCGTCTTGATCTTGTGCCGCAAGCTCCCCCGGGTGATCCCCAATTCTTCAGCGGCCTTCGACTGGTTGCCATTGTGCTTTTGCAAAATCCGCGAGAGCAGGTAACGCTCCATCCACTCCGTCGATTCCGCATGCAAGTCGTTGGACCCGGCCGCCTCACGTTCATCCAGAAAGCCGGCAATGTCGGTGGCTTTGTTATCCGCTGTGGCGGCGGATGGTTCTGCTGGTTTCTTGCTTTGTAATTCCTGAGGGAAAAACTCCGGCACAAGTACCGGGCCAGTGGCCATCAGCATAGCTTTGCGAAGTACGCTTTGCAGTTCCCGCACATTGCCCGGCCAGGAGTAGCCGAAGAGAAGCTCCATAGCTTCATCCGAGATCCCGGTGATGCCCTTGCCGAGCTTCTGGTTGAATCTTGCTAAAAAGTGTTCGATCAGCAGTTGGATGTCGTTCCCGCGATCGCGCAACGGCGGGAGATGAATCTCAAATGCGTTGAGCCGATGGAACAGATCGAGGCGATATTCACTATCCTCAATCATCCGTTCTAGATCACAATTCGTGGCGGAAATGATCCGCACATCGACCTGGATCATATCGCTGCCGCCCACACGCTCAAATCGCTGTTCTTGCAGTAACCGCAGCACTTTGCTCTGCGTCAGCGGTGACATATCTCCCACTTCATCCAGGAAGATGGTGCCGTCGTTACACTGCTCAAACCGTCCGATTCGCCGGTGATCCGCCCCCGTAAACGCGCCTTTCTCGTGGCCGAATAACTCGCTCTCCAGCAGGGTATCGGTCAAAGCAGCGCAATTGACCGCTAAAAAACAGTTGTCGTCACGATGGCTGTGCTGATAGATGGCCCGTGCGATGAGCTCTTTACCGGTTCCGCTTTCGCCGCGAATCAAGACTGACACATCCTGGGCGGCCACACGCCCAATCTGTTTATAGACCTCAAGCATTTGCGGGCTGCGCCCAACCAGGACCTCGCCATCGAGCGATTGATCATTGTTTTCCTGCAGCAGTACCGGAGCCTGCATCAACCGCCGGGTCTCCAAGCCCCGCTCAACAAGATCCTGAATCTGCTCAATCCCCAGCGGCTTGAGCACGTATTCATAGGCGCCCAATTTCATCGCTTCAATGGCCACGTCACTATCGTCCGAGACCGTGATGAAGACCACCGGCAACTTGGCATCAAACGCGCGAATCTCCTGGGCCAGTTCCAACCCCGTTTTGTCCGGCAGCATAATGTCCAACAAGAGCGCGTCGGGCTGCTCTTGCTTGAGCAGGGCCATTCCGTCTTCAGCTGTCTCAGCAGAAAAAAGTTCGATGTCGACATCGGCGAGAGCTTTTTCCACTAACCGCAAAACCGTACGGTCGTCATCGATCACAAGCACTTTGTGCATTCAGGTATCCTCGTTCATCCAGGGACTCAGCTCATTCTACTACCGTCCCGGCATACGTGATAGCCCTTGCTCTTAGAATTCTTAAACCCCACGGTTTGCTCCACAACCCATTGATCGCAACTCAACCAGGTTGAGCGATCAACGCTCGAAAAAGAAAGCCATTTCCGCTCCAACGCCCTACGGACGGCGGTCTCCCGCTAATTCTGCATGTTCCGTTTCTCTACAAATCGTTCCTGTAAATCAGCCTTCTGCGAGAGCAATCCAACTTCGCCATGCATTGCGGGAAGTTTGGCCCGCGATTTGCATTAGATCAGTTTCAAGTATTCAGCGATTACAACTTCAGTCTTTCAGAACAGGAGACAGACATGAGTCGGATTATTCGAGTAACAATGTATGGAATTTGTAGCAGTGCCATCGCCGTGGGATCTGGTTGCAATCAAGATGTCACACGCGAAGATCTTTCGGATGCTCGCAACGAGGTGATCGAAGAACGGCAAGAAACACAGGTCGCTCGCCAAGACGCACAAGAAGAAATCAACGAGGAACGGAACGAAACAGAAGCCGAACGCCAAAAGGTAATGCGGCCGAATTTCGACGAGTTGAACGAAGAACAACGCGAGACTCAAGAGGCGCGTGAAGAAGCCAACGAAGCGATTGCTGAAGAAGAGCAAGAAACACGAGAAGCAGAGCAAGAAGCCAATCGGATCGAAGCCAAACTGAAAGCTCAGCAATCACGCGATGCTTACCTGAAGCAGGCCCAGGCCCAAGTTCATGAAGCGGAATTACGAATCGAAGCCTTGGAAGAAAAAGCCGACGGCTTGGATGGTGCGGAAAAAGATGCCATTGAGGTGCAAATCGAAGAATTGCACACTCACCAAGAACGCCTGCAAGATGAGATCGATGACATGAAATCGCTCGACGCTTTGAAATGGCAAAGCAAGCAAGCCGAAGTTGAAACGGCAAAACAAGTGTTAGCCAAAGAGTTGGCAGAGACGAAATAATCAACTTTGCAGAATCAACTGGTTTCAAAATCCTCGATTGCGTCACCCCGTCCTTGGGCAAAGGGTCTCCCCCACGCAATGAGGTTTTGAAACCAGTGATTTGTTATGTCAGCAGGCGGAGTGATGGATCTCAACGTATGTCGCTCAACGCCAATAGGATCATATCCCCATAATCACTAGGAGAAAATCATGCGTCACTGGATGAACGCTTTGTGCCTGACGTTATTCGGACTGTCGACTTTCTGTGCAACGGGATGCGACCAGTCGACCACAGAACCCGACCCCGTCACCGCACCGGCCGCGGAAGATAACATGGACACAGAATCAAATATTGACATTGATGTGCCGGGAGCGGACATCGAAATCGAGAAGTCAGAAGACGAGACAACGGAATGATCTCGTCACGCAAATTATTCTTGGTCTGTCGCCCCTTTTCTAAAACCAACTCAAATCGCCCGTAATGATTCCTATCATCTCCTTAATTGTTGTCGTGCTTGTTTCTATGGTCGTCGTACGTATTGCGTCCGTAGCACTGACATTGACGGGCCTCTCCAATGAACTCGCGCGGTTCCAAGCACGTTCGGCATTCTCTGGGACGGGGTTTAGCACCACCGAATCAGAAAAAGTGGTCCGTCATCCCGTAAGGCGACGCATCATTATGTTGTTGATGCTATTGGGTAATGCGGGAATCGTCACGGCAATGTCGTCGTTGATCCTCTCCTTTATGGGGACACAGACCGCGACCGGCATTACCGGGAACATTTGGTTCCGCATTACCTGCCTGTTAGCGAGTCTCTCCGTACTGTGGATGTTCGCCCATAGCCGGTGGATTGACCGTGAGCTTTCCAAGTACATTCGTTGGGCCTTAAAGCGTTGGACCGCACTGGAAGTGCGTGACTATGCCGGGTTGTTGCATCTCACGGGAGACTACGTGGTCCTGGAATTGAGTGTCCAAGCGGATGACTGGCTCGCCAATCAGGCACTGGGCGACCTCAATCTGGCCGATGAGGGCGTGCTTGTGCTAGGTGTCGAAAAAGCAAATGGAAACTATTTCGGAGCCCCCCGCGGCAAGACCATCCTAGAAGAGCACGACACACTCCTCCTCTACGGCCGCCAGGAAGTCATCGCCAATCTCGACGAGCGTCGTTCCGGAGCCACCGGGAACTGGGAGCACCACAAAGCAATCGGCAAGCAGATGCAGATTGAAAAGCAGGAAGAGGAAGAACTGGAGCAATCCGACAGCAGTCTTGCTTAGCGGTCAAGTTGGTGAGTGAACAAGTGTCGGTGGCCGAGCAAGTTGAGAAGATGACTGAAGCGGCCGAATCAAATTTGAGTGAGTGATATCACACAAGCCTCTTCGGATAACCAGGCACGGTCTCTAGCTGTTGGATCTAATGTCGACCTCACGACCCATCGTTGTAAATTGCCTCAACTTCTCACCACCCGTTAGCCGGGATGCAAACGAGAAGCAATCACCAACTTGCCCGGAGAGATCGTGCGTCACGAATATTCTCACTCTGCATCGATCGCATCGAGTCTCGGTGGCTCATTCACCTCGCGCGGAAGTATTATGTTGCGTGCCAACGGATACAAATGAGTCCGGCTCTCCAGAAAGTGCATGAAATAACCAGCGGTGTTGGGGAACACGATGAGATCACCAGGATGGAGATTTCCGGAAAATCGCAACTTCCGTTGAATCAACAAATCCGACTCGGTGCAGGAGGCACCGACGAGATAGCCTTCCAGACAGTTGTCAGTGACACCATTGGATTCCTCTATGTTCTCTGGGCTGCGTACCAGGAGCGGATCAACCATAAAGTCGTCGCTGGAGGTGCGGCATTGCGTGCCATTCATCGATAAACCAATCAGCCAATCGCCCTGTGAGGTCTGCTTGCGAAACTCAACACGGGCAATCGTCATCCCGCAACCATCGAGAAGGCTACGCCCAGGTTCGCAACGCAATTGGAGCTTGTAATCGTTAATGGCCTCAGTAATCGTTTGTCCAGCGCAATCACTATCCAGGATGTGTGCCAACCAATCGGCTCCGACCAGTCGCTGGAAGAAGGGGTAGCAGTGCGCCTTACCAAATATCTCGCCATGAACAACGTTCAGGCCAAGTGAATGATTGCGATATGTGATCGGAGTCCGCTGGTCTAAGAGTGCGCGTCGATGCTCACGCCAAAAGTCATCCCACTGATGTTCGGACTCCAAATAACTCATCGGAATGCCGCCGCCGATATCAATGAATGACGGGCAATGGCCAACGTTTCGTAATTCCTGGATGACGCTCAACGTCTGTTGAATGGCGGAAACTCGCTGCTCGGCTGAGTATCCGTCTAAATGAAAATGTAGTCCTTGAATCCTCAAATGATCGTCTGCTGCGTTGGGCAAATGTTTGAATACGAATGGCATGACCTCATTGACGTCAAATCCAAATCGTGATTCTAGTTTGGCATTTGCATGCTGGAATCCACTCAGCCGCAAGGCAATATTTGCCTGCATTTGCTTGTCAGCGGCCAACGTTTTGAGTGCCAGAAACTCATCCGCATTGTCAATCGCGATGGTCACCTGGGAGTCGACACACAAACGCAGCAATTGCGTGCTTTTGATCGCAGCAGTGCAAATGATGCGACTGGAAGGAACACCGCATTGCAACGCTTGGCGAAGTTCGATTTCACTGGCGGTATCGATCCCCGCACTCATCTGGTTGGTGGCATCCACAAACGTCGCGCATTTATTGGCTTTGCGGGCGAAAAACACCTGGAAGTCGAGTTCACGTGATTCGGCGACATCGTTGAATTGGCGAATATTTCGCTGCAATGGTTCGGAATGAACGACATTCAATGGAGATCCGTACTGCTGCACCCACTGGTGTAGCGCACCACTGTTGCAAGCCGAATGCATCCAAGGTTCCACCCGCCCCTTTAGCGGCAATACTCCTTCGCATGGCAACCGATCAGCATCTGTTTTGCGGACTTCTTCGCAGTTAATATCCCGGTGGTCGAGAATCACTTCATTCATGAGTTTTGCCTTTCGAACAGAGCAGATGCCTGCAAACGGAATTTGCCCAAGTCTCGGGATGATCGTGCATCGTCCGGCTCAAAGTATCGTTTCCTAAAATGCACCCTTCTGTGCAGCGCCCGAAAAGTGCTAATCCAGCGGTTGGGTGTCCAGCACTGTCCAAGGGACGCGCCTCACGGTTGACCAACAACGCTTGGCTAGGCTCATGCCGACTAACAAGTCTGTCTTGAACCAACGCTGCCAACAATCCTTCCGGGGCCAGTTCCGATGGTGCGGGGAGGACGGCATTCACAAAGTGGTCGACAGCGAGTTGCGTGGTTCCTGATTCTGTCTCGATGGATCTCGACTCTGTCCCTGGGTAGCAACCGCTCACAAAGCGTAGATCGACAATCTGGTGCTCAATTAATGCCAGCAGTCGCCCTAGGTTCTCAGCGGGTGGACCGAAGGCCAAGCGTTCCATCTCCGCTGCCAACGGGTGGAAATCTGCCCAGCTATTGTCCTTTAACCCTCCGTGGCTGATTCGCGCGACCAAAGCCGGATAAAGTTGTCGCCAGGCTTCACCCCATGCCCAAGCCGCGGATGGATTCTGTTGACCCATCGCCACACGGTAGGACTGCTGCATCAATTCCGCCGCTGTTTGGCCATCACAATCGACCATGTACCACGAGTCAAACCACTGTCTTGCGCCTCGTCCTCCGCAAAGATTAAAGGCATACTTCGCAGCGTCTTGAATGACCGGCCACATGTCACGTTCGAAATCCAATCCATCTGTCTGTGCCGGCAATTGTAACAATACCTCGCGATATCGAGGCCAAATGTTCTTAACCTTTTCAGGGACCAATGCTTTTCCCGGAACCGGCTTGGCAAACATCGGTCTACCTGAGCGGGAGCAGGGGATAATCGTGCTCGGCTCCTGGCCTGACGGTGTATAAAACCATTTTCCATCACGTCTTTTCAGATGTCCGCCACGCCCTTCAGTCATGGCCAGGATCGCATCGATAGCGGTCAGTCCGAAGCCTCGAATCACCACCGTCGATTGGGGGCGAACATGGTCCACCGACAGTTGCTTCTCGGTGGGAAACACAGAATTCACATCTGCTGGATGGCCCGCAAGCTTCTGTGGCAAAGACGTTCGCCAACCTTCGTGTCCCACTGTGAGGAGAACTTCATCGTAAACCGTGGAGTCGTGGGGGGAGTCGACACGCCATGATTGTCCCTCCCGTGTGATTTGCGACACGGACGCGCGTTCAATGCGAACAGCGGCAAGTCGCTTGAGTTGCTTAAATACCTCTTGAAAACACCAATGGAGATACTCCCCGACTAAAGCTCTGGGGATGAACGCATCCGGTTTTGCCATGTGCGGAAAATACTGCTGCAGCCAATCCACCAGCGTAGGTTGGGGAAACGAGTTCAAGTGACCATTCGGCGGCCATGCACTGATGTTGTGTGATGCAAAATTCATGCGCAAGTAGTCCGGCTGACGCAAATCGTACACTTGCCCCGCACCAGGGTAGGGAGCCTGCTCAAAGATCACAATTTCCAGCCCCCGACGATTCTCTACTGAAGTGAGCCTCTCCAGCAACCGCTCTAAACAGAACAGCCCTTTGGGACCACATCCGATAACAGCGATTCGAAACCGTGCCTCTCCGCAACTCGATTGCGGAGAACCGACTATGTTGTCTTTCACGCTAGCACTTGACATTGATCTTCAACCCCTTCGCTGACAGGAGTGCTAGAGTGGATCAGTCGTTGTAACTCTGCCGATGAACATCCCAGCGTCGATTCCACCCAGGCATCATTAAAGACTGTGTCTAGGTAGCGTGTGCCCGAATCATGTAAGATCGCAACACAGGACTTGCCTGTCAGTTGTTCTTGCATGGCACGGATGGTTGATAGAACGCCGCCTGCCGATCCTCCGGCTAAGATCGCCTCGCGCTTCGCCAATCGGCGACATTCCACTACACAGTCCAGATCCGTCACGCGGCGAATGAAATCAAACGCCTGACCACGAGCCAATTTGGGGACCCGCCCGGTTCCCAGACCAGGGATATGTCGTGGGCCGGGTTCTCCACCAAACAAGACACTGCCGACCGCATCCACGGCGACAACCTCAGTCCGTCGGCGATGGCGACGTAAATAATCCTGACAACCGCGTGCAGTGCCGGTACTGCTGGTGGCGACAAAAAGAAAGTCGATCTCTCCGTTCAGCTCCTCATCGATTTCTCGAATGGTCCCTAGTTCGTGAGACCGTGGGTTATATTCGTTGGCATACTGGTTGGGCCAGTAGCTTCCTTCAATATTCTCCAGCAACCAGCAGACACGATTGAGACGCGCTTGTAAAAAATCATCTTCCACCGGCCGTTCCACCATCTGGACCTCAGCTCCCAAAGCCTGCATGATCTGGATGTTTTGTGCCTGCGTACGGGGATCCACGACGCAAATCAACTTGAGTCCAAAAAAGCCGCAAGCCTGTGCCAAGCCAATTCCCATATTGCCCGAAGACGATTCGACGATGGTCGACGTCGCATCAATCTGGCCTGCTTCTAACCCGGCCTTAATCATTTCATAGGCGGGCCTATCCTTAGCGCTGCCGCCCGGATTGCAACATTCGAGCTTGGCATACAGTTGGACCGTTGGATTCTCTAAATACCGGGATAGCCGTACCAATGGAGTGTTGCCCACTGCCGCCATGATGCCTGCAGATGTTGATTGCTCGATTGTTGTCATCGTTGTGGTCACGGCTCTCTTCGCCTCACGCTGTGGGATGCTCAACGGAGTCCTCTCCAGAAACATCAACTTGCAAATGGCGCGCCGGATGTGATCAGACAGATAATTTGATTCACACTGTCAGCCACGGCAACTCGCGTGCAGGGCTCGACGTTTAGCACGCGAATGCAAAGTATTTGCTGTTTAGCCTGCGGGATTTCCTCACGGTTAGCTGCTCATTCTTTGCAGAGATAGAACCTTTGTAGAGACAGAACGCCCCTTTCAAACTTCAGCGGATCTGGTCTTCTCGAGATCGAAGCAGCGGGCAGTGCGGTTTAGGCTGCCGTATTCACTGCGGAGAGGTAGCCCGGTGACCAGACTGACTGCGAAGCGATCAATCCGCCGCCCTATTCTCTACGCCGCTCCAGACCGGCGAATGCTTGCAATTTGCCATTCCTGTCCACCAGATAGCAGGGATTCATGCGATCGAGCGACATGCGTGCTTTGTTATTTGAGGGGCCTGTCGAGTGGCATAGTTTTTGCGATTGTCCAGGCATCGCGTCTATCTCGCCCATCTAGCAGCGGACTTCGGTTGGCGAGAGTGTCCGTTTCTTAACTTCCTCTTCATCAGCGTTGCAGGACAGTACTTCTCCGGGAAAACGGACACATGGCCAAAATACTAGCGAACACCAAGCATCTAGTTCACGGCGGCGAACCGCATCGGTCCGAAAACTCGGACGACCAACCACTCCCCTTAAGGAGTTTGCATTTTCATGTTTAAAGAATGGATTTACTCCGATTGGTCGGAATTAGGAATGGTATTGCTCTCCGGTGTCCTCACCTACGCTGCCATCTTGATCTACACGAGGCTGGTCGGCTTAAGAAGTTTTTCAAAAATGTCCGCTGCGGATTTCGCAATGACCGTGGCGGTGGGATCAATTTTTGCTTCCACGATATCAAGCTCGACCCCGACGCTGTTTGTTGGATTAACGGCCTTGGCCGTCTTGTTCGTGGGCCAATGGATGCTGGCTTTCTTTAGACGCAATTCCCACAGCTTCAGCCAGCTTGTGGATAACCAACCGCTGCTGTTGATGGCCGGCAATCAAATGCTTGACGAAAACCTAAAGCGAGCAAACGTGACTCAGTCGGACGTTTATGGAAAGCTCCGCGAAGCGAATGCGCTGAAGTACGATGAGGTCTTGGCAGTGGTGTTCGAAACGACAGGCGATATTTCTGTGCTGCATTCCAATGCTTCAGACGCGTCGCTGGAACAGGATTTTGTTCGAGATGTGATTGACCACGAATTGATCTATGACCAAAAACATGCTGGCAAATAAGGTCCGATAGCATCACAACCGGCAACTGCCGTCATTAGGAACCTTTCATTTTTAGAAAAAATCGCATGCAAACTTTTAACTGCCAGTGCGGAAACACGTTATTCTTCGACAGCAATTTCTGTGTCAATTGTAAACGAGACACCGTAACGTGCCCGCACTGCGCAAACGTGACACCTGTGGAAGAGACGCCTTCAGGGGCGCTTCAATGCGGGAACACCGCTTGCGGGGCGCTACTGCGTCGTTGCTCAAACGACTTACAGTACGACGCCTGCAATCGCGCGCTCGATGCGAACGATGTGAATGCGCTGTGCAGTTACTGTCGGTTGAATTCGGTCGTCCCTGATCTATCACGCAATGAAAATGTGACACTTTGGAGAAAATTAGAAGCTGCCAAACATCGAGTCTTGTGGGTCGTCGAGCGATTGGGATTTCCCGTCTCTGGAAATAACGCACTCCAACCGAATTTGACGTTTGAATTCAAATCCGATGAAAACGGCAAAGTCTCCACAGGACACGCTGACGGTTGCATTACCATCAGCCTGCGAGAAGCGGACAGCGTCGAACGTGAAAAAACGCGCGTCGAATTTCAAGAACCCAAACGAACTCTTGTCGGTCACTTTCGACACGAACTCGGACACTATTATTGGGATTTGCTCGTCAGAGATTTTCGAGTGGAAGAGAGTCGCCATCTCTTTGGAGACGAGCGCAATCCAACGTATGCCGATTCTCAGAAGCGGTACTATCAGCAGGGCCCTGCCAAAAACTGGCAACAGAGCTATGTCTCGGGATACGCTTCCATGCATCCTTGGGAAGATTTTGCTGAAACGTTCCAGGCATACTTGGATATGGCGACCATTCTGTCGACGACAGAACATTTTGGCCTCGTAACCACCAGTTACGAGAACTTTGATTCCATGCTCGCAGCCTATAGTCGGGTGGGAATTATCGCCAACGAACTAAACCGGGATATGGGGCTACTCGATTTGGTCCCCCAGATATTCAACGATTCCGTCGTTGAGAAACTGAGGTTTATTCATCAACTCCCAGTAAAGACCGAAAAGGTCACACCCGCCCTAACGCAGAATTGATGCGAAAACCATTCGCAAGCGTGACGACCCTCTCTTCCCAGTCCCCACAATATGCGTCGAGGCTGTGCTCAACGTCTCATCTACACGGGTGTCTCTGCTATGATGCCGAAACTCCTCCCAAGGCATCGCCAAAATGCCGCAGCGGAGACACTCTACGGCCCTCAACGATCCACCCAAACAGTCGCCGTTGAAATCCAGGAAAAACTAAAATCCCCTAACAAGAATTCAGCATTCGCCGGGGAATTCGTGAGAACCATAAAAAAACTCCCCAGCTATCCGCTGAGGAGCTTGTAAGTCAAAAGATTTGACTGAATTTATTTTAGTGAAGTACACCCGGAGGGATTCGAACCCCCAACCCTCGGTTCCGAAGACCGATGCTCTATCCAGTTGAGCTACGGGTGCAGATTATTCTGTCAAATGACGTTCATCCTGTTCACGCGACCGGCTATGAACTGTCGAACGCGATTCTACTTGACGCGCATCCGCACGTAAAGCTGCTTAAGGAAAACCGTTCGCTGCGGTTTCAACTTTTCGGGGCCAGCCACTCACGGCATTATAAGCCAGGATCAGAATGGCATCCATGTAGATTTGTTGATATAAACAGAATGGCCAGAACATTGTGCGGTTCGTGGAACATTCCTGTCTGCTGGAGTCTGAGTATGTTGACGATTGCAGGACGCGCCCACTCCACTGGAGAATTTTGCGATGGTGTTTCGCGACGTGATGTTCTGCGGATTGGGAGTCTGGCCGCGATGGGAACCGCCGGCGCGTGGTCGCTGCCGGACCTGCTGCGTGCGGAATCGCTGTCGGGCAGCAAGTCGCCAAAATCGGTCATCATGATCTACTTGGTCGGCGGGCCGCCGCACCAGGATATGTTTGATCTCAAGCCGGAAGCCCCCAAGGAAATCGCCGGGCCATGGCGACCGATCGCGACCAATGTTCCCGGATTTGAAATCTGCGAGGCGTTTCCCCGGCTCGCCACCATGGCGGACAAGTTGACGGTGATCCGCTCGCTGGTTGGCAATCAAGCAGGTCACGATGCGATCCAAGTTTTCAACGGCCACCACCCCAAAAATCAAAAGCCATCAGGCGGCTGGCCGCAGTTTGGGACGATAGTGTCAAAAGTACAAGGTCCGGCACGTCCCGAATCCCCGCCCTTTGTCAGCCTGTGCTACACCTGCACCCACGGTCCTTACAATGAACCCGGTCCGGGGTTTCTGGGAGCAGCGCACTCGCCCTTTCGACCGATGGGTGAGACACGACACGATATGGTCCTCAACGGCGTCACGCTCGATCGACTGGCCGACCGGAAATCGCTTCTCAAAGGGTTGGACGTCATCCGTCGGGAGATCGATCAGACCTCGACGATGGAGGGTCTGGATGCCTTCACTGAACAAGCGATGGGGCTGCTCACCTCATCGAAGCTGGCCGAGGCTTTGGACCTCTCTCAAGAAGATCCGCGTACAGTCGAGCGTTACGGGACCGGCGACCCGACCATTATGATCGACAGCAATGGCGCTCCGCGCGTGCCGCAAAGCCTGCTGCTCGCCCGCCGTTTAATCGAAGCCGGTGTCCGCGTCGTCACGCTGAACTACAGCAAGTGGGACTGGCACGGCGGACGGAATACCGAAGGGCGGGCCGATAACTCCATCTTCCTGCGCGAAGCGGAGGATTTTCCAATCTTCGATCAATGCCTCAGCGCGCTGGTGGAAGATCTCAATCAGCGAGGGCTCGCCGAAGATTGCGCCGTCGTCGTCTGGGGAGAATTCGGCCGGACGCCGAGAATCAGTGCCCGAGTCGGACGCGACCATTGGCCGAAAGTGAATTGTGCGTTGATGGCTGGTGGAGCAATGCAACATGGACAGGTGATCGGCGCGACCGACCGCATCGCCGGAGAAGCGGTCGCCCGCCCGGTGACGTTTGGCGAAGTCTACGCCACACTCTTCCGACATCTCGGCATCGATACCGGCCAGACCACGATCACCGACCTCAACGGTCGCCCACAATATCTGGTCGAAGGCGAAGCTCAACCCATGCCGGAATTGGTCTAGTCGCGGATCGCTATTTCCAAGTGTTTTCCTGGACCGGCTTCCCGTTGGTCGTGAGGATTTGGAAATGGTGAAACCCGTCATTCATTCCCGAATACCGCCAAACGACTTTCTTATCGCGCGTGATTTCAAACAGTTTGACCGCATCGCCTTTGGCGTGATAGCTGGAGATCACCGTGTTCCCGTTCGGCAAACGCTGCGCGCCGCAGGCATCGTCGAAGAGATCTTCGCCAAGGTCGTCATTCGTGACGCTCCAAACGATCTTGCCATTGGCATCGACTTCGATAATCCGATTACCGTTTGTGCAAGCGATCAGCGTATTGCCATCTTTCAGGCGGATGGCGGTGAAGGGCCAGTCACGTTTCTCGCGGCCACGGTCATCCGTTGCAAACGAGCGGACAACCTCGCCCGTATCGGGGTTGTATTCCTTGACGGCAAAATCAAATAAGTGCGGCGCCAGGTAATTTCCATTCGGCAACACCCGCAGCATCCGTGTTTGCATATGGGCATTGTCTGTCTGACACTGCAGCGGCGTCGACTTGACGACTTCTCCCTGGCTGTTGATCACCAAAGCGCGCGGCTTGGGCCCCAACTCGGCAAGCAGATACTTGCCATTGGGCAACGGTTGTACGGTGCTGGTTTCTTTTTGCTGGGCCTTGTATTGAAAAACAATCTCTTTGGTTTCGCGATCGACTTCCACAATGCCACCGCTGGGAAATTCTTTCGTCCCATACAGCGCCAGCAACACGTTGCCATTGGGCAGCACCCAGCCATCACTAGCCGGCATCTCAAATTTCCATTCCACCTCCCTATCTTCACCAACAATCACAGCTTGATTGGCAAGACCGACCCCGAGAAAAGAATGCTGAACGGCAGCGTCCTCCGCCGCACACGCCAACTCCCCGTACATGCTCAACGTGATGAAAGTGGCAACCGCCAGCAATAAGCTGCTCCAGCAGAGAAATAAACGGCTTTGCATCGCGTCAGTGGCAGCGGATTTTTTCATCACGGGTTGGCTCCTAGGGATCAAAAAAGAAAGTTCTCAAAGTATAAAGGAACACGACTCAACTGACACACAAATGTGGCTTGCGGGTCATGGGCGGCAGATTTGCCGCCCCCAAACGAAAAAAGGACTCACGCCAAATCGACGTAAGTCCTTTCACTTAAAGTGCCCAAGAGAGGACTTGAACCTCCACGGGATTTAACTCCCACTAGGCCCTCAACCTAGCGCGTCTGCCAATTCCGCCACTTGGGCTGCTGGGGGGCTGATTACTAACCTCCCCCAATTAAACGAGTTGTGGTTTTTTGTGCGGCTTTTTTTGCTGTGAGGGAATCGCAAGCATCGCACCTGGTTTGTGTGCCTGCTTGGGTAGCAAAGCGCACACCTGTTCACATAACCACGAGTTGAACAGGTCGCGGGCATTATACAGCCTCGATGCGTCGGATTCTAGCGTTGCAGCATGCGAATTCGGCCAAGATATCACCGATTGACACTCCTTTTTATCTGCCGTACACTCCCGCTCCCTTTTCCCCAGCCTCTCGCCCGTTTTGGCGAAATTTTGCCTCACCAGTGGATGTTTCGATGCACTCTGTGAGCTCCCTTTGGTTGCTAGTCATTACGTGCAGCTTAACCGGCTGTCACGTGTTTGATGATGCGCCGGATGATGCCTCTGGACCGGAGAAAAGCAAACTTCCTCCCATCACGGCGGCGCCCAACGCAATCGAGCTGGAAATCGGACACATTCGCCGCCCGATCGACGACCCGCTCATCGGCGAACGGCTGTGGAATGATATCAACCAAGTCGTGGCGGGCGATGAGGAGATGAGCTGGCAGCGGATCCGAGACAACGGATTTCGCGTAGGCATCGCCGCCGCCCAACCGCCCGACTCTCTGGTCACACTGCTGCAACCGCCAGCCTCAAGATCGGGAGCCTCCTGGACTCCCAGCCCCACAAAGTTACAGTCGGTGGTCGTTCGCGACGGCACGCCGACGGAAGTAACGGCCAGCCCTTATTTCACTCGTTGTAAAGTTGCAGTTGCTGAAGGGGCGGAAACGACCTATCGCGAATTTGAATTGGCGCAGGGAAAATATCAGATCACAGCTCGCAAGACTCAAGACGGTTGGGTCGAGTTGGAAATTGTGCCAGTGATGTATCACTCTCACGCAACACCCCGTTTCACTGCCGCTGCCGCCGGAAGTTACACTTTGCAGCACGGCCAGAAGCGGAAGATCTTTCACCCGAATCGTTTTCAGGTGCGGATGATGGTTGGAGAATGGGT
Source organism: Symmachiella dynata (assembly GCF_007747995.1). Lineage (NCBI taxonomy): Bacteria > Pseudomonadati > Planctomycetota > Planctomycetia > Planctomycetales > Planctomycetaceae > Symmachiella > Symmachiella dynata. The sequence goes on along the minus strand of NZ_CP036276.1, from coordinate 5,821,139 downwards.
CGTCATCGGCGGCAACCGCGACCAACCCGGCACGTTGGGGCATCAATTCTACTTCGGGACCGAAGCGGATGACCAACAACTGCAAGAGTATCGCCGCCGCACTCAACAGAAAGCGGCCGATCCGTCGGGCGAAAGCGTCTCCTTAGCCGCAGATGAAGATCTTGCGACGGAAGGAGATTTTCAACGACTACTTGTCGTACGAATCGCCAACATGAAGCCCGCCGTCATGCATTAGATGGGCGGTGTTGAGAGCTGGGATCTCGTGCTACTGGGATGCCATTCAGCCGCAGGTCGAAAAAAGCCTCACGCAAAGCCGCCAAGCTCGCAAAGTAGTATGCTGTGTTGAACGGTCCACTGTAGCGGATCCTACTGTGACTTCATCCGCCATCGCTGCCAGATCCGCCAACCGTACCACATCCCACCAACGCCGCAAAACGCGGCCACTCCAAACGCTGGTGCCCCGACTCCCCATAGTCCGGCAGCAGCGAATGCTGCCGCGACGACAAAGAAGATCAGGGCACATGCGATTGCCTTTTTCTGTGACGGTTGTTCCGGTTCTCTTCGGAGAGCTTCCCATTCCTTACGGCGAATTTCCCGTTGGGAATACGTTAGCCAGTTCTCTTGGATTTCTGCCGGGAACATGTTACGGATGAAATCTATGATCTCATCTTGCTCAAATTGTTGATAGCCATCAACGTTTATTTGGATTTCACCCGTAACCCCCGAAATAAAGACATTCCGCGCCGCACGTACGCCCCATTGGACTCGGCTCACATCGTCGCTACGTATCGATTCTCGACCGATGCAACCTTGCTGGACAATTCCCGTTTTGGAAAGATACAGTCGTGCGCGAACGCTTGAGATTATCACAAAAATCCCACCTGCGACGGCCCCGCCCCAAATGAATGCCATAGAGATTAATGCGCCAATCGATCCAGGCTCGGAATCGAGCATCTCAAAAATTGCACTTACTGTTGAGAAGATTCCTATGACGCTGCAGAGAACGACGATTAATAGACCTTTGAAGATATAACTTTGATCACTGCGAAAGGTCCGAGTGTCTTCCTGAACTGTGATGTCCTCATCGCCCTGAGACTTCATTATGGATTTCGGGCCATCGATCACAGGAAAAACTCGCATCAACAACAATTGGCCTACCGTCCCACAGAGGAAGCCTACCAATAGCGAGAAGACTGTTTGCTGACCGAATGCGTACAAGCTGGACAGAATCGCGGTGGCAAAAAACAACAGCGCAGCTGCGGCAGTCGTGATGCGAATGAGATATTGCGGCGAGCGGTTACGCTGCGGTTCACTACGGCAAAATATGTCCCACCCTTGTTGGATCTCCGCAGGAAACTGGCGGCGGACGTAGGCGATGATTTCTTTACCATCCCGAATCGGGTATTCGTAGAAATTGATCGTGAGCGTTGCCGTAGCCGTTTGGAGCCGAATCCTTCTTTTACCGCTTTCGTTCCAAATCAGTCTCAAAACATCAACGTTTTGAATCGACGATGTCTTTCCAGTCCAAGCTCGTTTCGCGATGCTATCCGGAGAAAGAATCAGGCGATCACGGAAATACGAGAGAACCTGAAACAGACCGATCGCAATACTACAGCTCCAAAAAATAGCTGAAAATAAGCGGAGACCACCCGCATCAGAATCGGGGATTGTGGTCCCCACAAAAGCCACGTAATAACAGGCGATCGCTATGGCGCCGCAATAAATGGTTTGGCAAATGCCGAACCATAGATGTTGCCGGTCAATCCGATAACAGCGTGTCGTGGTTGCATCTCCGTCGCGCTCGGAAACCACTTGGGGGTACCTCCGCTTTTTATTGCCTGTCACATTATGTGACTCCTACTAGGCAAGGCAAAAAAACGAAATAAATGCTGCGAAAAATCACAAAAGTGGTTCGCACAGCCCACCGGATTCCTACCGTTTTCGCCAATCCGCCGCAACGTTGTGCGCGGGTCTCCTGACCCCGCACTTGAGGTAAGCTTACGAATCTTCGACCAAAAAGTCCAAGGTTGCGTTGGGCTCAAAATGAAAAGCCAATCGATCTCCAATGTGGGAGAGTGGCCGCCAAGCTGGAGTCCCGGGACCTTCGAGATAGAATTCGATTATTGAGTTCTCGTAAGTAGCGACCGGTGCAAGTACTGCGGACGAGTTAAAGTTGTCGTCCAAAAATCGCCTCAGGCAGTCGATTTCGTCGATGAGGTTGCCATCTTTTACCGCTAGAATCGCCTCATGCAGCAGGCGTGGCCGCCGTGGATTTTTCCCGAGAACATGCAAGGGAGCCAACCACTGGGTTAGCCAAACGGCTTCGCCTGCAGTGATCGGCTTTATCGCATCCAAGCCAGGGAGAGCCGACGTTGCTGTATTGCATTCCGTGTAGACACAAGAAGGGATCAATGGAATCCCGTGCGTCGCAACATACGGTGGTGGCGAAAACTCCTCGGGTTCTCCGAAGCCTTTCGACGCGTCGTTCCACGCGTCAAACATTTGGCTAAAAGCGGGGAAGAACGCAACGAAGTCGCCGAACCGTCGAATGCAAATCCATCCACCTGCCGCGCATCCCGTGTTCCCACATTCCGCACAGACAATGACTTGCGTCGGATCAGCATGGAACTGCACATAGTCCAGTGCGTTAACCAGACAGGTGACCCCGGCATAGACCGCCTGCGTACTAAACCGTTCCCCGCTCGATGAAGTGAAATCTAACTCAACGTCTCGAATGTTAAGTTTGTCGACAATCCACCATTGAGGCGTCGGTTGCATCGGATTAGAGCCTTGACCGCATGGTTACCGTTTCCGCCACAACGTTGTGCGCGGGTCTCCTGACCCCGCACTTAACCGGACCGTAGGTCTCCCGTCACATGACAATGCGTTTCAACATCCGGACAAGCAGGTCTGCCATGCGCTCTTTAAATACCACTACCGTATACGACCTCGCCACGCATTCAAATGGGGAAGGGCGAAACCAACAGACATTACGTTGTAGGTCTCGCCAATGGTCTGGGGTGTAATAAGCCTCATAGGGTCCGGCTGTACACACAGCTGACCCTACTTTTGCGGTGGGGTGCCAGTTAGCCGCAGGACAAAAAAGCCTCACGCAAAGCCGCCAAGTTCGCAAAGAAATTTGCGACGTCGATGCGCTTAGGCATCAGCTTGCGTAAATCGCGTCCAACTGACGGAAACAATTCTCTCACAGAAACGGCATCCCCGCCACGCCGCCATCGATCATGAATGAGATGATCCCCGTATCGCCTTTGCGATCTTGGCGGCTTTGCGTGAGTATTATTCCATCGCTCGGAAGTTGTGCGCGGGTCTCCTGACCCCGCACTTAACCGGACCGTAGGTCTCCCGTCACATGACAATGCGTTTCAACATCCGGACAAGCAGGTCTGCCATGCGCTCTTCAAATACCACTACCGCTTTCGCCAATCCACTCCCGACATCTCAGCCAGCGCCAGTTGCAACGCATGCGTGCCGTCGCGGCCGTGGCCGGTGGCTTGGACGGAGAGATATAGCTGGTGCGCCAGCGCCAAGCCGGGGAGGCACAGGCCCATCCGTTTGGCTTCGGCCAGGGCGATGCCCATGTCTTTGATGAAGTGCTCGACGAAGAAACCGGGGTCAAAGTTGTTGTCCATGATGCGTGGGCCGAGATTCGACAGCGACCAACTTCCCGCTGCACCCGTCGCCACCGATTGCAAAACCGTTGGCAAATCCAAGCCCGCTTTGTGACCATACAGCAACGCTTCGCAGACGCCGATCATGCCGCTGGCGATCAGCGTTTGATTGACCATTTTCGTGTGCTGCCCGGCGCCGGCGGGGCCTTGATGCACGATCGTTTTGCCCATTGCTTCCCAACAGGGATTCAGCGCTTCGACGACTTCTTTGTCGCCGCCGATCATGATCGACAACCGCGCCTCTTTCGCACCCACGTCGCCACCCGAGACCGGGGCATCAACGCTGTGCACGCCTTTCGCTTGCGCGGCTTCGGCGATTTCAATGGCTAGCGACGGTTCGCTGGTGGTCATATCCACCAGCACGTTGCCCGCCTTTGAACCGGCCAGTGCGCCGTCTTCGCCCAACATCACTTCCCGCACATCGCTGGGAAAACCAACAATCGTGAAGATCACATCCGAGGCTTCGGCAACTGCTTTGGGCGAATCGGCCCAGACAGCCCCTTTGGCAATCAGCGCGTCGGCTTTGCTTTTCGTGCGAGTATAAACGGTGGCTGCGAAGCCGGCGTCGATCAGGTGCCCGACCATACTTTGGCCCATTACACCGGTGCCGATCCAACCCACTTTTGTCGTGCCGGGAGCAATTGTTGGTACACTCATCGTTGGTATCTCCTTTGAACCGACTTGTAGTTAAACCCGCTCGCTAAGTTTCTGTAGGGCAGGCTCCCGCCTGCCGCGAATGATGACGGCAGGCGGGAGCCTGCCCTACTTTATGTTCAACGTTCGACGGTCACAACTTGTTAAAACTGCTGCAGGAATTGCACGTCGTTGGTGTAAAACTCGCGGATGTCGGGGATGTTGTGCCGTCGCATGCAGAACCGTTCCACACCCATACCGAATGCGAAGCCGGAGTATTTCTCAGGATCGTAGCCGACTGAACGCAGGACATTCGGATCGACCATCCCCGCGCCGCCAATCTCCAACCAATCATCGCCCCAGCTCATGTCGACTTCCACCGAGGGTTCGGTGAAGGGAAAGAACGAGGGCCGAAAGCGGACATGCACGTCATGCCCCAAGTAAGTTTGCGCGAACAACCGCAACACGGTTTTCAGTTCGGCCATCGTCACCGATTCGCCGATCATCAAGCCTTCCATTTGATGGAACATGCAGGAGTGCGTGCGATCCATCGTGTCGGGGCGGTAGACGCGGCCCAACGAAATAATACGAATCGGCGGCTCGGTCTGTTCCATCACGCGAATCTGCACGGTCGATGTTTGACTGCGCAATAACAACGGCCCGCCGGCCGCGGTCTCTGCCGTTGCTAGATAGAAATTCTCCAGCGGGTCCCGAGCCGGATGGTCGTCGGGGATGTTGAGTGCTTCGAAGTTGTGGTGTTCGTCCTCGATCTCAGGACCGGAGGCGACGGTGAATCCCATCCGCCCCATGATCTCTTTGAATTCATCAATCGTCTGCGTCAGGGGATGCCGGTTCCCCAATCGCGGCACCGCACCGGGCAGGGTGATGTCGAGCCCTGCGGCAGTCGTTTTCGGGGCTGAGAGCTGTTTCTTGTATTCATCGTAACAGGCGGTCACTGCTGTTTTGACTTCATTGAACAGCTTGCCTAGGGCAGGGCGGTGTTCCGGGTCTGCCTTACCTAATAACGATTGCAAATCGCGGAGCCGGCCCTTTTTGGCGCCAAGAAACTCAACCCGAATTTTTTCCAAGACTTCAGGAGAAGTCGCTGCTTCAATGGCAGCTTTTGCCTCCTGAGCGTACTCGTCGAATTTCTGCTTGACGGATTCCATCAGAGGTTTGGCCGTTTTGATGAAGGTTTACGGAAATCGGAGGGAGATATCATGGGACCGAAATAAATCGATCCCCGCGCGTCTTTGCAGGCGGCGGGGACCGAGGAATTGCGTGTTCGGCAAATGAGCATGATGACCAGCAAGTAGCCGGCAGCCGGTTTAAGCGGCAGCAGCGACTTGAGCCTGTGCCAGTTCGACCAGTTCGTCGAAAATCTGCGGCTCGTGGATGGCCAACTCGCTGAGCGATTTGCGGTTCAGGGCAATCTCGGCTTTGAGCAAGCCGTTGATAAACCGGGAATAGCTCATGCCCCGACTGCGGCAAGCGGCGGTGATCCGCGTGATCCACAGTCTGCGCATATCACGTTTCCGCACGCGGCGATCGCGATACGCAAATGCCCGTGAGCGGACGAGGGTTTCCTTGACCGTACGGGTCAAGTTTTTACGGCCCCCGAAATTACCGCGGGCCTCTTTGAATAACCGTTTTTTGGCACGCCGACGAGCGGCGCCTTTGCGAACTCTCATGACTCTAAACTACCTGTTGTCTAAATTGTGCAGCGATGTGGCTCGAGCGGATTTCCGGGAGTGCGTCCCGGCCCATAGATCTTCTGTATTGCCCAGCATGAATTGCCCAGGGGAAATTCCCCCCGCAAAATTGTTCTGCAAAGGCGAAGCGAGCCTTGGCGCCTTGTCCACCAAGGTGGCCCGCCTTCAATCCAATACGGCAATTCTGAACACGTGCGTCGTTAACTGCTTGGCCGCAAAGCGGCTTGGATCAGCTTCGCCTCGGCGCCGACGAGCACACCATCCTGGCGCAAATCGCTTTTACGCTTCGAGGTCTTTTTCCCTAAGATATGTCCACGAAAAGCCTTGCGATGCTTGGCTTTCCCTGTAGCAGTCACTTTGAACCGCTTCTTAATTCCCTTGTGTGTCTTCTGCTTGGGCATGATCCCGCCGCCAGAGTCTATGAAAAATTGGTTTGAATATCTTCAGAAGTCGCGGATTATAGCGGACTTCCGTTTCGGAAAGCCAGCCTGCGCGTGCAAAAAAACGTCTGCCGCTCGAGGAATCTCTAGCTGGACCCCGAAAATCACCCCGCAATGATCCATCTGATCGGCACAGATGCCTGATCAACCGTTGGATTTCACCGCTGAGTCGCCGAAAACCGTAGAATCTGTTTCAAAACCCGGTTGCGGATGTTCCAGGAACTTGCTGATCAGTCAACAGGACACGCCAGAGGGTTTTGAAACGATTTCTTGTCTCCCACCGAGGTTAGGACGCCCGCGGAGCCAAGATTGCGCTCATCTGGTTCCGACCTTCCATGCTAGGAAATTTTTCAACTTTCGCGATGTCGTCCAAGTTTTCGATGATGCTATTCAGGATCTCCATGCCCCGATCCTTGTGCGCCAATTCTCGGCCGCGAAAAATGATGTTCACCTTGACCTTATCACGTCCCTGCAAAAACGTGCGTGCACGTTTGACCTTGAAGTCGATGTCGTGGTCGCCCGTTTTGGGGCGGACCCGAATTTCCTTCAGTTGGACGTGATGCTGCTTGGAGTTTTTGGCCAGCCGTTTCTTCTGTTCGTACTTAAACTTCCCGTAATCCATAATGCGGCACACGGGAGGACGTTCGTTCGGAGCAACCTCTACAAGATCCAGGCCTTCGTCATACGCAACTTGCTGTGCGTCGGCTGTGGGGATGATTCCCAGCATTTCCCCCGTATGACTCACAACCCGCACTGGTGTAATGCGGATTTGATCGTTGAGTCGATGACTTGTGTCGATAGTTTGTGTCCTTTTCAGTTTGAACTAGGCAACTCATGGTAAAAAATACGTCTGAACTTTTATTGCGCCGCAGCGCCTAGATATGCGTCTACGACACTTCTCGAATTGTCAGGTGTCACAGCCCGATATGCGGGCCATAACGATCTATTCGTCAAACCCGCACCGTTCTTAGCAACCTGACAAGCAAGAACGATTGTACTACTCTGGGGATATTTTGACCCCTAAACCTCACTCCGTCAAGGACTTGCCCACGACATCTTACGCCTTGCCGGAGAAAAATATCTGTGCAGGACACCTCCCAGAAGCCCCGCTGTTGGCTAAATGTCATGTCGCTGCTTGCGCCTGCGGTGGTTTTGTTGCTGCGATACTCTTCAGTTTTTCCTCGACAACATCCTCAGGCGCACGGATCGCTTTTCCAATCTGTACGGCGGTATACCCTTTGTAGGAGCCGGGTTGCGCGTAAAACTTTGGCACGCCCTCAATGTCGACCTGCAAAGGTTCCGATTTTTCTGTGCCGGTGGGAATCACATCCCCGACAGCCATATTCAGCAGGTCACTGTTGGTTAAGTGTGTCTCTGCCAATCGAACCACCAGTTTGACCTTTGCATGATTAACCCCCGTTTCAAGGTTCATCGACTGCCGCGCATCGGCCTGTTTTTGTGTGTAGGTGGACCAGGCGTTGGACGAAAATTTGCCGGCCAACGGTTCGATGGTATTAAACGGGATGCACAAATTCATGATGCCCCGCATTTCCCCCATCGTAATTTCAAAGCTGATCAACACGATGACTTCGTTGGGCGGCACGATCTGCACCAGTTGCGGATTGCTCTCGACCTGACTGATTTTGGGGTCCAATTGACAAATCCGTGCCCAAGCATTTTTTAAGGCTTCGATGGCCAAGTTGGTGATGCGGCTGGCCAGTCGCACTTCGATTTCTGTGAGCGGCCGTCCCGGCAATTTCTGTGTCGATTCCCGTCCACCCCCCAAGAGTCGATCGATGATCGGAAACACAATGGACGGGTTCAGATCAAGAATGATATGCCCTTCCAACGGTTCGGCAGTCAGCAAATTAAAGCAGGACGGGTTTTCTAAACTGTATACGAATTCGCTGTAGGTCAATTGGTCGACGCTGATCAGTTTGACTTCCACAATCGTCCGCAGCATCCCGCTCAGCGCAGCCCCGAATTCCCGGCCAAAACCTTCGTGCAGCGCTTGGAACCCCCGCATCTGCTCTTTGCTGACGCGTTCGGGGCGTTTGAAGTCATAGATGCTGACTTGGGAATTCGGATCATCCGCGCGCTTTTGACGGACCTGCACACCCGGATCCAGCGCTGATAACAGCGATTCCACTTCTGATTGGCTGAGTACGTCTGCCATCCTTGGCCTCCACCCATTGCCGTCTACCGATTCGAGGAGTACCTTACTCTCGAATCTGTCCCGCGCCTTGCACGAGGTATTTGTAACTGGTCAATTCCCGCAAACCGCACGGCCCGCGAGCATGAAATTTATCGGTGCTGATGCCAATCTCGGCTCCCAAACCGAATTGACCTCCATCGTTGAATCGCGTGCTGGCATTCACAATCACCGCCGCCGAATCAACTGCCGCGCAAAAACGCCGCGACGCCGCTAAGTCGTTGGTGACGATCGCCTCGGTATGCCGCGAACTGAACTCTTCGATATGATCGATAGCTGCCTGCAAGTCATCGACCACCTTGATGGAAATAATCAGGTCTAAAAACTCATCAGCAAAATCCTCGCGTGTCGCCGGGACCGCACCCGGCATGAGCGGTAACGAACGTTCGCAACACCGCATCTCGACACCTTGCTCGGCGAACTTTGCCGCCATTTTCGGCAGAAACGTCTCCGCCACCTCGCGATGTACGAGCAGGCTTTCGGCCGCATTGCAGACACCGGGGCGATGGCATTTGCTGTTGATCACGATTCGCAGCGCCGCATCCAAATCCGCTGCCGTGTCCACATAGACGTGGCAATTTCCGTCGTAGTGTTTAATGACCGGCATTGTCGCTTCAGCGGCGACCCGTTCGATCAATGCTTTGCCGCCCCGTGGAATCGTCACGGAGATCTTGTCACTCTGCCGCAAAAAATGCCCCACCGCGTCTCGATCGGTTGTTTCCACGAGTTGCACAGCCTGCTCCGGCAACCCAACATCGCTGAGCGCTTCTTGCAGAATGGCATAAAAAGCCTGGTTGCTGTGAAAGGCCTCTTTGCCTCCCCGCAGAATGACCGCATTGCCGCTTTTGACGCACAGCGCGGCCGCATCGACTGTGACATTGGGCCGCGATTCGTAGATGAAAAAGACCACTCCCAACGGAACGCGGACTTTGAGAACCTCCAACCCGTTGGGGCGGATGTTGCTGTCGATGACCTCTCCCACCGGATTGGGCAACGCAACGACTTCCTCAAGCGCTGTGGCAATTCCTTCCAATCGCTCGGGGGTGAGCCGCAATCGGTCAACGGCTGCCGCATTCAGTCCGTACTCCGGTGCCTGGGCAATATCCTGTTCGTTGGCGGCCAAAATCTCGTCGCCACGCGCACGAATCAACTCCGCCGACCGGCGCAGCCAATCATCCTTTTGCCCCCCGCTCGCCAGCGCCAGACCCCGCGCAGCTTGTTGCGCACGTTCAGCGACTTCGCGCGTGTACGATTTTAAGTCCGGTATTGTTGCTGTTGTCGCTACATTCACCGCTGTTTCCACCCGTGTTCCGCTTGTCTTAAAACGTCTGTTTTGAGATCAGCCTGCGCAGAGACCTTCCACGCGTGCATTGATCAGCACTTTCTGGCCTAGCAAAATTGACCTCGATTGCTTCATCAGTGAGTATCGAGAAACTCCGACTTTCTGTCAACGCGGCTTAGTGCCTGCCTAGCCGCTGCGCAGGCACAATATTCCGTCCCAATAGACACTGAAATGGCTGTACGGGTTCCCTCACTGTGTATCGGGGCGGTCCTCATTTGGACTTGTTCCGGAGCCAATCGCAGCGGATAATTGGTGAAGTAAACCAAGAAATGCTGTTTTTTCGAGAACAAGCCCCCATGTCTCACGCAGTCGACTCCATAGCCGCCGACTGGACCGCGGTTGACTTAGCGGCACGCTACGGTGCAATGCCGCTATCTCGTATCCGCCTCCCACACGACTCCGACCCAGCCACCGAGGAGGACGTGGTCGACATTCATGACCGCGAAAATCGTCTGTATGAGCTGGTCGACGGCGTTTTGTTGGAGAAAACCATGGGAACCTATGAGTCGTATATTGCGATGTTGCTTGGCCAGTTCCTCGGCGATTTCATTCGACAAAATAATCTCGGGATTCTATTGGGGGCAGACGGCATCTTACGGCTCGCGCCCGGTTTAGTCCGGATTCCTGATGTCTCCTTCATTGCTCGGCATAAACTTCCCGACGGCAAAGTCCCACGCACGCCTGTGGCGACTTTGGTGCCTGATTTGGCGATCGAAGTCATCAGCAAAGGCAACACGGCCGAGGAGATGCAGGAGAAACTCCGCGATTATTTCGAGGTCGGAGTCCGTCTTGTGTGGTACGTCGACCATTTGCGGAAACAGGTTCGCGTTTACACAGCGGTCGATCAGGAACAAATTGTCGGCATCGAGGAAAGTCTCGACGGCGGCGATGTGCTCCCCGGATTCACATTGCCCGTTGCCAGCATCTATGCCGAATGAAATATTCAGCTGCAGTGTGATCTCAAAAGTCACCGAGTCATGCTGCGGGACTTAGAGACCCGGGAGTGGATATTCCGGCACGCTGAGTCCTAAGCGGCCCACTTCCTTCAAGCGTTGCCAGCCGCGCGTGACCAACTCTTCTTCGCGGCGGCGGGATTCGTCATCCATGTGACATTTGCTGAAATCGCCCTCAACCGTGACCGGCGGGAATTTGTCGTCGACAATGAACTGCGATAGTACGGGATTGCAGTGGAGATGACGCTCGGGTTCGCGATGCAGTGCTGCGATTTCTACGCGGCCGATCACATAGCGCAAATACAGATCGCTGTCCGTGATACCCGGAACGGCTTGGCCGCAGACTTCGCACAAGTACCCTTGATCGCATTTGGCCATAGCAAGTTAACCGTCCGCCTCATCGAATTCGTCAAACTCTTCGGCGAGTTTCTCGACAATGTCCGGCCGGTCATCCAAGGATTCTTCAATGGCGTATCGGCCATCCGTCCAACGGAAAAAATCGATCTGTTGGCAACGTCGGCTGCAAAATGGCAATGTCTTGGACTCAGCTGCTTCGACGGCGGAGACAGCTTTATCGCAGATCGGACAAGTCATGAGTTGAATCATCGCACGGATTTCCCGGATTCAAAAACGGTGCATACTGCCAAAACGGCTCCCCGCCAAAATTGTCGCCTCAACACTCGTGCGGCGTCAAGCGCGATTTTCGAAACGGGGGGCGACGAGCAATTTCCGGGGGCAACACCGGTTACGACTCCGGCCGACTTTAATCGCTCGACTTGCTGCTTCCAGACGAACTCGCCTTTGTGTCGGACGTGCTTGGCTTGGATTCGGTCTTTTTCGCCGCTGCGGTCTTATCCGCACTGGCGGCCTTCTTGTACGATTCGCTGCGGTAGTCCGTTTCGTAGAAACCCGATCCACGGAAAATGATTCCGCCGCCCGAACCGATCATCCGCTCCGCTTTTAATTTGCCGCACTCGGGGCATTTGCGGATCGGTTTTTGCTTCATCGAATGGAACACTTCCCACTGATGGTCGCAGCTTTTACAAACGTAGTCGTACGTCGGCATCGCAGTTCCTTTGTCGAGACGTAAAACCTCTTAGCGAGGAAAATGGCCAGCGGTCGGAGCAAACCAGTCCCGGACTACTTGAAAAATGATAGCGGAAAGAGCAACCCACATCCTCCGCGCGAAAACCTCTTTTATTCCACAGCTTTGGAGACAATCACTTTGCTGGGTCGCACCAAGCGGTCGTGCAGGGTGTAGCCTTGCTCGAGCTCCTGAATGACCGTCATCGGGGGATGATCGGCGGAGGGGACTTGTTGCATCGCTTCGTGCTGTTCGGAATTGAACGGCTTGTTGACAGCATCGATCGCAATGACTTGATGCTTGTTCAAAGCATCTTGGAATTGCTTCGCCACCAATTCGACGCCTTCAATCAGTTGATCCAGATTGTGCGTCTGTCCTGCTGCGTCAATCGCCCGCTGGAGGTTATCGAGCGCAGGCAAAATGTCGCGCGACAGTCCGAGCGATTCGTATTTGCGCGCCTCTTCCAATTCGCGACGCATCCGCTTGCGCACGTTTTCGCATTCCGCTTCAGCCCGCCGCCAGCGGTCTAGGTTTGTGTCCCGTTCGGCGATCGCTGCGGCCAACTGCTCTTCGAGCGTTGGTTCTTGATCGTCAGATGCCGCTGCCTCGGCCGCTGTGTTGTCGGGATTTTCGTTGGGTGTTTCGTCTGCCACGAGATTTCTTCCTTACCGATCATCGTCCAGGGAAAGGACCGCCGATTCACGGGGCGATCAATTCTAGGTTTCTTCGTCTTCGCCTGTGAAGTAGTCCTTGAGTGTCTCAAAAAATGACTTGCGATGTGGGCTGACGTGAGCCTCTTCCAACTCCGCCAGCTCGCGGAGCAACTCTTCTTGTCGTTCCGTGAGTTTTTTGGGAACGTCCACTTGGACTTCGACCAACAAGTCTCCCGTCCCTCGTCCATGCGGGTCGGGCATGCCTAAACCCCGCAACCGAAATTCGGTGCCCGTTTGCGTGCCGGCTGGGACTTTCAGGTCGTGCCGGCCGGTCAGAATGGGGACTTCAATTTCAGCGCCCAGCGCCGCTTGTGTATAGGTAATCGGGACCAGACAAGTCAGCGTGTTGCCGTCGCGTTGGAACAACGAATGTTCCTTCACGTGAATGTCCACATACAAATCGCCTCGCGGACCTCCGAGCGCTCCCGGTTCACCTTCGCCCCGCAGACAAAGCTGCATGTCGTTATCGACCCCTGGAGGAACCTTGACCTCCAGTTGCGCCGTTTTTGATTCGCGTCCAGATCCGCCACATTCCTCACATTTATCCCGCACCACGACACCATCGCCGCTGCAGGCGGGACAAGTCGTCTGAATGCGGAAAAAACCTTGCGACTGCACGACCTGCCCGCGACCATCACAATAGTCGCAGGGCTGGGCGATGGAACCGGCTTTGGCGCCGGAGCCGCCGCAAGTCTCACAGTTTTCGTGGCGGCGGACTTCCAATTCTCGGGTGCAACCACGTGCCGCTTCGAGCAACGTGACGGTGATGCCCGTTCTCAGGCTGCGACCGCGCGAGGGACGTCGTCCGGCTCCCGGTTGGCCTGTTCGTGACCCACCGAAAATCCCACCCAGCATGTCACCAAAGGAATCGAAGATGTCATTGATGTCGGTGAAGCCAGCACCGCCCCCCAAGCCTTGCACGCCGGCATGACCGTAGCGATCGTACCGTGCTCGCTTTTGCTCATCCCCCAAGATTTCGAATGCTTCGGCAGCATCCTTGAAGCGTTGTTCGGCCTCTCCATCCCCCGGATTTCTATCGGGATGATTGGCCAACGCCTCCTTGCGGTAGGCTTTTTTTATTTCATCGCCATCGGCTCCCTTTGCCACGCCGAGGACTTCGTAATAGTCGCGTTTCGTTGCCATCACCGCCATGGTTTCACTACAAACTGGAATGACCGCCGTCGCAAGCGATCGATTTTTTCAAGAAGAATGATTCACACTGAGTCGCAATTGTTGATACCCGAAACCAAACTCGCACACACTGCGCCAGCTATGCTCCGCTTGAGCCCTTCTCGAAGTCGAAGCTCGAAGAATCTGCTATTTTTTGTATCGTATTCAGATTCTAGGTTTTGCAATCGCTGATTCACAAAACGGGCCACCGCAAGGGTGGCCCGTCCGGATTTTATGAAAACTCAAAGTGCGCGACTTGTTAGCGGATACTACCTTCAACCGCCTTCTTGTCGCCCCCTTCGAGGTCGTCAGTCCGTGTGACCAAGACTTCGGTCGTCAGCATCAAGCCGGCGATCGATGTCGAGTTCTGGACGGCACTGCGGACCACTTTGGTCGGATCAATGATGCCCGCCTTGAACATGTCGACATATTCACCTGCCTGGGCATTGTAGCCGATGTTCTCGCCTTTTTGGCGGACTTCGTCGGCGATCACCGCGCCATCTTCGCCGCAGTTTTCAGCGATCTGGCGAATCGGAGCCTCAAGTGCTTTGGCCACAATGGCGACGCCGATCTTTTCGTCCCCTTTGGCTTTGACGCTTTTGGCTGCTTCGATCGCCCGCAAGTAAGCGACACCACCGCCGGGAAGAATGCCTTCTTCGACAGCCGCCCGTGTGGCGTGCAGGGCATCTTCCATGCGTGCCTTGGTCTGTTTCATCTCCGATTCGGTAGCGGCTCCGACGGAGATAATTGCCACGCCGCCGGTCAACTTGGCCAGACGTTCTTGGAATTTCTCGCGATCGTATTCGCTATCGGTATTTTCGATTTGAGTGCGGATTTGTTGCACGCGGGTTTTGATCGCTTCGGAGTCTCCGCCACCTTCGATCAAGGTTGTGGAATCTTTGTCGATTTCAACCTTTTTGCAACGGCCAAGTTGATTCAACTCGACCGATTCCAAGGTGATGCCCAACTCTTCGGAGATCAGCGTGCCACCGGTCAAAACGGCCATGTCGGCCAACATGGCTTTGCGGCGATCACCAAAACCGGGGGCTTTGACGGCTGCCACATTCAACACGCCACGCAGGCGGTTGACGACCAGTGCGGTCAACGCTTCGCCGTCAACGTCTTCAGCGACGATCAACAACGGCTTGCTGGATTGTGAAATTTTCTCCAACAGCGGCACGAGTTCCCGCAGGTTCGAGATTTTCTTCTCGAACAGCAAGATATAACAATCTTCCAATTCCACTTTCATGGTTTCGGGATCGTTGACGAAGTAGGGGGAGATGTAACCCTTATCGAATTGCATCCCCTCAGCCAGCGTCAGTGTGGTTTCGTTGCCTTTGCCTTCTTCGACAGTAATCACACCGTCGCGTCCGACTTGCTCCATCGCGTCGGCAATCAAGTCACCCACCGGACGGTCGTTGTTGGCCGAGATACAGCCGACTTGGGCGATCTCTTCTTTACTGGAGACCGGCTTCGACGTTTCGGCGAAATAGGCCAAAACGGCATCGGCCGCTTTTTCAATACCGCGGCGAACGACCATGGGATTTGCTCCCATCGTAATGCTTCGCAGTCCCGCTTCGAACACGGCACGCGCCATAACGGTCGCGGTGGTCGTGCCATCGCCGGCGATGTCGCTGGTTTTGGTGGCGACTTCATTGACCAACTTGGCGCCCATGTTTTCAAACGGGTCGTCCAGTTCGATTTCTTTACTAACGGTCACGCCATCTTTGGTCACGACGGGATTGCCGAAGCTTTTGTCGATCACGACGTTCCGGCCAGTCGGTCCCATGGTGACGGCGACGGTGTCCGCCAGCGTCCGTACTCCGCGCTGCAACTTGAGTTGCGCGCGGTCATCAAAAAGTAATTGTTTCGCCACGCTATCTCACTCCTCGTCGGGGGTGTTTGTAATCTTGCAAATGACCGGATCGATCAGTATCGGATCGATCAGTAATCGACGTGCAGCGATGGAAAAAATCGATCGCCGTCGTCATGTGAACTGGGCAACGTTAGCTGACGATTTTCGCCAGAATATCGCTTTCTCGCAGGACCATGACTTCTTGGCCATCGACTTCAATGTCCGTTCCGCCATATTTGCCGTACAGGACTTTATCGCCAACCGTAACGCTCAACTCAGCGCGTTCGCCCGATTCCAGCAAACGGCCGGGACCGACGGCAACTACTTCGCCGCGTTGGGGTTTTTCTTGGGCCGCATCGGGCAGCACGATGCCGCCGGCGGTTGTGGTTTCTGCTTCCATCACTCGTACGACAACACGATCATCCAAAGGTTTCAACTGCATCTTCTTGTTTGCTCCAAAAATCCGTTCGCCAAGGTTTTCGTTGTTGCTAACACTCGGCTCAAAACCGTATACGCCTGTTGTTGACGCTAAAACCAGCGAACGTGCCGCTCGTTATTTGGTTTTGAAACCGTATTGGTTTTGACACCGTTTTTATTGAAAAGGTCTGCCCCAACGCACGCCATTTCTGCCGGACGCGGGGCTGACTTCATCGACTCATTTCGGACCGACTTCTCATCCTCCCGATGTGCTGATCGTTTCTGAGTCACAGACTCAAACCCCGACACACCGGAAGCTCTGAAGAGCCGATGCTTACATCATTCCGGGCATACCACCCATGCCGGGCATGCCACCCATTCCGGGCATGCCACCGCCCATGCCAGGCATGCCACCCATGCCGCCCATTCCACCGCCCATTCCATGGTCATGGTCGTGCTGGTGGTCGTCACCTTCTTCGGCCGGTTCCTCAACAATGATTGCTTCGGTCGTCAACAACAAGCACGCCACGCTGGCGGCGTTTTGCAAGGCAATTCGTGTCACCTTGGCTGGGTCGACAATACCAAAGCCGAACATGTCGCCGTAGCGGTCATTGAGAGCATCGTAGCCCTCGGACTTGTTTTTCAGCTTGCGAACGTTGTTGGCAACCACCGCACCCTCAGAACCGGCGTTTGCGGCGATGCGTCGAATCGGGATGTCCAACACGTTCTTGACGATCGAGGCTCCGTGGGCTTCGTCACCGACGAGCTTGAGAGCGTCGATGGCTTTGGCACAGCGAACCAACGCCACGCCGCCACCAGGAACAACCCCTTCTTCGATCGCCGCACGCGTTGCCGCCAGGGCATCGTCGATCAGGTCTTTGCGTTCCTTCATAGCCGTCTCGGTCGCGGCTCCGACGTTGATCTGCGCGACGCCGCCAGCCAACTTGGCCAACCGCTCCTGCAGTTTTTCGCGATCGTATTCGCTATCGGTCTCGCCGATTTCGTGACGAATTTGATCGGCACGCCCAGCAATGGCGGCCTTGGTGCCACCACCGCTCACGATAACGGTATTTTCAGCAGTGATACGAACTTTCTTGGCTGTTCCCAAGTCGCTCAACTGCACGTTTTCCAGTTTGAGGCCCAGATCTTTGAAGACCGCTTTGCCACCGGTGAGGATGGCGATGTCTTCCAACTGTGCCTTGCGGCGGTCGCCATAACCAGGAGCTTTGACGGCTGCGATGTTCAAGATGCCGCGGAGCTTGTTGACGACCAGCGTTGCCAGGGCTTCGCCTTCGATGTCCTCAGCAATGATCAACAGCGGCGCGTTCGCCTTGGAAACAGCTTCCAAGAGCGGCACCAGATCTTTGGCGTTGCTGATCTTTTCTTCGAAGATCAAGATCTTGCAGTTTTCCAGCACGCATTCTTGCTGGTCCTGGTCGGTGACGAAGTGCGGCGAGAGATAACCCCGCTCGAATTGCATCCCTTCGACCAGTTCCACTTCGGTGGAGACGTGACGGCCTTCCTCGACGGTGATTACGCCATCGGCGCCCACCTTCATCAGGGCATTGGCCAGAATCGCACCAATCTCCGGGGTGTTGTTCCCCGCGATTGTCGCCACGCGTTCGATTTGTTTTTTGTCGTTTCCGGCGACGGGCTTGGACATCTTTTTGATGTCGCCCACCACCGCTTCGACAGCCTTGTTGATTCCGCGGCTCAGCGACATCGGGTCGCCGCCGGCAGCGATAAACTTGAGGCCTTCCTTGAAGATGGCTTCGGACAAGACCGTGGCGGTCGTGGTTCCGTCGCCGGCGATGTCGCTGGTCTTGGAAGCAGCTTCCTTGACCAACTGCACGCCCATGTTTTCGTAGGGATCCTCCAGATCAATATCTTCGGCAACAGTCACGCCGTCCTTGGTGATCTTGGGACTGCCCCAGCCTTTATCGAGGACGGCATTGCGTCCACGGGGGCCGAGGGTGCTGCCGACTGCTCTTGCCAACTTACCGACTCCCGCCAACAGACTTGCGCGGGCGTCCTCATCGAAATTCATCAACTTCGCCACAGTTTCTCCTCACTACAGGCCAATTTGCGACTGCTGTGATCTAGTCCTCACGGACTGAACTATTAATTTTGTCACGACTGAATATGTCATTGCGAGCCGGTGAGGCTCGCCTTTTCCGTTGGGCGAACGACCTGCAACAGATCGCTCGGGTGTTCCGCACCCGGCTGATCGGTTTTGACCGACCGCGACCGCAAACAGGCAACACATCCCTCGGTCTCCTTCGAAAAGCAAGCAGTGTGCCAAACAGTTAAAATACCACAAGTGGCTACTGGAAATCACTTTAGGGATTTGTTGTGTTTTGCCGCCTCTTGCCAAACCTGCCAACTTGGCAGTGCCGGGAAGGGACCACAAGACTCGATCTGGCAGACACCGGAATGGAACGCGATCATTCCGCCACGGTCAGAATCGTGTCTGCCTTCCCATTTTGACTATCTAGGTGCGCGCAACCGATGCCCCGAATTGTGAGCAGTCGCCCCGCGGCGATTGGTCTCGATTTGAGAGGAAACATTTGGTATTACGCTGCCCCGCCACGGTTTGGCGGGTCTGCGTTGGTTTCGTATTCGGTCCCCCTCGGCGGAGCCGGGGGTTACAGAGAAATGGTAGTTGCCCATGCGCGCAATTGGAATCATCCCAGCCCGGTTGGCGTCGTCCCGCTTGCCGCAGAAATTGTTATTGGCGGAAACCGGCAAGCCATTGCTGCAATACACCTGGGAAGCGGCCTGCCGAGCGACGCAGCTGTCGGAAATTATCGTTGCCACCGATAGCGAAGAGATCGCCGAGGTTGTCCGAGCATTCGGCGGGACATGTGAAATCACCCGCGACGATCATCCCAGCGGCACCGACCGTATTGCCGAAGTGGTCCGCCGCCGTTCCAGCGATGCGGAGATTATTGTCAATATTCAAGGTGACGAACCGGATATCGACCCGGCGAGCCTGAATCAACTGGTCGAGTTATTGGCTGAAAACCCCGCCTCGGAGATGGCGACCCTGTGTACGCCGATCACGACGCGAGAACAGTGGTCCGACAATTCTTGCACCAAGGTGGTCTGCGCAGCCAACGGCGCCGCCATGTATTTCAGCCGCTGCCCGATTCCGTTCTATCGTGATGGCGAACCAGACGAGTTGTTGGCGGGCGACACCCCTTGGCGGCTGCATCTGGGGCTGTATGCCTATCGCCGTGATTTCTTGCTGCGGTTGACGGAATTACCGCCGTCCCGTTTGGAAAAACTCGAACGGCTGGAACAATTGCGAGCCTTGGAGTCGGGTGCGACCATCCAAGTTGGCGAAGTGGCCCACCCGGCGGCTGGGATCGATACTCCGGATGACTACGCCCGGTTTGTCCAGCGACACGAACGCGCGGCCTAGTTGAGGGGCCTGCGTTTGCGATCCGTTTTGTGCCTTGCATTCGCTGAGGGTCGCAATGCCTATTCTCATATGTGGTTACGTCGAATCACCGCAGGGGAATAGTAGATTACGGCTTCTAACGGTCTGCATCCGCGCGGGACGCAATAAGCCATCACGCCCAGGCTAGGGGAGCGTATTGCCGTCCGGGTTTTGCGAAGTTTTTCGGCGCCCACCCCCCGATTTTGCGTGTCAGCGGTCGGATTGGCTGAAGGTGAGTTGACAGTTTGGTGTTGCAATCGTGAAGATTGGGACTATTGCATTTCGCCTCTTAGGCGGCCATCTGACGCGTATCGTTCCTTCAGGCTGAAAGTTCAGGATGACGACCAAGCATATTTTCGTAACCGGCGGTGTGGTGAGTTCTTTGGGAAAGGGACTGACCTCCGCCTCCATTGGTTTGCTGTTGGAACAACGCGGACTCAAAGTGCGGATGCAGAAGCTGGACCCGTATATTAACGTGGACCCCGGCACAATGAGCCCGTTTCAACATGGCGAGGTGTATGTGCTGGACGACGGATCGGAAACCGATCTCGATCTGGGGCACTACGAACGCTTCACCAACAGCCCGTTGTCACGAAAATCGAACTACACCACCGGGCAAATCTATTCCAGCGTGATCGAAAAAGAGCGGCGTGGCGACTATCTGGGGAACACCGTCCAGGTCGTGCCGCACATCACCGACGCGATCAAGGAGGCGGTGATCAATCTCGGCGGCCCGGATGTCGATGTGGTGATTACGGAATTGGGAGGCACGGTGGGCGACATCGAAGGCCTGCCGTTTCTGGAGGCGATTCGACAAATCCCGTTGGATGTCGGCAAGAACAATTGCTTGTTCATACACCTGACCTTGGTTCCGTACTTAAAGGCTGCACAGGAAGCCAAGACCAAGCCAACGCAACACAGCGTGGGGCAGTTGCGGCAAATCGGTATTCAGCCCGATATTTTAATCGTGCGGACCGAGCGTGAGTTGGGACGCGACAACTGCGAGAAGATCGCGCTGTTTTGCAACGTGGAAAAACAGGCCGTGATTGAGGAGCGGGACAAGGACTTTTCGATCTATGAGGTCCCGTTGGGTCTGGTGGAAAGCAAACTCGATCAATTGATCGTCGACAAACTCGCGTTACCCGCCCAGCCGATCGATATCAGCGAATGGCGGAACTTGATTCATCGTCTGCGGAACCCGCAACACGAAGTGACCATCGCCGTAGTCGGCAAATATATTGAACATCGCGACGCCTACAAATCGATTTACGAATCGTTGGAACACGCGGGCATCGCGAATTCGACGCGGGTGTTGGTCAAACGCGTCGATGCCGAAGCCCTGGAGGCGGAAGGCCCCGAGATTTTGCTGCAAGGGGTCGACGGTATCCTTTGTCCGGGTGGATTTGGCGAACGGGGCATTGAGGGGAAGGTCGAAGCGATTCGTTTTGCCCGCGAATGCGAAATCCCCTACTTCGGCATCTGCTTGGGGATGCAGTGTGCGGTCATTGAATTTGCTCGCAATGTTCTGGATTTGACCAACGCGCACAGTTCCGAATTCGCCGATGAGGCTGAGCATCCCGTAATCTGCCTGCTTGATGAACAACGATCGGTAACGACCAAGGGGGCGACGATGCGGCTCGGGACACAGCCGTGCCGACTGGCCGAGGATTCACGGTCTGCAGCCTGTTATGCGACGACCGAGATTTCAGAACGCCATCGTCACCGCTACGAATTCAATCCCGATTACCGGCAGCAATTCGTCGATGCGGGGATGACGCCCTCCGGAACCAGCCCCGACGGCAAGTTGGTGGAGATCGTCGAAATCCCGGCGCATCCCTGGTTTGTGGCCGTGCAGTTTCATCCAGAGTTCAAATCGAAACCGACGGCGGCGCATCCGTTGTTTTCCGGTTTCGTCGAAGCGGCGATCAAGTACCATCACCAACGGCAACACCAGGCGCAGTTCTAGAAACGGACTACGTCAGGAGTCCTCACGCTGTGGGGAGCGTGGCGACACAATTTTCGATGTCGTACGGGTGATTCTCGATCGGGATAACTCGACCGGGATAAACGGATCAGCAAGAATTCCGCCCTCATCCCAGGGAACCGCCGGCGTTGATGCGTGTTTGGCTGTATGGGAAATCGCTCGGAGTGCGAAAGCCCTCACCCCGGCCCTCTCCCAGGGGGAGAGGGAGAAGCTGCTGTTGGGTGCATCGCGTCACGGCTTCTGGTGGAGCGCCGTTGATTCGCCTCGCCTAAGTGACGAGGCAAATGCTGTAGCCTCGCATCGAATGGAGCGGATTGGGGCAGGTGGGAAATCGCTTGCTGTGCGAAAACCCTCTCCGCCGTTTCATTCTTGCGTGAGAGCTATTCCCCCAAATCTTTGCTTGATCCACCGTAGTAAATATGGGGCGAGTCGAGCGGGGTTTAAATTCTCTGGGCAACCTGGAGTCAGAGCCACTGCGCGCGTAGAATACTGAATCAACCCAGTAGAGGAGTTTTGCTATGGCATTTCAAATTGAAAAACTGACCGTCAAAGCACAAGAAGCGGTGCAGCGTGCACAGTCGTTGGCGATGGAACATGGCCATCAACAGATCGCACCGATTCATTTTCTCAAAGCACTTTTGGACGAGCAACAAGGCATCGTGCGGCCGTTGATCGAAAAGATTGGCGCCAACCTGCAACAGCTCTCCACGATCATCGATGGCGAGATTGACCGCATTCCCAAAGTCACCGGGGCTGAGGGCAACGTGGGGCTGAGCCGTCCGGCGATGCAAGTCTTGGAAAAGGCGCAATCCCTGGCTGACACGATGAAGGATGCGTATGTCTCGACCGAGCATCTGTTGCTGGCGCTGGCCGATGTCGATGATCAGGCGAAGCGTTTGCTGGATATGCACGGCATTGATAACGATACCATTCTCGCCGCTTTGAAAACCGTTCGTGGAGGACAACAAGTGACCGACCAAGACCCGGAAGGCAAATACCAAGCTCTCGAACAATACGGGCACGATCTGGTCGAAATCGCTCGTCGCGGCAAAATCGATCCGGTGATTGGTCGCGATACCGAAATCCGTCGCGTGATCCAGGTCCTCTCGCGACGGCGCAAAAACAATCCGGTGCTGATTGGCGAAGCGGGCGTTGGCAAGACGGCCATCGTCGAAGGGTTAGCGCATCGTATCGTCACCGGTGACGTGCCGGTTGGTCTGAAAGACAAACGCGTGGTCTCGTTGGACATGGGCGCGCTGGTCGCCGGAGCGAAATATCGCGGCGAATTCGAAGATCGACTCAAAGCGGTCCTCAAAGAAGTCACCGAAGCGGAAGGCAACGTGATCCTGTTCATTGATGAAATGCACACGGTCGTCGGCGCCGGGGCAGCAGAGGGGGCGATGGATGCTTCGAACCTGCTCAAACCGGCACTGGCCCGCGGTGAGTTGCACTGTATCGGGGCGACCACGCTGGATGAGTATCGCAAGCATGTCGAAAAGGATCCCGCCTTGGAGCGGCGATTCCAGCCAGTGATGGTCCAAGAACCCAACGTCGAGGATACAATTTCGATTCTGCGGGGCTTGAAGGAACGGTATGAATCACATCACGGCGTGCGGATCACCGATCCGGCTTTGATCGCCGCGGCGACGCTGTCGGACCGCTACATCGCCGATCGGTTTTTGCCGGACAAAGCGATCGACTTGGTGGATGAAGCAGCCAGCCGGTTGCGGATGGAAATCGATTCGATGCCCGCTGAGGTCGACGAAGCGACGCGGCAATTGACACGGATGCAAATCGAAGCCACCGCACTGGCGCAAGAGAGTGGCGCGGATAGCAAACAACGACTTGAGGACCTGCAGCGGCAGATTGCCGACCGGGAGGAACAGGTCAATCAGCTCAAAATGCGCTGGGAGGCGGAGAAGAAAACGCTATCGAGCATTCAACCGCTCAAAGAAGACATCGACCGCTTGCGGACGGAGTACGAACAGGCGTTCAATCGCGCCCGTCAAACCAACAACAACGAAGATTACATCACCGCCCAACAAGCGGAACAACATCTCAAAGAAGCGGAAGCTCGACTGTCGGAGTTGGAGGATCAGTTCCAGGAAATCCAGGACTCCGGCGAAGAACGGTTGCTGCGCGAGGATGTCAACGAGGAAGATATCGCCCGCGTGGTCAGCACCTGGACAGGAATTCCGGTTAACCGCATGATGGAGGGGGAACGCGAAAAACTGTTGCACATGGAAGAGGGCATCCACCAACGGATGATCAACCAACAGGAAGCGGTCGAAGCCGTTTCGAATGCAGTGCGCCGCTCGCGGTCCGGACTGCAGGATCAAAACCGACCGATTGGGTCGTTCATCTTTCTGGGCCCCACCGGCGTCGGCAAAACCGAACTGTGCAAAGCGCTGGCCGAGTTCTTGTTTGATGACGAACGAGCGATGATTCGCATCGATATGAGCGAATTCATGGAACGCCACAGCGTCGCCCGGTTGATCGGCGCGCCTCCCGGCTATGTCGGCTATGAAGAGGGAGGACGACTCACCGAAGCAGTCCGCCGCCGGCCCTATTGCGTGCTCTTGCTCGACGAAATCGAAAAGGCGCATCGCGACGTGTTTAATGTGTTGTTGCAACTGTTGGACGACGGCCGTCTGACCGACAGCCAAGGCCGCACCGTGGATTTCAGCAACACCATTGTGGTGATGACCTCCAACATCGGCAGCCAAACGATCATGGATTTGGCCGGCGAGGAAAACGAGAAGGAGATCTACAACCGCGTGATGGAAGCGTTGCGGCGGGAGTTCCTGCCGGAATTCCTCAACCGCATCGACGAGACAATCGTGTTCCACCCATTGGGCAGAGAGGAAATCCGCCAAATTGTCGATTTGCAATTGCGAAACCTGACGAAGCAACTGGAGACGGCCGGTTACGAATTCACCGTCTCCGATGCTGCCAAGGATCAACTGGCGAACGAAGGCTATGATCCGGTTTATGGTGCACGGCCCCTGAAGCGAGTGATTCAACAGCGACTGCAAAACACACTGGCGAACGAAATCCTGTCCGGCAAA
Organism: Symmachiella dynata; assembly: GCF_007747995.1. Taxonomy (NCBI): domain Bacteria; kingdom Pseudomonadati; phylum Planctomycetota; class Planctomycetia; order Planctomycetales; family Planctomycetaceae; genus Symmachiella; species Symmachiella dynata. The sequence continues at coordinate 5,796,425 of NZ_CP036276.1, read as the reverse complement.
TTTCCCGAGGGGACGACGATTCACATCGACGCGCAGGATGGGGAGTTTGTGTTTACGACGTCGTAGAGGGGTTCACCACGGAGGCACGGAGGAAAAAAGGCTGTAGACTTTAGGCCTTGGGCTGTAGGACGATCTCGTTCCCAAGCTCCGCTTGGGAACGGGCTATCGCGAAGCTCCTCTTCGGCTAAGTTTACTCTACACTCGCGGGCGACCCATCTTGATGCTGGCGAATGCGGACCGCGATGCCACTGGATTTCCCGCCCCGCACATGAATCGCCAGTGAGAGGACCATCTCGTCCTGCGGTGCCAGGCGACGGCGCAGTTGCTCTCTTGGTACCGGCGGCAGGTTATCGGGGTGGCCGAGAATTGGTTCCAATCCGTCGATACAAGGTTTCATCAATGCCTGGATCGACTTGCGGCGGTCGTCATTATTGACCACGACACGAATATCGATGGCAAGCGGACTAAGCGGCGGGAATCGCAGTTCCGGTTGGCAGGTGCATAAATCAAAGGCGCAGTCGTACAACGTCCATTTCACCGAGCTCTCATCCAGACTGTTTAATTCTGTCTTGATGAGAACTCCCGTCTCGTCTTTATCAAATTGCGGTAAGCTTGAGTGCGGCGTGATGAGGGCACCGACTTCCCCCACGTCGGACACCGCTACTTTTCTAGCGGTCACCGATCCGAGGCGATTGAAACCTCGCTCCAACCAACCCGCATCACGTGCGGCAGCCAACAACGGCGTCAGCATATTGTCGAGGTCTTTTCGATAGAGTCTGTCTTCGAGCAGTCGCAATTCAATGTCGAGCCACTCCGGCGTCCATTTAAAACCGGGCAACGGAGAAACGCTTTCGTTCAATGCGGATGTCACAAGTTGTTTCCACTCCTTTTCGCCGGTGCTGACCCATGCAGCAGGCTCACCAGGAATCCAAACGGAACCAGGATGCTCGAATGAACTAGAGTGTTTTTGGGGATACGCGACTGGTTGTGCTTTTTCGTTTGTCGACGAACGAAAACAGACGCCGCATCTTTTCCACATTCCCTCACCCAGAACAGCGTCCGCCTGCTGGGTCAATTCTTCTTCCGACGTCGAGCACCACTTTTCGATGACGGTTCGTGCGTTCTCATCGACCTCCCGCCAGAGAAAGGGGCAAGTCGAGCGATGCAAAACGTTGTAGGCCGGATTTGTTCCGCCGAAGCGATTCAACACAAACGCGATTTCATGTGTCGAGTGCCATTTCAAATAGCCATCGTCATCGTTTTTGAAGGTTTCCATGGTCTGGTTCTGCGCCTAATACGAGCATTGTTCTTATTTGCAACTAAGGAAACTTACAAACTGCGAACTTAACCCGGAAAACGCAAGATGTCGGGTGGCCCGTCGTCATCCTCTTCGTCATCGCCATAGCTCTCCCCCATCATTCCACTGAGAAGTTCTTCGGTCGTTAATGCCAGCGCGTCGATGGCCTGGGTCATCTCTGGGTCGGCGATTCCATTGTGGATGCCGCCCAGTTCCCCAAAATCGTGGCCGACCTCCCAGTCGATGCCGTGCTCACGGGAGATGTCGCAGAGCAGTTGGATCACATCGGCGATCGTACCGTTGGGCAAGCCTTCTTGCTCGGCCGACTCGATGTCGAGCGGGTCCGGTTCAAAGGTCACTTTTGATCCGCCCCACAAATGCCCGTCCTCTTGCAGAGTAGGGAATATCGGCTCGCAACTCAGCCAGCTTCGCTCACCTGCAGCCTGATCGGTCGCGGCGACGACCTTCGCTGCGACTGTTTCCGAAACAGGTTCTGTCGATTGAAAATAGACGGAGAATCCCATGAATTGTTTCCTTGTGCGCTTCGTGGAAAATGAATGTGACGCGACCGTGCGTGAGCCTGCTCCCTCGCCACCCGCCATGTTACCCGTCACATTTCCCGCGATCCATGAAATTCTGACTTGGACATCACACTACTCCGCAAACGGACTCCGCCGCTTCGAAAAGATCACTCGGCCGAAGCGGTGGGGGGTGTGGAAGCTGGGGACGTCGGTGTCGGCTGGGGACCATTGGCTGTACTGCATGTTTGTGTCGCCGCCGTGGCGGTTGAGATTGAGGTTCCATTGGGTCCCGGGCTCGGGCGGGGTGTGGGGCATGTAGTCGCGGAAATTCTGGAACGGAATGGCGGCTTCTACGATCCAATAGCCGTCGGTGTCGCTGTCATCGTTAAGCGTGCCGACGTAAGTGCCGGCGATTTTCACACCGGTGGCGTCCCATTTTTTTGCACGCGGTTGCTTGGGGCCGTTCGGGCGATGGTTGTCGATGTAGCCGCCGATGACGTTCCACTCGACATTGAAATAGACGTTGGGCTTGTCCGAGTTGGGGGCGAACATCACCTCGAAGCAATCGTCCTGTGAAATCGGCCCGTCGTGCTGTTTGTGCCGGGCGGTGATGTGGGCGTCCTGGCAGATGTGGCCGACGTACAGATATTTGTCGTCCCACAGCAGCTTGGCGACCGACTGTTCTTTGCGGCCCGACTTGTACCAAGTGAAGTGCAAATCGCCCATCGCCGGAGCGGCAATCCAGGCTGGTTCGTCGAGCTTGCCGTCGAGTTGGATCGGCTCGGCGGTGCGGAGGATGTCGTAAGTCGGCGGTTGGAATTTTGTTGCCGGTTCATCAGCCGTTAATGGCGATGCTAGAAACGTAGAAACGGCCAGGAGGTAAAACCAGGATCGGTGCATGATATTCTCGTTGAAAAGGGATCGCCATTGTCCTGCTTGCAGTGTACCGAGATTCGAGCGCCTGCTAAAGCCGGTGATGCGTGATGTGACTTGTGTATTTCATGAAAAAGAGTCTCGCGCAAAGACGCGGAGACGCAAAGAGAAAGAAGGAAAAGAGAAAGAAATATAAGGCAGTCTGGCTGTGGAACCTTTGCGTCTTTGCGCGAGGTTTTTTTCTTTCAGGGATGATATTCCAATAAGTCGTTTGCTTGCCGATTGTTGTCAGGCGTCGTAGGTTAGCTACAAGACCGTGGTCTGATTTGATGTATGCGGTGCGTACTCGGGGGGGAAGGCTGATGAACCGGTTTTGGGTTTTGCTCTGCGCTGTTGTGTTGTGGTGCGCCGACGCGATATTACTGCCGGGTGCGGAGGTGGTGATCAACGTTGTGGATACTGCAACTGATGCAGCGGTGCCTTGTCGTATGCATCTCCGGGATTCGGCGGGTGAAGCGGTGTTGAGCGAGACGCTACCTAGTTATCGTGATCACTTTGTTTGCCCCGGGACGGCGACGTTGGACTTGCCGGCGGGGGAATACACCTACGAAGTGGAACGTGGACCGGAGTACGTTGCAGCCACCGGGATGTTCACGGTCGTCGACGGTGCGAAGAAGGACGTCGCCATCACCATTGCCCGCATCACTGATATGGCGGCAGCGGGGTGGTGGTCGGGGGAATTGCATGTCCATCGGGACGTGCAGGATATCGAACTGCTGATGCAGGCTGAGGACCTGCATATTGCTCCGGTGATTACCTGGTGGAACAATCGCAATGTTTGGAAGGATCAAGCGATTCCCGAACAACTGCTCGTCCGTTTCGACGGTAATCGGTTCTATCACCTGATGGCTGGTGAAGATGAACGTGAAGGGGGGGCGTTGCTGTATTTCAATCTCACGCGACCATTGGAAATCATCGGTGCGACGCGCGAGTTTCCTTCGCCGATGGCGTTTCTCCAAACCGCGCGCCAGCACAAGCAGGTGTGGGTCGATATCGAAAAGCCCTTTTGGTGGGACGTGCCGATTTGGCTGGCCAGCGGGCAAGTCGACTCGATCGGACTGGCCAACAATCATATGTGCCGCAGCCGCATGTATGAAGATGAAGCTTGGGGCAAACCACGTGATGAGCAACGGCTTCCCGCCCCACGTGGCAATGGAATGTGGACGCAGGAGTTGTACTACAAAATTCTCAACAGCGGCCTGCGGATTCCTCCATCGGCCGGCAGTGCGTCGGGCGTGTTGCCCAATCCGGTGGGATACAACCGGGTCTATGTGCAACTGGACGGCGAGTTGGCCTATGACGCTTGGTGGGCAGGTCTCCGCGACGGACGGTCATTTGTCACCAACGGTCCGCTTCTCAAAGTCACCGCCAACGGTAAGTTGCCCGGACATATCTTCAAGGCGAAAGCCAACGGGCCGTTTGATGTCAACCTCGTTGCTGACATCACTGGTCGGGATGAAATCGATGTGATTGAAGTCATTCAAAACGGCGAAGTGGTTCAGTCCCTCACACCGAATGCACAAAGTTTTTCCGGAGAACTACCGGCCATCACCTTCGATCGTAGCGGATGGTTTTTGGTTCGGGTTCGTTGCAAAAACCCGCGCACGTTTCGCTTTGCCTCAACGGCGGCGTATTATGTGGAGATCGGTGATGAGCCACAGCGGGTCAGTAAATCGGCGGCGCAGTTCTTCGTCGATTGGGTCGAAGAACGGACGGCTCGCGTGAAGTTGACCGATCCCCAGATGCGGCGCGCGGTGTTGAAACATCACAAAACAGCGCGCGAATTCTGGCAAGATCGCGTCAAGGCTGCCAATGCGGATTAATGATAAAGACAATTCACCCACCCGTTCAGTTCAATGAATCAGGATTATACGGATGTCATCTCCACGCCGTTGTTTTTTTATTCTCTTTGTCATCTTGTTAACGGCGACGAGTGCGGTCCCGATTACTGCTCGCCTGTTGAAGGCGGCGCCACGCAAGGTTAAGCCGGCGCCGTACACGATCTATCGTACGGCCACACCGATCACAATCGATGGTAAGCTGGATGAGCCGGGTTGGTTTGCGGCGCCGAGCGTGGGGGAGTTTCAATTTGCCTGGTACAAATCGGGAAAGCGGGAACAGACGGTTGCCAAGTTACTGTGGGACGACAAAAACCTGTACGTCTCCTTCATTTGCCAGGACGCTCATATCGCCGGGACCCGGACCAAGCATGATAGCGACGTCTGGGAAGACGATTGCGTTGAGGTCTTCACCGCTCCCAATCCCGACTTGCCGATGGCGTATTTCAATATCGAAATGAGTGTCCGCGGCGCGCACTTAGACGGGTACCACCCCTCAAAAAAATCAACGCCACTTGAGACGAATTGGAACGCCGAGGGTATCCAAATCAAAGCATCGGTCGTCGGCACGCTCAACGACGATGGTGATACGGATTCCTTCTGGATTCTCGAAGCAGCAATCCCCTTTGCCGCATTCGCCCACGTCGCCAAACAGACACCGCCGCGACCGGACGATGTGTGGCATTTGAATCTCAATCGGCTTGGCGGCGACACGAACATTCAATACAGCCAATGGTCACCGGGAACATCCGCCGTACCCCAATACCACCGCCCGCAAGATTTCGGCCGCGTCATATTTTCAGCCGCAACTCGCCCCGTACAGGAGGTACGTGATACGAAATAGGCGCAGGTATCATTAGCCACAGATGAAACACAGATTGAACACAGATCAAAAAAGTGTTTTTTTACGTTCATCACGATCCCAACCAGAGTTTAGGATCCGGCGTGTTCCAAGAGCAGGTTTCATCCGTGTTTAATCTGTGTTCAATCTGTGGCTAAATGGCACCGCTAAGATGTCACATTTCGCGGTGCGGATTGGCGGGCGATTAGGCCGGCGAGGTAGCCTCCTTTGAAACCGGCATCGATGTTGACGACCGTGACGTTGGCGGCGCAGCTATTGACCATGCCCAACAGTGCCGCCAGGCCGCCGAAACTGGCGCCGTAGCCAATGCTGGTGGGAACGGCGATCACCGGGCAGGCGACATGGCCCCCGACGACCGAGGGCAAAGCGCCTTCCATCCCGGCGGCGACGACGACCGCATCGGCGCCGACGAAATTTTGTTTCTCTTGCAGCAAGCGGTGTGGACCGGCCACGCCGATGTCGACAATCAACCGTACGTTGCAGCCCATCCACCGCGCGGTTTCGACTGCCTCCTCGGCCACCGGGCGGTCACCGGTTCCAGCGGTGATCACGACGACATTGCCAGTCGGTTCGGGGAGATCCGGTAGGGGGATTCGTATCGTGCGGGCCACGCCGTTGTGCTGGGCTTCGGGAAACCATTCCAGCAAGCTCTCCGCTTTGTCGGCCGACAGTCGCGTGCCGAAACAGTCCTGTTTTTGCGCGATCAACACGCGGAAAATATCGGCAATCGCGGCCGCCGTTTTTCCCTCGCAAAAGACGACTTCCGGAAAGCCGCAGCGCTGTTGACGATCGACATCGACCTGCGCATCGTGTGTGCCGACGCTCCGCGCCGTTTCCAATTGCTCAATCAGACCCTCGGGGGAGACGTCGCCGCGACTGAGTGATTCGAGCAGTTCCAACAGTTGTGTTTTTTCGATTTCCACGTGATTCTATTTCGCGTTGTTCTGCCCGCAGGATGAGCGGGTGCTTGGGTGGTGGAGTGTTTAATAGCCGACGGCGGCGCCGTCTTTGCGCGGTTCGGTCCCGCCATGAAGGGTGCCTTGATCGTGGTCAACCATAATCGCTTGGTAACCGCCAAAGCCACCGACGGAGCGTTCGACACGATGCCCCTTGGCTTGCAGGGCATCGATCGTCGATTGCGGGATCGTCGGTTCAACATTCACAGTTCCGCCCGTTGCGTCCATGGGTATGTCGGTAGGCGTGCGTGATCCCAGATGCCGGATCCGCGCCGCATCACCCGCTTCCTGAACGTCCATGCCGAAATCGATCATGTTGATTAACACCTGCGCGTGTCCTTGCGGCTGCATGTCGCCCCCCATCACACCGAAGCACAGCCACGGTTTTCCATCCTTCGTCGCCATGGCGGGAATGATCGTGTGGAAGGGGCGTTTATGTGGTTCTAAGCGATTCAGGTGGTCTTCTTGCAGTGAAAACAACGCCCCACGGTTTTGCAGGACAAACCCCACATCTCCCGGCACGACCTGCGAGCCGAAACTGTAGTAGTTGCTTTGAATCAATGAACAGCAATTGCGGTCTTTGTCGACGACGGTCAGATAGATCGTGTCGCCATTTTGCAGGATCGGATCGCCCGCCGGCACATTGGTCGCTGCCCGCGACGGATCAATCAATTGCCGGCGCCGGTCCGCATAAGGCTTGGAGATTAACTCAGCGGTCGGCAGTTTGTTGAAGCTTGGATCGGCATAGAATTTCGCGCGATCGGCAAAGGCCAGCTTTTTGGCTTCGACGAATAGATGCGCGAATTCCGGGCTGTTGTGCCCCAGCGATTTGATGTCGTATGGCTCCAAAAGATTCAAAATCTGCAGCGCCGCAATCCCCTGGCCATTGGGGGGGAGTTCCCAGATGTCGTAGCCGCGGTAATTTGTTGAAACCGGTTCGACCCATTCCGAGGTATGGTCTTCAAAATCGCGGAGGGAAAAATAGCCCCCGTTTTTTTCGCTGAAGTCGACAATCGATTTAGCGATGTCGCCACGATAAAACGCGTCGCGGCCTTGTTCGGCAATTTTGCGGTAGCTGGCAGCCAGATTAGGATTTTTGAAGATTTCTCCGATGCCCGGCGCGCTCCCGCCAGGGAGGTACGTTGTTGCCGAGTCGGGCCAAGCACTGAGCGATCGCTGCGAGCCTTTCCAGCCGAGGCCGATGATTTCGCTAACCGGAAACCCCGCTTCGGCATATTCAATGGCAGGTTGCAAAATTTCTTTGAGCGGCATGGTTCCAAACCGCTCGTTGAGTTCCGCCCAACCATCGACACATCCCGGCACCGACCACGCGAGCGGCCCTTGTGTGGGAATCTGCGTCAAACCTTGCTCGGTAAAAACTTGGCGATTCAATGCGTAGGGGCTGCGTCCGCTGGCGTTGAGGCCGTACAGCTTTTGCGATTTTGCATCCCAATAGATCACGAACAGATCACCGCCGATGCCACAACTCATCGGTTCGGTGAGCCCAATTACGGCGTTGGCGGCGATAGCAGCGTCGGCGGCATTGCCACCCGCTTTGAGGACATCCAATCCCGCTTGGGCAGCCAACGGTTGGCTGGTGGCGACGATGCCGTTTTGGGCGATGACTGCTGACCGGCTTTGGCGTCCGTTGGGCGCCGGCCGCACGTAGCCGCTGTCGGCAACAACTTGTTCCGTATCGAGATAAGGTTGAAAGTCCCTCAAGATTGCTGCTCCACAAAGAAGGTACAGGACCGCAATTGCACAAATCAGTCGCTGTCTGGTCGGGAGATACCGCATATCGGCCGCCGCTCTCAGTAAACACAGGGGAACAGGGGGGAAGGCAAACGCGTCTCGGTACCAGTTGTTTCAAAACCCTGGGATGCGGCCCGCTGACACTGAGATGCAAGTGAACTGATCTACAAGTGACCAAGTGACCGGAACAGGCACGACCCGGTTTTGAAACTGGTTTTAGCCAGTTTGTCGATTCGGCGGTCGAGATTCAACCGCGCATCTCGAAACGTTTGCGCTCAGTTGGCGCCGCACAATCGGAAAAACCGTCAAATCTTGCCAAATCGGCTTTAGCCGTACGATTGAAACGACCGATACCAACGACAATGGATGATTTGTGTGTGTCTAGTCGGTGATGAATCATCGGCTTTGCCACAGGGCTGCGACGGCAGCTGAATCCTCTTGGGGATCCTTAAGGTCCTACTCGAGAATTCAGAAAGCGTCTCTCAAAAAAACCACTTTTCCGGGCCAAGTACCGGTCAGCGATGTTTCGGTTTTTCGGGATGACTCGTCGCAACGGACCGGTCACTACTTTGAATGAATGAGGTATCTAGGATGCGAAGCGGGATGTGGATGCTCGCGATGGCAACCATCGTGGGAATGACCAGTGCGGCCTGGGCCGCGGACCAAAACGCGGGAGTGGATGACACCGCCTCACGCTACGAAAAATTCTTGGCAAAAAAGAAAAGAGCGAGCCGTCGCTATAGTCGCGATCGTGCGACCGCCGTCAAAAACTATCGAAAACTGTTCGAAGCAGAAGACGAGAAAGCAGTACAAGCTGCGGCAGAGGCCAAGCCTGGCGACGTCAAAGATGTGCGTCACGCTGATCACCGCAGTGACGATCAATTGGGGCGGGACGAGAAGGTTCGTCAGGCCTCGGGGAAAATTGAGGTCGCTCCGAAACCTCCGGTCTACAACGCCGACCACTTGTTTAAGGAAGGGGCTCGTGCAACAATCCGCCAGACACGTGCAGTCAAATCGGCTGATACGAAACCGGCCATTGATTTTGTTGAGCCGTCGGCCGCCGCGGACAAGCCTGTCACAACAACCGCACACTCCATCGTCCGCTCGACCGGAACACCAGCGGTCAATTTGACATGGAAAATGTATGATGAAATCAATGTCGGTCAAGAATGCGAATGCAGTCTGATCGTTGAGAACACCAGCGACGCTGCCGCACACGAAGTCATCGTCGATGCGACATTCCCGAACTCAGTCCGCCTGTTGGATGCCGAACCCAAACCGGCCAATAGCGTCGAGCGATTGACTTGGGAATTCCCCGAATTGGCGGCCGGTTCCAAAACCGAAATCCGGATTCGCTTGATTCCGAGCATTCCGGGTGAATTGGCGACGGCTGCGAATGTTCGCTTCACGGGAACATCGATTGCTAACTTCCAAGTGGACGAGCCGTTGTTGAAAGTCGAAATGAAGGGACCGGAATCTGCCGTCATCGGCGACCCGACTCCCCACATGGTGACCGTTTCCAATCCGGGAACCGGTGTGGCTCACAATGTCGTTCTGCAAGCCACGATTCCTGAAGGACTGAAACATTCTAAAGGAACCGACCTGTCCATCGGTGTCGGTTCATTGGGCCCCGGTGAAAGCCGCTCGATCCGCCTTGCCATGGCGGCTGTCAATGGTGGCGATCATATCGTACTCGTACAGGCCACCGGTAAAGGCGGCTTGAAACAACGGGCCGCGTCCCGTATCGAAATTGTCGCTCCTAGCCTGGACGTCAATCTCGATGGACCTTCACTGCGGTACATCAATCGCCGCGGCAAATACAGTGTGACTGTCACCAACGACGGTGGTGCTGCGAGCAACAACGTTCGCGTCTACCACGAAATCCCGACCGGATTCGAATTTGTCAAAGCCAGCAACGGCGGCAAAGCAGATTCCACGGGCAAGGGTGTGACCTGGTATGTCGGGCACTTGGACGCCGGACAATCGGTCGAACTGGACATCGAATTGCTGGCCAAAACCATTGGTGATTTCAAACACCACGTCCGTGTCACATCGGATGAAGGCAGCCACAAGGAAATCGAAATGGCCGCCAACGTCGAAGGCAGTGCCGCCTTGGTCATGGTCGTCGACGATCGGGACGATCCGGTCGAAGTCGGTGCGGAAACATCGATCGAAGTGCGTGTGGAAAACCGTGGCTCCAAAGCCGCCGCCAACATGGGCATCTCCATCGAACTGCCCAACGGTATCGAGTTGATCAATGCCGAAGGCCCCTCGGCTCACATTGCTGAGAATGGCCTGTTGGTCTTCCGCTCGATTCCGGAATTGGGACCGTCGGAAACGGCGACCTATCAGCTCCGCATCATCGGCAGCAATGCCGGGAACTTGCGGTTCCGTGCCCGCTTGACCAGTGACTCGATCCAACAGCCACTGATCGTTGAAGAACTGACGAAGTTCTACGGCGAATAAAAGGAGACGTGATCCGAGGGCCTACGCCCACGATCATCCAGAAGCGTCAGCCCAGGCCGTTCACCACGCGTGAACGGCCTGGTGTTGATATCGGGCTGTTTTCAATGGCTTCATCGATCCATGGGACCGTCATCCTAGCAAAAGTTCGCTTGCCGATTTTCTGTGTTTTCATTTCTCACGGTAAGATTTGACAAGCTCGAACGAATCATGACCTGTGGCGACGCGCGTCGTGTTGTGTTCAACCAGCATACCTTTTCCGGGACCCGCTTAGTGCGACAGCGCTCTGTCAATTTGTTGAAATTCACGGAATCTCGGTTCGCTCACAACTGTTACGCGGGGTGCCACTGGCGGCTTGTCCCAATCCTGTTCGGCTCGATTGTTGCTATTGTTGGGCGTGATGGCAAGGTGGCGGTGTGTTTGCTTGTTTTTTGGGGGAGGGCGTGGCTGCAAGGGCTGCGGTTGGTGGGGTGGGGAGTTGTCTCAGCGCAGCGTTGAGCGGCTCGTCATCTGCGGGGAGTCGCGGAGCGAGTGGGGTTAGACGCTTGTCGTGGCGTGCGGCGGCAAACGGTTTATGTGGGCCAGTAGTTCTTCTTCATCCGCCAAACCTTGGAAGTAATAACAAAGCATTTCATACGTCCGCAGCGTCGGCTTGCGGCCGGTCACTAGGCTGATCAGCAGGCAAGCGATGATCGCACAGTACGTTTGAATTTCGATTCCGTTGTCACAGTCGCTTAATAACTTGCGGCAGCCCAGCACATGTTTCAAAAACCGAAAGTACAATTCGATCATCCAGCGGCAGCGATAAATCAACGCAAGGATTTCCGCCGGCACGTCCAGCAAGTTCGTCACCAGTACGACGTCGTGCGTGGCGGCGGCCCGTTTGCGTCCGCCTCGTTTGGGATGCGTTTCGGCGCGAATCACAACCCGTCGCACGCGATGCTGCGGATGCTCAATCCGTCGCGACTTGGGCGAGCCGAGTTGGCCGATGGCGTCTTCCAACACTCCCGCCACCCGCGCCTCGTCGTCCAGTTCGCGAACCTCGTCAGCCGTAAACGTGCGGTCGTTGCGGATGCGGCAAACGTAGCTGCTGCCGACATCGACGATCGCGTTGAACAGCGAAAATTGTTCGTAACCGCGATCGATCACGTAACAACGGTCCGGTTCCAATTGGCTGCGCAACACGTTTTTTTCATTGGCCGGTCCTTGGCCGCTGGCGTCGGTGACTGCCGATTTGACAGGCACGCCTTTGAGGATTTCAAAGTGCGCGTGCAGCTTAAAACCGCGATCGTTGCGGGTGGCAAAACAGGCCTGCGTGATTTGCGGCAGCTTCTTCAGCAGGCTGCCGTCGACGGCGGTCAAGGTCTGCGCGAAGTCTTTCAGCCGCGGGTCGCAGTCGGCGCGTTGCGGAGCGCGCTGGAGCAGTTCACCGGCGATTTCCCGCAGCAATTCCGGGTCAAACACACGTGCCGCTTCGGACAACGAACCCAGCGAAGCCCGTTGGCAGCCCAGCAAGCGCTGCACTTTTTTGAGTTGGCTGGTTTGTTGCATGCCGCGCAGCGAAGTGACGATCGGGTTGAACATGTACAGCAGTATCAACCCGCAATACTGATCAAAAAACAAGTCGCGATTGCCCGCTTTGTCCCGTTCGCAGCCGACGGGCCGCAAGCGTTTGAGCAGCGAAGAGATTCGTTTCAGATATTTCAGTCCGGTCAAATCCGCATCGGAAACCCGCTTCGCTTTCTTCCTGGCCACAGGGCGCCTCTCCGTCAAATTGGCAGTTATGAAAGACTACCAAAGCCCATGGCGCAAATTCCGTGCCGAACAGGATTGGGCTTGTCCGCCAGTGCGGTAGAAGGGCGAGTTTTCCACGCGAATCGACGACAAACGCCCCGCATCTACTCGAAAATCCAGCAGTGGCACCATAAACGTGAACGATCATCGCAATAACCCAGCACTGTCGTTTTAGCATTTCAGAAATTCAAACCGCTCTTCGACGGCGTGCCACTTGCCCATTCCAAGAATCAAGCAGATCCTATGAATCGTTCGACGCGTCTCTTTCGTTGGTGTGTTGGTGGAATGTTCGCCGCTTGGACGCTCTGGTCTGTCTTGATGGCGTTCGTTGGCGAACCGTTTTCTTTGCCGTTGCTCCGCGCCCTGGTTCGCGTCTCCGTCGTCCTGATCCCCGCACTGGCCTATGTTCATTTTGTGGTCAAGGACCGTGAAGACTTTTGGGCATTCCGCCACAACTGGCGACAGGGGTTGCTGGTGGGGACGGTTTTGTCCAGCTTGTTTTTCGTCATGATTGTGGCACAAAATTCTGGACGGATATTCTCGCTGCCAGTTGGTTTTGCCGTTTGGTTCAACTTCATCATCGTGTCGCCGCTCGTCGAAGAAATGATGTTCCGCCGCGTGATCTTAGAGCACCTAAAGTCAGTGACTTCTACGTCTCGTGCGATTCTTTTGGAATCGTTGCTCTTCTCCTTGTTGCATCTTCCCTGGTGGTTTTTGTCCGGAAAACAACAAGGCGTTGCACTGGTCGCGGCTTTGGTATCGCTGTTTGTTTACGGCGTCGTTTTTTCAGTCGCCGTGCACTACACAAAATCAATCTGGGCCGCATTGCTCCCGCACTGGATCAACAATTTGGTCATCCTGAGCTTTAGCACGTAGCTCTGCCGTCTTGCGATGAAGGCAACTCAGGTCGCAGGCAGCCTCAGCACACCCACCAAGCCTGAGCTAACCGCCGGTTGGGTAGGGGCTGGGTGAGGGGGAGCTGGCCTTTTCTAGCGCTTCGACGGAGGCTGAAAGGCGGGGGTTGTCTTCGACAGCTTTTTGGAATTTGATTTTAGCCGCAGCAAAATCCTTCTTGTGCAGATCGATTTCGCCGAGTCTCAGATTGATGGCAGAGCGTTCCTTGCCGGTTTTGGCGTGGGAAAGTGCCGTTTGAAAACTGTCGGTTGCTTGTTCGAGATTGCCCTGGTAAAGATGGATTTCTGCCAAGGTTGTGTGCGCATCGAAATACTCGGGGTGCTGTTTTAGCAGCTCTTCCAAGCGGTTTGCCGCCTCATCATTGCGTCCGAAGTTCGCCAATAAGATGGCAGCCCGCAATTGTGCTCGTCGGTCGTCCGGGACGGTTTCTGCAATGTCCTGCGCTGATTGGAATTCCGCGTTTAACCAACTAATCTCTTCTGGTTTTTCAAGGCGGATCGGTTTGCCAACAACGGTCTGGGCGTAGCTCTTGTCCATCTTATCTTTTTGGGCAGTCGTCAACGGTGGATCAATCAGGTCGGATAGGAATAGCAACCCCAGGACAACAATCGCCGGCGCCCATTTGAGAGCGTGGGAAGACCTGATCCCTGATAACCATTGACTCCGTGGCGCAACCGCACCTTCGGCCAAGCCCAGATTGGCTTGGTTGGTTTTTTCGCGGACTTTCCAGATAAAGCCATCGTAGTAGTAGTGCAGGATCGTTGATGTAAAAAGTACGCTGTAAACGATACTGCTGATCGTGCCATCCTTCACCAGCGGCGCAATGTAACCAATGGTCCCGTAAGCAGTTATCAGCCCCAAATACAGCAAGACCATCCCGCGGCGAAATACGTAGCGCATGAAGCGGTTTAGTTTGGGGTTTGCGTTGACGCTGCGGCAGTTGTACAGCCAAACAATCGCTAAATACTGCACATCATGGCAGATGTCGAACAGGGCGATGCCTAAGATCAACTCATCCACAAAGCACATGGCGATCCACCACGTGCCAATGCCGCTGATCAGCATCACGACCTTGAGAGGGTTCGGCTTAGGTCCGCGTCGCCATTGCACAATGTAATTGACAGTAAAGCCGATAAGCACCGCGATACAAATTGCTATCGCTCCCCAGCGGACTGTGGTCAGCAATGTCGGGGGGATCAAGGGGCCGCCTGCCGAGTACCAGTGGCCCAACGTGCTCGAAACCTGTTCTGGCCGCATGAGACGGGCGGTTGCGAAACCGCACAGGCAAACCAACCAGTCCCAGTTCGCCGTTGCCTTGGCCGTCGATCCCACCTTGGCATCGTAAATTCGCACGAAGCCGTACAGCTGCATGAAACCGTGCCAAGTCGCCCAGACGAGGATGATCAGTCGGTATAGATCGAAGTGGTAGTTGTAGAGCGGAAAGTACGCTAAGAACACCAAGGGGGGGGCCAGAATGAACCGCAGCTTAAATCGCTGGAACAGGTCCCGATCCCCGTAGGCCCGGATCATCCCAGGTAGATGATGGCCAGTGGCGAAGAAGGCTGTTACGATCAAAGAAATGGTCGCAGCGTCGACACCAACGACGGATGATGAGAGCAGCATCACTGCAGGGACTGCTATCAGCGGCGTGAGCAGAATCAGCAAAGAATCCACTCGCCAGTTGATCATCCAGCGTCGCGCAGAATCGGTTGGCACCG
Source organism: Symmachiella dynata (assembly GCF_007747995.1). Classification (NCBI taxonomy): domain Bacteria; kingdom Pseudomonadati; phylum Planctomycetota; class Planctomycetia; order Planctomycetales; family Planctomycetaceae; genus Symmachiella; species Symmachiella dynata. Next base: position 5,781,376 of record NZ_CP036276.1, on the reverse strand, counting down.
CATCTGGCCGTGATGTTACAGCAGAGGTGTCTGACACGGACAAGCCTCAGAATACAGACCAGCAGCCATGACCAAGCTGATCACTATGGTCATGGCTTACAAGTCACCCAATTGTATCACTCGATCGATAATTTCATTTGCGAGCGCAAAGTCACGTGTCGGCCGCCTGGGTATTGGCGGCCAATTCCCCCCGCAAAGGGGCACGCTTGCTTTGCTTGATTAAAGCTCGTAGTTGACGTCGACTTGCGGGGATCCGCTTTGGACACTCAACTTGAAATCATTTTTGTTTGGATTGCGGTATTTACCTTCAAACAGGTCCGGGCCTTCTTCTTTGCCCTTGCCCTCTTCAACGATGTGCTTGAACGCAAGGCGGTATTCCCCCGGTAACATTCCGTCACACGGTAGGTATTTGGTCCAGCAGTAGGTTCCATCGGCTTTGGTTTTGGTTTGGGCAACCGGTTTGACTCCGCTGGCTTCGGTATATGCATACATGTAGACATTCCCGGTGGGAGTCCCGTCCACGGTCACTGTACCGGTGACTGGAACTGTTTCCTTGAGTTCATCTACTTCCACGCCCGCTTGCTTTGCGATCTCTTCCTTGCTGATTTCTTTATCATAACCACAACCAGCAAGCAGCAGCATCGCGGACAGGAGCAGCAAAATATCTTTACGCAAAAACATCATCATCCCTCGTATGACATTACACAAGTATTGTCTCTATGTTCACATAAAAGCCACCAGCCCGGCCGGCGCCGGGCTGGTGGAGCAATTCACGGTCTACTAACTCATGCAGCAAGTGCGAGACTTGCCACAGACAACTTAAAATTCACCCGTAGTTGCACCATCATTGAAAGCGTGCAAGTTCAACAGGGTGTTTCTTTCAGTACTTTGGCTGAGGAACTGAACGGAGCCGTCAGCGAACAAGAAGAATGCTCCGCCGGTGTGGAAGCTGTAGAAGTTCCACTTGTTACCACAGTTAATCAGGCAGGTACCGTTTGACCGACCGCCGGGGCATGTCGTGGGGTAGTCCCCATTACAGCTTCCGGGAGTCAGACCACGCCAGAAGTGTCCGACACTCCACTGCCAGTCTGTCCATGAAGGACCCATCAGACCGAACTGTTCGTCAGACATGTCTTGGAGCGGTTTGCCCTGAACCCATTCTTTTGAATCCGGAGCAGATTTTTCGCCGAGGATGAACGTGTTGGACGTACCATCGACGATTTGACCGATTTTGATACCGTCGGATCCGGCATCGCCCACATCGTGCTCGATGTCGAGGATACCTTGACCGCCGTTCAAGTCGGACGACAACCAGTCAGCAATACCGGTGTAATCCAAGGCACCAGCTGAGTAATAAACCACAGCACCATAACCGTCGCCCAACCAGTCGTCCTGATAAGGAGCAACTTTGTTGGAGGGGTGAGGAGCGGTCGGGCAGATGAATGCCGGGATAACAGCATTCAAGGTTGCCGGAGCGTGAGCTCGTGTCCAGACACCAGAAGCGTTGCCGCCCTTGGTGCTGACACCAACACATGTGGGAATGCCCGTACCATCCGGGTTCAAAGCACCCATCATGGTATCGAAGCTAATACCTTCGTAGACATTGCCTTGATCCATGTAGGGCAGAATGCGTTCGACCCAAGTATGGATGTTACTGTCGACATCGATGTCATCCCGCGGACCGGGACCTTCACCAATGTCAAAGATCGAGTCTCCAGCGTTGGCTGAGAAAGCCGCCGGGAAACGCCCAAACACGTCGTGATAATTGTGGAATGCAAGACCGATTTGCTTCACGTTGTTGCGGCAAGCTGTCCGACGGGCCGCTTCACGGGCCTGTTGTACAGCAGGCAAGAGCAGCGCGATGAGGATTGCAATAATCGCAATCACCACCAGCAACTCAATGAGCGTAAACGCTCGTTGCCGACTTCGTAATTTCGGATTCGAAGGTGTCATCATAAAGTGTTCCCCTTTGGGAAAAGAACAGAAAAACAGAAAAAAAACAACTTGTCGCCTGTAACCAAGCTGTGCAGTGACCTAACTGGGGCGACGTTTACAACCGTGAATTTTGCCCGAACAGGACTTGGAATAAAAAAAGAAAAAACCGAACTCTCTATTCACTACCCAGGGCACCGCAAAAGCCACTGCGAGATCTACTATCACTTGGTTGACCAGAACTTGATAAGGCCATTCAAGTCGGGCGAGTATCGATGGCTATAAAAGCTTGAATTTTCGAGAAATGATCTGGGCAAAACTAGCTAAACCATAGAGGAGTTGCTGAGTTATGCCAGGGAAAAGAAAAAATCGTGAAGTAACCTAGGATGTCGAATCGAGGATTGAAAGTCAAGTGATTTCCTGGAATTGTCGTCAAAATCAAAAAAAAGCTCCCCGCAATAAATCTGCATCCCTTTCAAAATCATACGGGTCATTACATTCAAAATTCATGCAATATCAAGCAGGTGAATTAGTCGGCTCAAAGTCGAATGCAGCTTCTTGAAGGCCTACTTGACGTTCGGTCGTTTTTTTGTGTACGGCCTAATCCATTCCACATGGAATCTGAAGTGAGATTCTCAAATAGTAGGCTGGCCAAATTCAATCCGCATGTATTTAGGGAAGCGGTTCTAAGAACCAATTTCCCTGTCCAATGGTATTGGGTTTGGGGGTAGGGAGTTCATCACCGGTCAACTCCTTGACCGCCCAGATGAGAGCCATCCGAAATCGCATGTTCGAATCGTCACTGCCTGATGAGGCAAATTGTGAATCATCCAGAGCAAAACGCCGTAGCATCTGGGCCTGGTCGACCGCCTGCATACGGCCTAGTGCAATGGCGGACATTTCCTTGACGAGTTTGACTTCACTCGGTTGGGGGGCAAAGTCATAAATTCGCTCGATCAGCGCCTCTTCGAGCTGTTCATTGGGGCTCCCTTCGTTGATCTGACCCAGGGCCCAGATCGCAGAGCCTCGCGAAAGATTATTCATCCGGACGCGTTTGGGGACATACTGAAGCAGCAGCGGCGTGGCGTCCTCTGCCTTGAGCACGCCCAGCGCTTCAAACAGATGGGCCACCTGCTCATCCATGCCCGGTTGATTGGTGATTCTGCGGCGTTGGGTTAGTTCTGAGCCTTGGGCAATCAGGGCGGGAATGGTTTCTGGGACCGCTATTTTGCGGAGTGCCCAGGTGGCGGGAAGCCGGACTTCCACGCGTGGAGATTCCATCAATTCAATGAACCGATCAGCTGCCGGTTTGTGTTCGAGGGCTCCCAGCAATAATGAAGCTTGCTCCTGTCCTTGCCAGCGGTCTCCGGCGAGGACCTGCATCGCAGCTGCGCGAATCGGTTCGTTCAGGTCCGGTTTTTCAGAAAGCTTATAAAGGCCCTCACTGACTTCGCTGCGAACTCCGGGATGCGGGTCCGCCAATAATTTGCTGAGCGGTACAATGTGATCGACCGACGGAAGCTGCAGCATGCAGAGCGCTCCCTGCCGGCGGACTTCCGGATCGGGGCTCTGCATCGCTTTTTCTGCCAAGGGGAGCACCAGGGCATGATCGATTTCGTTCAACCGTTGCAGTGCAGCTGCAGCAACCGCTGGCTCGTCATGTCCGGCCAATTCAGTGATGAGTGTCTTGGCCCCTGCACTCGAATGACCAGCGAGCAGGCGAATGGCGCACAATTGATTGATGAACCGTGGGCCACTGGTATTGCCGGCAAGACGCTCCGCATCTTGTTCGAGACCGGATTCTGCGATCTTTCCTGCTGCTGTTGCTGCCTCCAGGCGTACGGCCGAAGTGCGTGTCAGGTCGTTGGCAATCGCGACCAAATCAGGCAACGCGGATTGGTCTTGGAGTTCAGCCAACCCACGCATCGCTAGAATCAGGTTGCGTGGGCCTGTTTCCTTCGCGGCAAGACGCTCCATCCAGACCGTTTTCGCTGCGGGATTCTCCCAGGCGGCCAGGGCAGGTTCAATGAGTTGCCGCAGGTCGGCGCCGTGGGACTGAGATGTTTCAAGCAACTTGTCACTCGAAGCACGTGAGTCCAGCGCGATCAATGCGCGAGCCGCCGCATAGCGCGCGGCAGGGTGCGATTCCTCAGCCACGAGGATTTCCTCTAGCCGGGGCACTGCTTTGTCTAGACCCGGAATGTCCCGTTGAGTCGCGCGAGCAATCGACTCAGCTGCCATGCGCTGCATGTCGGTCTCGGGGCGATTCAGGGCCTCCAACCATAGTGTCGTCAGATTGGGATGGATATCTTTGACAGGCTCGGGGATTTGAAGCCCCGGATCGGAATCCATCAGGAAATCGGTTTGGATTTCAGCAAAGGCAACTTGCCCGGCACAACAAAGAGAGGCAAAAAGCCAAGCCGTTGTACAAAGCAATTTCAGCCGGCGGTAATGACACATGCAAGGTCGCTCACTGGGGTTTTGAAATATGATAGGCCCAGGCAGGCAACACAATCAAAGATATTAGCGATCCAATTCCCATAAACCACCAGTTTGCGGGAATGAGATCGTAGTTATCAAAGCCTGGCATTCTGATCGCTGAAAAGGCAGCAGCGATCGAACTGAAAGATAAAGCCGTTTCTACAACACGATGCCCAAACGGGGCGTCTTTGCCCATCCAGACCAATAAGGGCAAGCAACAGATGGAGAGCAAAACTCCGTAGGCACTGGCGATTGCAACGGCAGAGCGGCGGAAAAAACAGCCGACAGCTGCGCTGCAGGACATTGCAAAAAATGCGGTGAGCACCAAGCAAACAATGACGCGCTGGACCTGCAGGCTCATTCCCGGTTCGATGTAGGCAATCACCATATATCCCGGCATGGTGGCGCAAAGCAGGAGCATCAATGGCAAAATGGCGCTGAGCAGTTTGCCCCAAATAATGCGGGTCATGGACAGGGGAGTCGTCTGTAGCAATTGCCAGCTGCCGAATTCGCGTTCCGTACTGAGCAGCCCGGCAGAGAGGCTAGGCGCGATCAGGACGATCAATGCGACTTGCATCACAACCATGATGCCGCCAATTGTTTCGACGCCCCAGTCAGTCGTGCCGGCGGTCGTCGCGTATGTGAGTCCCAAGGAGAGCATCGCACAGACGGCCACCAGTCGCAGGAGCCAGTTCAGTCGCCCGAATTTTCGACAGCGAAATTCTTTGACCATCACGGGATTGAGAAACAAGGGGATGGGCCGGGACCGTTTCTGAGGATCCACCAGAAAAAATATTCTCCGTACGAGCTGGCCGGACTTGGAGAGGTCATCGCTCATCGTTCCGGAGGCCCGCGATTTGTCGAAGATTTTGTGATTCAGACGACTGATCGTCCAGGCCGACGTCACCGCTGTGCAAAGCAGCGACCAGACTGTGAATTGTCCCATGACGTTTGTCTTTGTCATCAAGCCTTTGCCGCCGATATCCGCCGCACCTGTGAGCGACGTCAGTGCAGCCAAGGGGGACATGCTTCGTAACATTTCGCCAAAGCTGGCCAAGCTGCCTTCGGTGCCTTGGAAGAAATAGTGGGGGCCTAATGTCAAAACGCATGTCACAAGCACAATGCCATAGGTGATGCGAATCGCAGAGTCGACCGATTGCGCGTAACTACTCACGAGCAAGCCGATGGCCGTGTACTGCAGCGCCACAAGCAGGAGCAACAGGTAAACCTTTCCGATCTCTTCGTACAGCGACAGGCCGCCCATCGAATAACAGGCTCCTGCAGCTGGGAGGCTCATCGCGAGAATCATGCCCGCCAATGACAACGACGCCAGCAGTTTGGCAACGAAGATCCGAATGGGGCCCAACGGAGTATTGAACAGCAGACCGAGTGTGCCGCTGATCTTTTCACTCACGATGCTTGCTGCAGGAAACACCGGCAGCAATAACAGCAGCGTGGCCATCAGCCCATATCCGAACAAGCGGAAAATCTGCTGTGAGCGCGCTCCTAGCAGAGCGACTTGTCCGTCGGTTGGCCAGCGGGCGGCAATCAACAGGGCAAATAGCGTCGCTACCGCAATCTGAAAAACAATCATCCGTCGGCGACGCAGCGGCGTGACCAACTCTCGCCTCAACACCGCACTAAACATCTGACGTTACTCCAGCAGGGCTCTTTGTCGCAGAACTGGGCGGAGTCGATGTGAACGACATAAACGCTTCTTCCAGGTCCGTTTGAACTTCACGAAACTGGCTCACGTAGACACCAGCCTTGAATAGTTTGACTAACAGTTTGGCGAGTTTTTCTTCGGTCGCCGCCGTCCGAAAGCGAACGATCGACTCGGCGGCGGACTCAACCACTTCGGCTCCCTCTTCGATGGATGCCCGGATGACTTTAGCAGCCGACTTCACGTCCCCTGCCTTCAGAAGGTGCGCTTCGACCGTACGTTGCTGGCTGACGAGACTGCCGATGTCATCGACCGACCCAAATGCCCGCAAGGTTCCGTTGGTAATAATCGCGACCTGCTGACAAATACGCGCCAGCTCCGGCAGAATATGGCTCGTGACCATCAAAGTCTTTCCCTGCCCAGCCAATTCGATGAGCAGGTCACGCATTTCGATGCGTGACTGTGGGTCGAGACCATTGACGGGCTCGTCCAGGATTAAGACTTTGGGATCGTGCAGTAGCGTTCGGGCCAGACCCACACGTTGCTGCATACCGTGACTGAGGCTTTCGACGAACCGATCTTTCATGTATTCGGTATTCGTCATTTGCATGACGTCTTTGATCCGCGAGGAACGCTGCGCGGTGGACATCCCGAAGGCGGCACCGAAAAAGTCAAGGTACTCGCTGACGCGCATGTTGTCATAGGAACCGAATTTGTCGGGCATATATCCGACTAGTCGCTTCATCTCTCGGGCATCCTCGACACAATCCACGCCATCAATCGTGGCGGTTCCCGACGTCGGGCGACTGAGCCCCACCAGGATTTTGATTGTGGTCGTTTTGCCCGCGCCGTTGGGACCAATGACACCTAGGATCTGGCCCGCATTCAAGGAGAGGGTCAAATCATTGAGTGCCGTGAAGGAACCATACCGTTTCGTCAAGTTTTTAATGTCGAGAACGGGCTTTTCGCCGGATTTTTTAGGCGATGCTTTCGCATTCATGCGTCAGTCTTCTTCATTTGTTGAGTCTAATGTAGTGCCCCAGAGTCGCAATGAAAGCGAATGGACTTTCCAGGAATTGGCAGGTGTGTCCGCATTAAAATTGGCATCGGCAGCAGCGGCATCCTCAGGGACACCGGCGCTCAACCCCAAGATGAGTTCGCCATTTTCCGAAATCGTCAAAGCCTCGGGGTCGTCAATATCAATCACCACCGTACCGACGGGATCCGTAACGGTTTGTAGGCTAACCACTTCTTCGCCTTTGACCCCCAGGATCTCAATCTGGCCCATGAGCCCCGAGACACCGATCTCGATCTGTGCTTTTTTTGCCGCCAGTGGCAGGAAGGCGGGGGGGACCTGGACGCTAAGCCATGTTGTACTCAGGCTGGAACGCTCCTGCCATTCTTGTCGGCCATCGTCCCAAAAACCTGCGGGCGATGAACCGTCCGGTGGGCGAGTTGAGACGTAATCCAGTAACGGTGACGGAATGACAACGTCAGTCCCCGCAGGAGGGCGGCTGAACTGCAGCGGTGCTATGACCAACGTGTCTCCTTGCTGCTGCAAATTCTCTCCAAATTCAAAACCATGCTCCCAGTCATTGACCCAGACCAAGAGATGGGGTTGATCCAGAGAGGATTGCCAGCGCTGATCGCTGAAGAGTTGTTGCAATATTCGCCGTCTGCGATCCTGAACGTCATTCAGCAAAGTGGCATTGAGGAACTGGTCCGGCTCCAAGACGTCGTCTGCACGCGCTGTGAAGTTGCCGCCTTCGGTCATTTGTGCGCTGATTCGTCCGCGACGCGTCGCCACCATTACATCCGAGCCTGAGGACATTTTGCCGGAAGACTTGCCCACAATCCCTTGCCCGTCCAGTGTGGCTTGTGCTTCGAGACGATCGGCATCTTCGCTGGACGCAACGAATTGATAGGTCGCTAAACCGGTCGGCTGAGTCAGTCCGTCCCAGTAATACGTCCCAAGATCGGTCGTCACCATCCGCGAGGTTTCTCCGCTTTCCCCGGTCAGGTTCGGTATCAACTCGCCCCCTTGGGAAGTCTGGATCTGGTCGTCTCCCCCTTCAGGCCGATAGACGACGATGGCTCCATGCGACAGAACATCGTCCGTCCCGGCAATCGCCTGTACGAGTTGGACATCTGCAATTGTCTCAGAGGTTCCGTGGCGATTCGACATTCCCACGCCGAAGAACAGCATCGCAAAAATAATTGCTAGTAGGGAACCGCACCAACCGAAATGTTCCAGGCGGCCCATTTTCCATAATCCACCTCCGGCGGCAGCCAGAAGAATTAAGAAGCCGCACATTGATCCAATAATCAGCGTCGCCGAGGGGACTTTGTAGGAGACGAACTCTTTTGCGAACACTTCCAACTCTTCTGGAGGAAGCGGTTCGTTATCGCGCTTGGCAAAGATAAAAGGAGCAATGTCTTCCATCGGCCCGTGCGGGGCATATTCCGCCACCTTTTCGGCCAAATCGGGAGGTGGCGTTTTCATTGTTTTTGTTGGTTTGAAGGGCGGCGGCGGAGGAGCCACTTTCATCCAGCCCCGTGGCCCGAGCGTCGTGATCAGTACGCGTCCTTCACCATAGGTCCCAGTCAGCGCGGCCGGCCATTCGTTGACGGTGTTCCAGACGGTCATGCCCGGAATGTCGACACGCGCCATTTGAACCGGCTCGTCATATTCAAAGCTTTGCCCCACGATTCCTTCGGGAACTTGCAGCGACGGCGGGTCATCGACCCGCACCGACGTCAGTCCGACCTGATCCACAACCGAGCCTTGGAATTCATCACCAAATAACCGTTCCAGTAGCTCTGGACCGGTCCGATCGAGCATGATCCATAACCGTCCCCCGGAATGCAGCCAGCGCCGCACAGCAGTGAGAGCGGCCAAATCATCCACAAGGCGATCGTTGGCGATCACCAGATGGTCCAGGTGATCCAGGCCATTTTCCTCAGCGGGCAGAAATTGACCTGCCAGAAAAGTGACCCGATTGTTGAGTCCTTGGTAGACCCGGTTTGCGATGACCAAATCCACGACTTCTTTGGGCACGTCGCCGGCCGAATCCCATCCGGCGATAATTCCGGTATTCCGCCCGTCTGGTGTGATCGACAATGCCTGTTTGTGTTCAAGCAGACCGGCACGATTTTTGAGCAGAACCTCTTTGCCCTGCGACTGATCAAACAGCAAAGAAGTGACATTCGCGCGCTTGCCGGAGAATGTGGCCGCTGCGGGGAACAAGGCCGGGTGAGAAAGGACTAACTTGGAATGAGCAGGTAGCCAGATTTTCCTGCCATACTGCAGAGTCGAGGCATCATCGAAATAGCTGGTGCAAAGCAGTTCCTTGGGCGTGTCTCCATCATTTTCCAGACGCAGGAAAAACTCACCCCATTGCTCAGGCACATAAGAGAAACTGCCAAGCCTTGAGTTGGCCTCCAGCGTCAACCTGACTTCCGGTGAGTCATCTGCTGCGGGAGCGGCCTGACTGAAAGCAGATTGAGTCAAACCCAGTACCAACATCAATGTGATGGACAAGGTTGTCAGGCGGATCACAAAGTTCTTGCGCATGATGGAACAGGCCAGGCCTTCAATGGACAAAGGAGAGGGTCGCGTTCCTTTGTCTGAGGGGCTTTTCAACAGGTCGCGAATCCAGTTGTCAATTCAAACGATTTTTACTGGTATTTGATCAATAATTGTAATGATCGATATTGGCTGTCGCAACCCACCGAAAAAACGCAATGGCCTATTGTCGGCACTATGAAGTAAGACGTTTTTGCCAAGACCGGCTTCTTGTGACATGACCGGCATTACTCACTAACCTTCCATTTGCTAAACTGCTTCCTCAGTCTAAATGAATTGCCGTCGTGCCGACGTTCGCGCGGTTCCGCCGCAATCCTGATCCCGGCTAGCACAGGCAGAATTGAGATTTGCATGACCGCCATTCTGGGCCTTTCGGCGTTTTATCACGATTCGGCCGCTGCGCTGATCATCGACGGAGAAATCGTCGCCGCTGCGCAAGAAGAGCGTTTCACCCGCATCAAACATGACTTCGCCTTTCCTCAAAACGCAGTCGATTATTGCCTGGCCGAAGCGGGCATCACGCCGGAACAACTGGATTACGTCGGTTTCTATGACAAACCGGTCACCAAATTCGAACGACTGTTGGAGACCTATCTCGCCTTTGTTCCCGCAGGATATCGCTCGTTTCGACAAGCCATGCCGTTGTGGCTCAAGCAGAAACTACACCTACCGCGCGAACTGAACCGCGGTCTAGGGGGACGTTATGCGGGCCGGTTTGTGTTCACCGATCATCACGAGTCGCACGCCGCTAGCGCGTTTTTTCCATCACCGTTTGAAGAAGCAGCCATCTTGACGATCGATGGCGTGGGCGAATGGTCGACGACCTGCTTCGGCGTCGGTCGTGGCAATAATATCCAACTAACAAACGAAATCCGCTTTCCACATTCGTTGGGCCTGCTGTATTCCGCTTTCACTTACTACACCGGATTTCGCGTCAACAGCGGCGAATACAAAGTCATGGGGCTGGCTCCTTATGGACAACCGATCTACAAGGATCGGATTTTGGGGCATGTCTTGGACTTAAAGGCGGATGGCTCGTTTCGCATGGACATGAGCTATTTCAACTATTGCCAAGGCCTGACGATGACGTCGGAAAAATTCCATAAGCTTTTCGGCGGCCCGCCGCGTGAAGCGGAATCGGAGGTCACGCAGCGCGAGATGGACTTGGCGGCATCGGTGCAGGCGGTCACCGAAGAGGTCATGCTCCGCATGGCGCAGCACGTTCATGAGACGACCGGACTGAAGAACTTGGTTCTGGCCGGGGGAGTCGCCTTAAACTGCGTGGCCAATGGTCGGATTCTCCGTGAAGGGCCGTTTGAGAACCTCTGGATTCAACCCGCAGCCGGCGATGCCGGGGGCGCCTTGGGCACAGCCCTGTTCATCTGGCATCAACTACTGGAAAAGCCGCGTACACCAAGCACACCCGATCAGCAGCACGGTTCGTTTCTCGGTCCGCAATTTTCCGACGCCGAGATTCAGCAGACGTTGTCCCAGCACAACGCAGTTTACGAAGTCTGTGACTCCGATGAACAGCTTTGCGAAGAAGTCGCGGAATTGATCGCGCAGCAAAACGTGATCGGCTGGTTTCAAGGACGCATGGAATTCGGACCCCGCGCGCTGGGGGGGCGCAGCATTTTAGGGGATGCTCGTAGCCAGGAGATGCAGTCCCTCATGAACCTGAAAATCAAATTCCGCGAGTCGTTTCGCCCGTTTGCCCCGATCGTGCTGCGGGAGTATGTCGATCGCTATTTCGAAATGCGGCCCCAGGAAGACAGCCCTTATATGCTGCTGGTGGCCCCCGTGCACCCAGACATCCGCACTCCACCCAGTCCGGAACAAGAACAGGCCTTTGGAATCGACAAACTCAATTTTTGCCGGTCAGAAATTCCAGCGGTCACGCATGTCGACTACTCCGCACGCGTGCAGACGGTTGACCGTGACCGCAATCCCCTGGTTCATCAACTACTGACGTGTTACTATCAAAAGACTGAGTGTCCGGTGCTGATTAACACCAGCTTTAATGTGCGCAGCGAACCGATCGTCTGTACGCCGGATGATGCGTACCGCTGTTTTATGGCGACCGATATGGATGTGCTGGTCCTTGGGCGGCACGTGTTGTTGAAAGCACAACAGCCTCAGCAGATGAGCGAAGCGGAACGCAACGAACACCTTGGTCAATTCCAACTGGACTGACAGCAGGCAGCCCGATGAAACTTGTCGAGATCGACTGGAATCCCACGAGCCGAAAATTGCAGCAGTTCGGCGGAATCTGTGCGTTCGCCTTACCCAGCCTCGGTTGGCTTTGGGGCGGCAGCAACTCAGTCATCGGGGGACTGGCTGTGGTGGGGGTGGCGCTAGCAATCCTCGGTTTGGTTTGGCCACGCGGCATTCGCCCCGTGTTCTTGGCAATGATGATCGTGGCCATTCCCGTGGGATTGGTGCTCGGGGAACTGGGCATGCTGTGTGTCTATTTCGGTGTTTTTCTGCCCATCGGAATCATTTTCCGATTGATGCGCCGCGATGCCCTGCAGTTGAAAACCGCGCGTAGCTCCACCAGTTATTGGCAACCAAAATCGCAACCACGCGACGCCACCAGGTATTACCGCCAAACATAACAAACAAATGTGGCGATGCCGCTGGGCATCCACATCTCAGGTAAGGGAAAATTGAGCATGTCGCCGCAGGCCGAACCTGAACCGAATGAATCAAACACCGAAGCGAAAACCGAATTCGAACAAGCGGGCGAGGAAAAGCCGCTTTCGCTTGTGCAAGAATTCGGCATGTTCATCATCGAAAACAAAGCGTGGTGGATGATTCCCATCGTCACTGTCTTGGGACTGGTTGGTCTGTTGGTGCTACTGGGTTCCACTGGGGCGGCGCCGTTTATCTATACGTTGTTTTAACAGTCGCCGCGTTCATCCCGGCGATGTTAGCCGCATCGCCGCCCGGCCCCGTTCACCGTCATCCGCTCAAGTGGGGCGATCATGCTGCGCCCATTGAAACGCCTGCTTAGTAGCCCCCTTTCGTCAAACTATTTCTGTGAGTTCGGTATCTCCCATGACCTACAAAATCCCCCGCGTGCAAGCCGTTCCGATTGCTGATTCCCAGGTCTCCTTTCAGGTCGAAGGGACTGAACGCCTACGGTGGCATGCGGCGACGCGCTATACCCGGCCGCATTTTTATCCGCTGCTCGGCCCCAGCGGAAAACCACTCACCCGTATGGGACATCCTGCGGCACCGGATCACGATCATCATAAATCGATCTGGTTTGCGCACCACAAAGTCGCCGGTCTCGATTTCTGGGGGGACAAGAACAACAATCGCGCGCGGCAGGACGATTGGGTGCATTACCAGGATGGCGAAGACGAAGCGGTGATGGTCACCGACATCGGTTGGTACGACGGACATGCGGCGAAGTTGATGCAACAACGACTGATCGCCGCTTTGCGTCCTCTCCCTGATGGCGAAACCTGGCTCGAATTGCAAACCCGCTTTACGCCGGCCGGCAATTCGTTGCTGTTGGAAAAGACCAACTTCGCGTTTTTGGCGGTGCGGATGGCCAAGTCGATCAGCCACGCCTATGGCGGCGGGCAATTAACCAACAGCAGCGGAGTAAAAGGCGAAGCGGACATCTTTGGCAAACCGGCCGAATGGATGGACTACAGTGGCCCGATCACGAATGAGATCACCGAAGGCATCACCTACTTCAGCCACCCCACGAACCCCCACACGCCCAACAGTTGGCACGTCCGCAAGGACGGCTGGATGGCTGCGTCGGTCTGCATGCACAACGGCATCGAAATCACCAAGGACCAACCGCTCCAGTTGCGCTTCGCACTCCACGCCCACGCGGGAGACGTCAACAACGAGCGCGCGCAATCGCTCTTCAACGACTTCGCCGCAAGTCCTCCCTATGAAGTCATCAAAGCCCAACCGCCCTATCGCGTGCAGGTACAGCGCCGCGAGGTTTGACCTGCAAAACACGACATCGTTCGTAGACCTGCTAGCCACACCGCTCCCGCACTAATTGTCGGCGCGTTTCGCGGCAATGATGTCATCCAAGATTTGATCCAGCGGCATGACCGGTTTGCGGCCGAGTGTTTTTTCTAACTTGGCCACATCGGGGACGCGGCGGCGGATGTCTTCGAAATCGTCGCCATAGGCTTCGCTGTAGGGGATGTACTCGATCGCAATTTTGGGATCGACCTTGGCAACGACCGCTTCAGCTAACTCACGAATCGAAACCGATTGATCGCTGCCAATGTTGAACACATTACCCGCGGCCGAAGGTTCGTCCATCAGATCCTTGACGATGCCAGCCACTTCGCCGACATGCCCAAAGCATCGTTCTTGTCCGCCATCGTCGTAAACAATCACCGGTCCACCCGCTAAGGCTTGATCGACGAAACGAGGGATCACCATCCCGTAATTCCCGACCTGCCGCGGCCCGACGACATTAAAGAATCGGCCGATCACCACATTCAGGTTGTACTTTTTTGAATACGCCAGCGCCAAAAATTCATCGATCGCTTTGCTGCAACCATACGCCCAACGGGGCCGCGTCGTGGCGCCGAAATGCAGGTCGTCCTCTTCGGCCCACGATTCCTTGAAATTCTTGCCGTAGACTTCGCTGGTCGAGGCGAGAAAAAACTTTTGCCCCCCTTGTACCGCTAATCGCAACAGCACTTCGGTGGGATAGATGTTGGTTTCGATCGTGCGGACGGGATCTTCAGCAACCAGCCGCACACCGACGGCAGCGGCCAAGTGATAAATCACGTCCACACCGCTCACCGCTTCGCTCATCATCACCGGATCGGTAATCGACCCAGCCAAAAAACGAAACCGTGGATGATCACTCACGCCGCGCAGATTCCCCTGCTCTCCGGTGGACAGGTTATCCAGCACGGTCACCTCATGCCCATCGGCAAGCAACAGTTCCGTGAGATGACTCCCAATAAACCCGGCGCCGCCGGTAACAAGGCAATGTGACATGAATCATCAGTCCTGATGTGATAACGCGGACCAGCCGCGGAGATATGGGCGAAAAGACGTTACGCAGCACATTATAGGAGAGATTGTATCGCGTTGATAGCGGGGTGGGGGGCGAACTGGATTGAGCGAATCAGAGGCCCAAACCGTCGTTGTGCATCATCGCCAGCATTTTCTGAGCAGCCGGCTCGCCAGTTTCCGCAGCTTCTTGGCAAAGTTGAAACGCGATTTCGTAGTCTTGCGTTACGCCCTCACCCGAGGCGTGCAAGCAGGCCAATACGTATTTTGCGCGAGGACGACCTGCTGCTGCCGCTTGTTTGAGGAAACCAATTCCCTTAGTGATGTCACGCTTAACATCTCTGATGCCCATGGCATAGCGTTCGCCGCACCATTCCTGCGCAACGGTCGAGCCAAGTTCTGCTGCTTTTTCGAAGTATGACATTGCTTCATTGCGCTGATTTTCTGCTGGCAGATCACCATTGTCATACATCAGCCCGGTTTCGAGCCAAGCATCGGGATGGTCTTGTTCGCGGGCCAAATCAAGAAGTTCCACCATTCGGCTGATGTTTTTTTCGATTCCTTTTTCCTCGCGCATGAGCCTGATGAGTTCCAGCGCGCCCAAGGCGTTTTTGTGTTCCGCGGCCGTTTCGTAATACTGCACGCTTTCGGCGCAATTCTGCGGTACGCCAAGACCATGTTCGTAGGCCCAGCCCAATTTGAGCATTGAATAGGTTTCGTCCATTTCTGCCGCCTCGCGCCACGATGCGACCGCGCGTTCCTGCGCCCCCCGCTCCGCATACATCACGCCACAGTTGTATTTCGCAATCGCCAGTCCTAACCCGGCAGCCCGCTCATAATACTTCAGCGCCTTCGATTCATCTTGCTTCACCCCAAAGCCGTGTTCGGAGAAATAGCCGAGCATATTCGTGAACCTGGGATCGTCGGCGGCGTCACCCTCACGACACAACGCGATCGCGTGCCGGTAGTTATCAGGCCGTCCCTCTTCACGACGATATCCATCCGCCAATTCGTAGTTGTGGTCGAGCATTTCTTGCCTCATGACATGCTCCTAGGCGTTGCCACGTAATTGCAACACCGCATTCAGCAACTCTCAAACCTGCACATCACCGTTGATCACACGGCTATCAAACCGCAAATCAATGTGGTCGATGCACAGTGACACCGGGGGTGTGCCGGCGGGGACATTTAGTTCGCCGGGGGAAGTCTTTTCCAGCAGGACGGCGATCGCCAAGCCGCGGCCGATGCTGAAATTTGCGCCGGGGGCGGGGCTGTCGAGGCGGTGGGTGAGTTCGAAGCTGCCGTAGCGCGGAGCGCCACTTGGGGAAAATGGCGGCTGGAATTCGAGCGTGCCGAGTTCTTGACGCTTCGTGGGATTCTTGTCCCCATCGGCAAAGCGAAACATCACCATTCGGCAGCGGAAATGATTCGCGAACAACTCTTGATAGGCTTGCTCGTTGGCAGCTGTCACACAGGCGCGGACCGTCATTTGGAACGATCCCGCACGCGGGTTACGCATCTCTTGGGCCAACAGTGCCGTCGCGTCGGCGGGAATTGTCACAGCGGTTTCGCCACCAAAACCGAGGGCAACATGGTGTGCATCGTCGCTGACAATGTGACGGACAGCGAAGGCGCTTTCCGGTTTCCCCTCCGGCAGGGGAGCAGCTCGCCAACCCTTGGGGCGCGAACCGGTCGTCACCGGCATCAACGGCATCTCGCCTGCCAAATCCTTATCGAGCAACAGGTCGGTGGAGTACATCGGGACCCGGGCGATGTTGCCGCCCGGAATGGCTGGCTTTTTAAGTGCCGGTTCGTTGCCCATCAAACCGTAAATCGGTTGGCCGCCGGTGAGCGAATGTTCGCGGCCTTCGGTGTCTTTGAATCGCGTGGTGTGGTCGATCCCCAGCAGATGGAAGATCGTGGCCGTCACGTCGCCGCCACTCACCCGATCGCGCGCCGGGTACCCGCCGGTTTTATCGCTGGCGCCGTAGACCTGTCCTTCGGAGATCCCCGCTCCGGCCATGGCAAAACTGAACACCGGCCCCCAATGATCGCGGCCGCCGGAGCGATTGATCTTCGGAGTGCGACCGAATTCGCCGATGGCGACCACCAATGTTTCATCCAGCAAGCCCCGTTGATCGAGATCGTCGATCAAAGCGGTAAAGCCGACATCGAACATCGGGCACAACACGTCTTCGACACGGTCAGCGTTTTGAGCGTGTGTGTCCCACATGGGATTGTCGACAGCCGAGTCTCCCGGTTCGCGAGTCCAATTCACATGCACCAACCGCACGCCGACTTCCACCATGCGACGCGCCAGCAGCAAGCATTGCCCCCACTTGGTGCGGCCGTAGCGATCGCGGACTTTGTCCGGTTCGTTTTGAATACGAAATGCCTCGCGGACCCGCGCGCTGGTCAGCAGGTCGAGTGCTTGGCCTTGGAACGTGTCATACACATCGGCGGCGCGATCGCGTTCGATGGTGTCGAAGCGTTGTTCGAATTGTTTGAGCAATGAAATCCGCTGGTTCAGCCGTAGCGGTTCAATGCCGGTGAGGTTCATGCCTTCGATTTCGAAGTTCGGATCGTTGGGGTCTCCTTTAAAGCGGTCGGGATCCCATTGCCGTCCGAGAAATCCGCCCGTCTGCCCGGCGGGGGTCACGTTTTCATTCAGCCGCATAATGTCCGGCAGCCAGACCGTCGACAGCGCCGGCAACCGCTCGCTCGGTTTCAGTTTTTTGACCAGCGAGCCAAAGTAAGGCCAGTCGGTCGGCGTAATCGTGCGCGCGTTCGGCCCGCGATACGGATAACCGGTCAGCACTTCGTAGGCGCTGGACGAGTGGATGTTGTTATCCGTCGCCAACGAACGCACGATGGCCAACTTATGCGCGATCCGCGCCGTGCGGGGGAGCAACTCGCAGAAGTTCTCACCGGGGATTCTGGTTTGAATCGGTTGAAACGGGCCGCGGATTTCCAGCGGAGCGTGCGGCTTGGGATCAAACGTCTCATGCTGCGGCGGTCCGCCCTGCAGCCAGACATAAATCACATTCTTCGCCCGCCCAAACATCGGATCGTCGGTGACGAGCGAGGACTGTTCTTTCGCTTGCAACAAACCGGGCAGCGTCAGGCCAAATGTACTCAGCCCCCCAATACGCAGCACTTCGCGACGGGAAATCCCGTCACACAAGGCATGGGGCGTATCGTGGATGGAGAACATAAAGGTCACCACTTTCCCGTGAGTCGGCCGTCAATGGCTGGACATTTCAACGAATACTAATATATCGGCGACAGAGGCGGACGGCAATATTGGGTCGCACTGGAGTGAGATGCCTGCGAACTGGTCCGCCGGTGGCGAACCTGCTAAATTATGCGTTCGCCGGTGAAATCCCCCCTTGCAGTCGTTGCGTCCGCTGTGCGGACCCTATGGGCGAATCACCCCCCGGCAGAGCCGGGGGCTACGGGGTGGGCGTTTCGGCAAATTAACGATCTCTCAGCCCCCGGCTCTGCCGGGGGGTAAAACATATTTCGCAAGCAGAAAAGCAGAAAGACCACGACCATGTTGGGTGCGACACTGAATCCGAAAGATTACCTGGACCGTTGTAGCGAAGTCTTCGATACGCTCGACCTGAGCCAAATCGAAGGGCTGAGCAATGACATTTACGAAGCCTACGAAAACGATCGCTTTGTGTTCATCATCGGCAACGGCGGCAGCGGGTCGAACTCGTCGCACTTTTGCGAAGATCTGGGCAAAAGCACGCTCAATCGCGAGGACTTTCTTAACGACGACAAAAAGCGGCTGAAGGTACTTTCGTTGACCGATAACACCCCCTACATCCTCGCCTGGGGCAACGACGAAGGGTTCGACCGCGTGTTTGTCGAGCAACTCAAAAACTTCGCCTCGGCCGGCGACGTATTGATCTCCATCAGCGGCAGCGGCAATAGCCCGAACATTCTCAATGCCGTCGAATGGGCCAACAAACACGACCTGACGACCTGGGGCATCACCGGCTACGACGGCGGCAAATTGCAGGGGCTAGGACAAAAGAACCTGCACGTGCCGCTGGACGACATGGGCATGGTCGAATGCGTACACCTGATCGCCTTCCACTGGGTCCTGAACGATTGCTACGCCCGCATCAACAGCTGCGGCCGTTATGAAGCAGCGGCGAAATAACCTATCGCGGTGGAAGTTTGACGTTTAGCTTCCTTGAAGAAAGACGAACCACGAAAGACGCGAAAGACACGAAAAATAAAGGGCGCCGGTGAAAATCTGTTGCCCTTGGGGTGAGCTATAGAACCAGTCGGAGTGAATGGGTTCAGTTCTTTTTCGTGTCGTTCGTTTTTTTCGTGGTGCTTGGCATCGACTATGCAATGGCGAGACTCAGTCCGCACCCATTGCCAACGGCCAGCGCTGTGGTTTGGGTTCTTTTGGTGATTCGCGCAGTACGCCCCAGCGGCTGGCTTGCCAGGTTTGGCCGCTGGTCACATCCAGCGCTGTCAGCCAGCCATAGTTGTAGCAGGCGGTGTCGATGCACTTGACGTAACCCAGGTCAAGGACTTCGCCGTCGCGCTGTTCAGTGTGGCCGACGATGACCGTCTTGCCCGACATGTGCGGGCCGGGCAGGGGGGCGTCGAGTAGCGACCAACGGAGCACGTATTCGGGCCACTCTTCCGGTGGCGCATCCTCCAGATAGTTGGCATGCACGAAGATGTGCTCGTCCGTTTCGTAATAGTCGCGGCAGTTGCGGATGAAGTCGAGATGCGCTGCGGGGATCACATCGATGTCGCCACAGAATCGATACGAGTTGAGCGTTTGCACGCCGCCGTACATCAGCCAGGAGTTCTTGGCTGATTCACTGCCGAGCGAAGCAAGTAGCATCTCTTCGTGATTCCCCTTGAGCATGACCACCTGGCAGCGCTGACTCAGGGCGATCAGCGTGTCGATGGCTTCTCTCGTTTCGCGCCCTTGATCGATGAAATCGCCCAGGCAAACAATCGTGTCATTGGGCTGGGGATCAACCGCGGCCAAAACCGCGTCGAGCGCGTGCGCGCATCCGTGTATGTCGCCGATCGCCACAATGCGGCAGGGTTGTTCAATCGCCATTGCGGTCATGCCTTGTGGGTGGCTGCTTGGATTGCTCGCGTGCGCATGCGATTTTCGGACTATCCCAGATCCCGCAAAGTGCAACAAGAGAAGAGTTTATGAGCTCATCCCCACGCCGAGTCGTGTGTCTTCAGCAACAGGATGCGAATTGCTGTTCAATCGCGGTCGAGCTGCCTTTAACACGATGCAACTAAATGCAAGTAAAATCGCGTCGGCTTCTGGGCATTCCTGGGCTGGTCTTCATCGTTCGAGAATTTCCCAGGGTTCGTCTGAATTGTCCGAATGCAAACAAGTGCAAACAGGGTGGGGTTTAGTCTTAGTTTCCGGCCGCTTCGCTGGACGTTTCCCCTGCGCCGCGGTTAAGATGACACGTTCTCTTAACAAACAAGAACATCGGCCTCCCTGACAAAAAGTGAATCGTATCGATATGAGTGACGCGACGAATCCGCCGTCCGATGAACTCGTCCCGGACGAAGTCATCCCACACCGGACGTTGCCGCCGCTGCGCTACCGCGATATGCCCCAACCGATTTCCTGGAAGAAGATGATCGGCCCGAGCATTATGCTGGCCGGGTTGTCGCTCGGGTCCGGGGAATTTGTGATGTGGCCCTACATCGTCTACAAAGCGGGCTTCATTTTCTTTTGGGCCTGCGTGTTGGGAGTGGTCACGCAGTATTTCCTCAACATGGAGATTGAACGCTGGACGCTCGTTACGGGCGAAAGCGCGATCACCGGGTTCTGTCGCCTAAGCCGCATCTGGGTGCCGGTGATGCTGCTCATGAACATCCTCCCCTGGGCCTGGCCCGGTTGGGCCACCGGTGCGGGGACCATGCTGAGTTGGTCGATTTACGGACCGGTGATTCGGGCCGAAGCGGAATTCGCAGATGTTGCCAATGCCGAAGTCCCCTCGGGCCTGACCCAGCATGCGGCGATATCGTATGGCGAAACGGGCAACGGATTTCTCACCTGGACCGGGCCGATGACTGTCGAACAACAGGAGCAACTGGCCGCAGCCAGCAATGCGCCGCAGTTTCAAAAAGCCGTCGATGAGGTGTTTTCTAAAATCAGTAACAAACAGGGAGTGGAGTACGATGCGCGGTATGTCCCCTACCTAGGCATCGCTGGACTATTCATCGTGGGCGCAATTCTGACCGCCGGGCCTGTGGTCTACAACACGGTCGAACGCATTCAAACCATTCTCGTCGGCTTGATCTTCGTGACCGCCATCGGCTTGGGCATCATGATCATCAAGCCCTATGCGATTGAGCAGATGCTGACCGGCGCGATCAGTTTCGGGCAAATGCCTGCTAAATCGGCCGACTTGGGGACGATGGCTTTGCTCGGCGCGTTGGCCTTTGCCGGGGCAGGGGGGACGATGAATCTTGGGCAGAGTAATTTCATCAAAGACAAAGGTTACGGCATGGGGCAATACATCGGCCGCATCACCAGCCCGCTCACCGGCCAGGAAGAAGCGATCAGCGACGTCGGTTATCACTTCAAGCATACCGACGAAAACATGGCCCGTTGGCGGCATTGGTGGCGGGCGGCAGGGATTGAGCACTTCTTCAGTTTCTTTCTTACCTGTCTGGTCTGTCTGATGCTGCTGACGTTGATTTCGTATTCGCTCTTTTACGATTCCAAAGGCAATCCGGTTCCCGGCACCGAAAGCTACGGCAAAGGGCTGGGCTTTGTTTGGGGGCAGGCGGAGCTGATCGGAACGCAACTCGGCGGGGGCGTGAAATACGCGTTCTTGCTGATGGGCATCGCCATATTGCTGACAACCGAATTAGGCGTCCTAGACGCCACGGCCCGGATCTCTACCGACATCGTCAAAGTGAACCTACTCCGCGACAATGAAAACTGGTCCGCCAGCCGTTTGTATTTTCTGTTTCTGTGGGGCGAAATCATTCTCGGCTCGTGCATCTTGCTGTACGGCACGATCGACCCCTCATTCAAGGAACCGTTGTTCTTGCTCAAAACATCGGCGGCGATGAATGGCGGCGTGATGATGATTTATTCGGTGTTGTTGTTGTATTTGAACAACAAAATTCTTTCGCGCAGTCTCGCAATGACGCCGCTGCGATTCGTGGCGATCATCTGGTCATGCGCATTCTTCGGCTACTTTACGGTCCAAGCGCTACAGCTTTCTGTTTTACCCTACTTGTTTGATTGATTCACACTCATATTTTCCTCTGAGCTCATCTCGGAGGCAAAGGATTCTCACATGACATGTTGTCGTTTGATTCTCAGTCTGGCCATTTGTTTCGCCGCTCTGAATACCGCCGCTGCCACCGCCAGTGCTGAGGAATTGCAGCGACTGTCGTACAACGATCCCGACTTGGTGGTCGATTTAGGAGTCGGACTGTGGGCGTTTCCGTTGCCCATGGATTACGACGGTGACGGCGACCATGATCTGGTCGTCTCCTGTCCGGACAAGCCGTACAACGGCACGTACTTCTTTGAGAACACCTCCGGCGACGTTGCCATGCCGGTTTTCAAACCGGGGGTTCGCTTGGGACCGGGGTACCACCATATGCAGGTCTCTTATGTCGATGGCGAACCACGTGTGTTGCGGCCCGCTAAGGAATATCAAAACTTTCGCCAATCACAGCTTTCCGACGAAAAACAACTGCAACCGTCGGCGAAGTTTTATCAACCCAAAGGAAAAACCCGCGCCAATCAGTGGAAGTACCTGGATTACAACGGCGACGGGGCGCTGGATATCATCGTGGGAATTGGCGATTGGACCGACTACGGTTGGGACGATGCCTACAACGAAAAAGGGGAGTGGACCCGCGGACCCTTGCGCGGCTTTGTGTTCGTAATCGCCAACACCGCAACGACGGAAGAACCGGTTTACGCGGAACCTAAACGCATCGAAATCGACGGCGCGCCGTTGGAGGTCTTCGGCTGGCCCTCGCCGAATTTCGTCGACTTCGATAAAGACGGCGATCTCGATCTGTTGTGCGGCGAATTCCGTGACAGCTTTACCTACTTCGAAAATGTCGGGACGCGCACCGAGTCGAAATATTCCGCCGGCAAGACATTGATGCATGGCGGAAAAAAACTGACCATGGACTTGGAAATGATCACGCCGACAGCCTTTGATTGGGATAAGGATGGCGATGCCGATTTGATCTGCGGCGACGAAGATGGCCGTGTCGCCTTTCTAGAAAACACCGGTAAGCTCATCGACGGCGTGCCGGAATTTCTGCCGCCTCGGTACTTCCAACAACAGGCGCAGAACGTGAAATTCGGTGCGCTGTCGACCCCCTATGGTGTCGACTGGGACGGCGACGGTGACGAAGACGTGATTTGCGGCAACACCGCCGGCTACATTGGTTTCATTGAAAATCTGGGTGGCGACGGAACCGCCACAAAATGGGCGGCACCGGTTCGCATGCAAGCCGACGGCGAAACCATCCGCATTCAAGCCGGACCCAACGGTTCAATCCAAGGCCCCTGCGAATCCAAATGGGGTTACACGACCCTCAGCGTGGCTGATTGGGATGGCGATGAATTGCCGGACATCATGATCAATTCCATCTGGGGCGAAATCCTCTGGTACCGCAACATCGGCACCCGCACCGCTCCCCAATTAGCGGCTGCTCAACCGGTCGAAGTGCAGTGGCCGGGAGAGACCCCCAAACCGGCTTGGACGTGGTGGAATCCGCGCGGCAAACAACTCGTCACTCAGTGGCGGACCACTCCGGAAATGGTCGATTGGAACGACGACGGCTTGATGGATCTGGTGATGCTCGACCACGAAGGCTACCTCGCCTTTTTCGAGCGCAAAAAAAATGGGGAGCAATTGCAATTGTTGCCCGGCGCCCGTGTGTTCACGGATGAGAAGGGAGACTTGCTGCGACTCAACGAGCGGAGCGCCGGTGGCAGCGGCCGTCGTAAAATCCATCTGGTTGACGTCGATGGCGATGGTCGGCGCGACATGTTGATGAATAGCACCAATGCTGATTTTTATAAAAACATGGGCACGCGCGACGGCAAGACCGTGCTGAAAAACACCGGCGAAATCGACAAACGAAAAATCTCCGGCCACTCCAGCAGCCCCACAACCATCGACCTAGACGGCCAGGGTGCTCGCGATTTCCTGATCGGAGCCGAGGACGGGTATTTGTATTACCGGTCAAATTCGCTGGCGAAGTAATACGGTAATTTTCAAATTGAAATTGCACTTGGCCTCTAGCAGATCGTTAGAGGCCAATTGCATTGGTACGGGTGATTTTTAAAGCAGGGAAGGGCAGGGTGGCCCACAAAGATTCTTTGTGGGCCGACGCAGCCGGCAGGAGGGCTACGGATTCGGGCTTCCATGCCCGTGTAGAACTCGCTGAGATGCTACCAGTTAGGAAACGACGTCAATTGCGTATCCGTCGTTTTTAAGTTTCGCCAAGCACTCAATGAAATTGCTCTCCTCTTCAAAATCACAATGGGCAAAAATGTAAAACTGAGACTCTCTTGCTCGAAACCCAATGTCGACCTCTGCCCCAAACCTCTTCACATAGGCGGTCGTAATCCGAATTTCCTTATCCTCGACGACCTTGTTTGGTCTAAGACAATCAAGCACATCGCGGGTCAAGATCGCCAGTGTGTCCGGAGCGTCGGGGCTTATTTTTGAACCGCTTAAATGGACGTGATATTTAAACACGTCTCGAAAAGCGTCGAAGACTAGGTTTTCCTGCCCCAATTCTTCCGGTGCTTGATTTTCTTCCCGATGTATGAATGGGTTTAGAAACCCTAAGGGGAGTACGGAGGGGTTGGAATCTGAATCGTGCCCACGCCAAATATATCGAAGCACGCCCGGATCAGATGGAGTACAAAAGTAATAGTCACCCCAGTCTGTTCTCGCCAGTGGAACGGCGTCTTCAACCGACTGCTCAGGTATCATGACCGGTTGGTCAAAATCCTGGCACATGCATCGCCATTCGGCGAGACTTTCTCGAAGCAGATTTATTTGGCCGAACACATCTTCGGGATGCATGACGAGAATCGAGTCAAATTCCCCAAAACCGAATTCGCTAATGAATTCTTGATATCCTACGGGAAGCACGCCGCAGGCCTCACGCAACCGTTCCATCTCAGCTTGCGTCGCAACACGCCGTTTTTCAGAGACTCGATAAATGTCGTTCCAATTCAAAGGCTGCATGTTGGTGGTCACCTTCGTCGGTAGAATGCGCAAAAAATCAATTGTGATTCTCAGATCGGCTGCAGGGCTGTAGATTCGGGCTTCCCCCCCAAACCTATTTCGCTTCTTGCTGCGCGGGGCCGATATCACCGTTCGGGGGCGCTGGCTGTTTTCGATCAAAGGGCAACACCAAGATGAAAAAGCCAACCAGAAATCCCAACACGCCGCCGTAAGGCCCGCTTAACGGCTCAAAGATACCGAGCGCTCCAGCGACGCCGGCTACAAACGGCACGGCATATTCGATCCAATACCTCTTACAAATCAGCCCGGCGACAGTTGCACTGAGTAGGCACAACAGCACGTTCGGAAATGGAATCGGTGCGCCCTTTGCTCTGCCGTGGTCATGTTCATCAATCCAATGAAAAATCACAGCCGCGATCGCCAGCAGCGCCAATAGACGAAACGCAATTTGAAAGTATTTCGAGATGGTAGCGATTCGTGACATTTGGATTTTCTTGACCTACGGGACTTTGTTCGGTCTTTGCGTACGTGCGGGTGTTATTTGAGAAGATCGACCGTCGCCCATCCTGTCTGGCGATCCTCCAACAACCAATAGCCCGTCTCGCCACTCGTGTTCCCATTGGTCAGATGCTTTGGATGGTACTGACCGTTTTGTTGCCAATAACCGCTGGCTTGTACGGAACAATTCTTGGCGAGATTGACGCTTCCATCGAAAACCTCGATCTCCCCCAACCCGCCTGATGCCCCGCGATATCTTGTGACGTCGACGCGAACCGCATCTACCTTTTTCCGAGGGAGACGCACCACTGCTGAGGAGGGCGCATCGGGTTTCCATGGCAAGGCAACTGTTTTTCGCAATACCGGTCTTCCGGCGTGTAGGAGCGTCACGACGACCTGAACCGTACCCCGGTCCGCAGCTTGACCATTGTGTTGATTCCAAATCACAATTCGGTCGGCGTACAGCGGGATTGTGTCGAACTCTTCATCCAGAGAGATTTGCATGTCGCGTGTCAGATTCGGCCGTGCCTCCAAGTACCAATGGCGACCACGCAGCTGAAAACTTTGGCGGACTCCACGATCTCGTTCTTGTGCGGTGGCCCTCAGCCAAGCGACGGCAAGCTTTGCTTTTTCTATCGGATCGGTAGGCCGTTTTCGATCCAGATCTGCAGCGTCCCGTATCCGTCGGTTGTCTGCCTTCAGGAGCAGGGGGAGGCCGTTGGTCCAGTCTTGTTTTTCGACACAGTAAAAAAGTCCAAGTTCTTCGTTGGCAACGGGATCATCTGGATTGCGTCTCAGATGGAATGCAGCATCCTCAACCCGTTTGAAAGCCCGCTTGAGACGTATGATTCTTTTCTGGGCTTCCTCAAGTTCTGCTCGAAAGGCTGGGTCGTTGCTGCTTCTCGTGCGGGAGCGGAGTTTCGATAGCAATGCGAGCGCTTCGTCATACCTGTCGACCGACAGGGCTGACATGACGTTGGCCAACTCGGGCGAATATTGGTAATCAAAGGGATCACTTCCCGGAGAACCTTGCTGCGCCTCTTGTGCGGTCGAGACACGCGCCTGCCCACTCAATGCAATCCCTGCGAGGCAGAGGATCATGACCGTTTTGAATTTGAAGTCAGCACAAACAGTCTCGCGGAGCATCAGAGACATCTCCCATGAAAGCTAGAGCGCAGGCCACTTTGAATGGATGCTTTGCAGGGTGGCTCGCTAAAAACTTTGCGGGCCGGCAAAGCCAGCTGCCGGTCCGTCGAATTGTTACTCCCACTATAACGAACTCCTGCGGCTGCGCCGCCCCGAAAGAATCTTTCGGGGCCACCCTGCGATCACTATTCAGATGCGGCAGCCGACTGTCCAACGGAAGTAGGCGCGTTACTCCGTAGGTTGTGGAAATTTAATCTTCCTTTTCAGTTTCGCCGTTCGGCAGTCAATCAAATCTCCATCTGAAGTTAGAAGACAACGGCCGCCGTTACAAAACTCCGTTTCAAAAGTAGGGCCTCCCAAGTCGTAGATGACTTCTTGTGTTGCGGCATCTGGGCTCAGGCGAATGAGACGTTTTGGCCCCCCTTTTCGGAAACACCACTGAACGCCATGAAAAAAAACAGTACCCGGCATCGCACTTATTCGAAGAACGTGGTGGCCCTCGGGCTGTTTATGGCGCATCGTCATTTGTCCGGTTGCCAAATCGAATACTCGAACATCGGCCCCCGCTTCAGTAATTGCCACATAGTGCTCATTAAAGGCCACATCCAGGATACTGAAACTGATCGGTTCTATCGGAAAAGCCTGCTTGTCATTCTGGTGGACAACCGAGATTTTGTACGATCGATACTGATAAAGACGAAAAGTGTTTTGAGCGTGGAACCAGACGTTGTTGAGTGCCCTTATGCTGAGAATTGTCTCTCCCGTCGAAATGTCGATGACGTGGCCCGGTCCACTAGAAAAGCAGCAGCAGGCGAATTTTTCGTCTGGAGTCAACGTCAACCGTTGGATCTTCTTCAGGTCTTTACGCTGCCATCGCAAGTCGCCGATAGGCGTGTTGTAACAGGCGAGTCCGTGAATATGATAGGCGGCCGTCAAGCAGGCGGATTCTGCGTGAGACAGTGCAAGTCTTTTCCCACCAAAATCCATAATTGTATCGAATTCCGATAACTGCTCACCTGTCGAAATGTCCCATAGCGATACAGTGTGTTCATGTAGTGCCGCGGCGACGATATTGCCTTGCCAGGGAGACGCGAGATGGCGAATTGCTGAGCCAATGTACTTTTTCTGCGTCATGTTTTAGTTTTGAACCAGCGACGGTGACTAGTAGATGCAGAAAACCGCTGCACACAAAGTGGCCCACAAAGATTCTTTATAGGCCGACAAAGCCAGCTGCAGGACCGTCGAATCGGCACTCCTACTATAACGAACTCCTGCGGCTGCGCCGCCTCGAAAGAATCTTTCGAGGCCACCCATTGAATCTCCTACTCCAGCACCTCTTCACGCTCCTCCACACACGTATCCGGCGCCGTAAACTTGAAATTTCGTGACTGGCGGAAGAACTCTAGCGGGTTGTCGTAGACGATTTTTTTGATCTTCGAATCCGGCATGCCGCGTTTGCGGAGTTCTTGGATGAAATCGGGGACGGCCAGTGGTTGTGAGGGGCCCCAGTCGCCGGCGGAGTTCACCATGATGCGGTCGTCGCCGTACATTTCGATGATGTCGGCGGCGCGCGACGGCGTGCATTTTGTGACCGGGTAGAGTGTCATCGCACACCAGAAACCTTCTTCCTTGGCCAGCCGCACAGTGTGTTCTTCAACGTGGTCAATCAACACCCGCTCTGGTTCGATGCGATCATCTTCGAGCAGCATATCGACGATCATCCGCGTCCCTTTGTACTTGTCTTGCAAGTGCGGGGTGTGGATCAAAATCAACTCGCGGGTTTTCATCGCCAAGTCGACATGTTCGCGAAAGATCGTCGCTTCGTTTTTCGTGTTTTTATTCAGCCCGATTTCGCCGATGCCCAGCACGCCGGGCTTGTCCATGAATTCAGGAATCATGGCGATCACTTCCCGCGACAATGAAACGTTCTCCGCTTCCTTGGCGTTAATGCACAGCCAAGAGAAGTGTTGAATTCCCGACCAGCTGGCCCGGGTCGGTTCGAATTCGGTGAGCTGTCGGAAATAGTCGCGAAAGCCGTCGACGCTACCGCGATCAAAGCCGGCCCAAAAGGCGGGTTCGCTGACAGCCACGCAACCCATCCGCGCCATCCGCTCATAGTCGTCCGTCACACGAGAAATCATGTGCACGTGGGGATCAATGTAATACATAGTCTCGCTGCTTTCTCAACTCTCACTGTTGCCGCTTGTCGGGCGGCATGTTCTCACGGGGCGGCTACTTGCTGTTCCAACCCGGTTGGTATTCGTCGCTGAAAATCATTTGAACGCGTTCGGCGCGGTCGAAGCCCTCGGTATTGAGCACTTCGATCGCGCGGCGTAGGTTTTGGACACGCGGATCGGCAGCCGCATGATTGTCATCATCGGCACGTTCGATACGATCCAGCGCCGCGGCCACTTCTAAAACGCGGGCCCGTATTTCTAAAAATGTGCGATCCAAGATTTCATCGGCTGTCTGCGTGGCGGACATCGAGTCTACTCCTCTATTCAATTCTTTCTCGTACGTCGTCTGTTGGGGCAATCTTTTCGGATGCAGGAATTGTGCCTGCGCCCTGTGGTGCTAAGTCGGCAGATGATTCGTGTTAGGTCACGGTTGAATTCTTGGGTGGGTGCCACTGGCTTTGCCAGTGCAAAACGAAATCTCGAAAGTACTTACAAAGCACTGGCGGAGCCAGTGGCACCCCAAAATTTTAGGTTGGACAGAACAGTAGCACTCTGCACTGACCCCCATTACGGGACTGTCCAGCGATCTCTGGCGAGCACGCATCGCAGGGAGGGTCATGGAGACTGCCCACCCGATTGGGGCGCTGCAAGCGATTCACATTTGTGTCACAAGATTGTCACACTTGTAGTTTCCGTTGCACGGGGGTGGAAATCAAGCGGTGTTGACGGTTGTAGCCGAAAGTCCTGCATTTCAAGTCCGATTTGAGGAGTTTGGGGGCAATTGCCGAATTGCAAAAGGGACGATTTTGTTTTGAGACACGTCGTGCGGTGATGTCGCGCGCTGTTGGCGTTCCTGTGTCCAATATCGGTGTGTGAGGCAACAACTGCCCTGGGAAACCTTGCCTGCACTCCTTCCCACAGTCCAAGCCGGCTCCTCACGTTCCTGTGAGCGAGGCGGATACGAATCAGTGATCAATCCATGCCGAACGGCTTTTCGAAAACGTTTGACTGCCTCGCTCGCACCACCAATTCTCACGCATTGGACGTGTTGATCGTTGCGCTCGACGTCCCAAATGAGGAAGTTCGTAACCAAGCGGTCAAAGCGATATTGAAACGTCGCCATCCGCGCGGGCATGTCGAATTATTGCGGCGGTTCCACAAGCTACCTGACGCGATCCGCAATATGCTGGAACCTTACGCGGGCACGATGGGCAAAGCCTTGCGGCAATGCGCGAATTCCGGTGAGCAACAACTCGAGTCCAACGCGCTGCAATTCATCCGCGAGTTCGAAATCTACGACCAAGTGCCGATCTTGTTGGAATTTTTAGCCGAGTCGTCGCAGCAGGAGCATCATCGGTATTGCTTGGAGACCGTCGAGGAACTCGCCAATACGCTCTACGAACACGTCAACCAGACGACGAAGGACAGTAAGTATCTGCGCGATGCACGATTGATTCAGTTGCGGATTGTTTCGGCCTTGGAAAAAATCTGCGGACAACCGCACATCCCGGGTTACGAGCGACTGTTGGAGAGCCTGTTTATTCTAGGCGATCTGGAAGTGGGTGAAATTCGCAAGATGTTGCGGCAAGATGGACACCCGCGTCGAAAACATGCCGAAGATTTACTCCGCAACAGCGACCATCCCGGCATCATGCAGTTGGTTGTCGATTTCATGGCGCTCAGCCATCCCAGTTATCTCTCCTTTCGCTGTTTAGCGGAGCGCGACGACCCGCAGTTTATCTGCCATTTGCTGCGGACATGGCCGCGGAGTTTGACGATCTCGCAGCGAAAAAACTTCAAACAAATCGAGTCGGTCTGTTGGTTGGAAACGCAGCCGTTGGAGTTGGATCTCATTCCCACGGCGCTGCATGCCAAGCTGCTGCAATTCGTTAATGCCACGTCGATCAAGCGGGAGTTTAAGCTCCGCGTCGCCGAATGGGTTGTCAGTCATGGCTGCGAAGAAGCGCGGCGCGCGGCGACCGACATGCTCGACGAGTTGGATGGCGGACGGATGCATACGTTGATCGAAGAAGGTTTGGACTCCGATGACGAGGAGGTCCAAGCATGGGCCACCTCACAGCTCCGCGCCAAACGTGTTCCCGAAGCGTTCACAAAATTGATCGAGCGCTTGGACAGCCCGATGGCGCAGGTCCAGCAGGCGGCCCGCGAAGAATTGGAAGATTTCAATCTTCGGCGCATCCTGACGTTATACGATCTGTTGGACACACAGACCTGTCGTCTGGCGGGGATCTTGATTCAAAAAATCGATCCCGATGCGCTGCAGAAATTGAGCCAGGAAATGACTGGTCCCATGCGGAGCAAACGGATGCGGGCCACTCAAGCGGCGATTGCCATGGGGTTGCAAGAGACGTTATCAGATACCTTTATCCAATTGTTGGAAGACGATGACGTGTTGGTGCGACGGACCGCCACCGAGGTCGTGGGCCAAATCCCCGGTGCAGAATCATTGACCGCATTACAAGGCATGCTGGACGATTCCAATCCCAGAATCCGAGAAATTGCCCAGCAAGGAATCGAACGACTTCAATCGGCCCCCGCACCCGATGCGCTCGCCGGCGAATGATACCGGGCAGGCTCCCGTCTGCCCTCGCTGCTCTTCACCTGTTTCGACTTAGATGAGTGTCTGCCCCACCGAGGCTTGCCATGTTGAATCTCATTTTTGCCCGCACCAGAGGCCTGGATGAAATCTCCCGTTCGTCATACCACTCGACCACGATGAGTGACAATTTGTTTCTCATCTCGTGGATGGGATTGATTGTCGCCTTTTGGGTCGGATTGTATTATTTCGACAAATGGCGAAAGAACCGCAGTGGCCTTGTCGGCAGCGCCAAATCGTTGTTTCTCGAACTATGTCGCACGCATGGACTGTCGCGCAAAGAGCGGTCGTTGTTACTCAGAGCAGCCAAATTGTACCAGCCACTCGAGCCGGCGGTGATCTTTGTGGATCCGAAAATTTTGGCACGCTGCCAAAAAGCCCCATCCCCTGAGAAGGAAGGCTATGCCGGCCTGTCCGCGAAATTGTTCGGGATCAAGTCCAAATAGCCCACAAGTAATTAAGGACCACAGGCAGGCAAGCCGTCTGTCGCCCTCGCCTCCAATGCCAGCCGCCTTGCGCTGGACGCTGCGAAGCCCACAGCATTTGTAGAGGTTTGTTGCTTTTGAGATAACCGTGCCCGATGTGCTGGCTCCCCGCTTCGGATTGACACGTCTGCGGCAATTCCTTATAGCTGCGACCGATTTCCCAACCGGTTGAGCGATAGGTAAAGGCGCTACGCATGCAAATCAGACGGCTTTCCTCGTTATTTTCGCCCGTGCGCTATGGCTATTGCCGCGAATTGTTTCAATCGCCGTTTCGCGCATTGTGCAATTTGTCGTTCATGGGGAAATCCGCATTTTCGCTCACACTCCGCTCAGGACGCACGGCGAAGTTCTCCCGCCAAGGCCGCGACCACAAACTGTGGGACTGGTACTTCGAGCACCGCCCACCGATCGATTTCACCGAAGATGGTTTGGTACAAATCGAGTGGCGGGGACAATCGGTGTTGCTACGGCCCGGCACGCAGGACTTTTTCATTTTCCACGAGATTTTCATCGACGACGACTACAATCTGTCTGGCCATGATCAACGGTTGGGAACGGTGATCGACCTGGGAGCCAACGCGGGACTGTTTTCATCCGCCTTGCTGAACAAAGCCGAACGGGTGATTTCGGTCGAAGCGGTGGGCGAGAACTATCGGCACACACTGCGGAATCTGCAGCTCAACGAGGGTGTTGCCGAGGATGTCTTGCACCTCGCCGTTTCAGCTCATTCCGGGGAAACGTTAAAGTTGTATCACAACTCCCGTAATTCCGGCGGGCATTCCGTGGATCGCAATTGGTCCGAGCAACAATCCACCGACACGGATTACGAAACGACCCAAAGTATCTCTCTGGCGGACCTCATCGCCTGGGCGCGTTGCGAAACGGTCGACTTGTTGAAGTGCGATATTGAAGGTTCGGAATACGACGCCTTTTTGGCGACCGACGAGCAGACGCTGCAAAAGATCGAACGGATCGTGATGGAGGTGCACATCTCGGAAACCTATCCGCCGTCGCGACTGTTGGAATTGATCGACCATTTGCGCTCCGCGGGTTTCCAAGTCCAACTCGACCGCGACATGCCGACCACGACGGCGACACAGGCCAGAATGCTCTATGCGGATCGTCGCCACGCGGTTGCGACCAAGGCGGCGTAGACCGATTGAGGCGGCGCATTCCCTTCCGGGGCCGATTCCCCGTATACTTCAGGCTGCAGCCGTTCCCATCCCGACCCTCCTGCTGGGCCAAGTTCCGCCATGTCGCCGCCACCGTTGAAATTGATCATCATCGCTCGTGACCAAGCTCCGCACGTCCAGGCCGCTTGGGATGCGTTACGGCCGGTGCTAGAGGCACAAGCGGGCATTGAAATTGTCGGCGTGGAATATGGCGAGACCGATTTTGAAAACTGTCCCGCGGACATTGCCGTAGTGCTCGGTGGAGACGGATCGATCTTGCGCGCCTGTCGGCAAATGGGGATGCATCAGATTCCCATCTTAGGCATCAATCTCGGCCGACTCGGTTTTCTGGCCGATGTTTCCCCCAAGGAATTCAGCCAGGATTTGCCCAAACTTCTGGCCCGGGAATACACCGTTGTCGATTACCTGATGTATCAATGCCGCTTGATTCGCCAGGGAGGCGAAGAGCGGGTCCACTTGGGACTGAATGAAGTCGCTATCTCGGCCGGTGCATCGTTCTCGATGATCGATGTGCATCTGGAGATCGATGGAGATCCGGTCACGACCTACAGCGGCGACGGGTTGATTATTAGCACGCCGGTCGGCTCGACAGCTCACAACCTTTCCGCAGGTGGCCCGATTTTACGACAGGACTTACCGGCTTTTGTGATCACGCCCATCTGCCCGCACACGTTGACCGTCCGCCCGCTGGTCGATCGCGCCGACTGTGTCTATGCGTTGACCGTGCCCAAATGCGCCGAAGGGGTCACGCTGGTCATCGACGGTCAGATCCACGAACCGCTGACGGCGGCCGACCGTATCGAAGTCACCCGCGCATCGGTCGCCATGCACATGCTGAAGCTTCCCGGACACAGCTACTACCGCACACTGCACAGAAAACTAGGCTGGGCCGGCCAACCCCGCTACCAACAACCGTAACGCCACGGAAGAAACCCCGACCGTAGGGTGCGTCGCGACGCACCTTTCTATGTCGTACGAGAGTTGAGCCTCTGCAAAAAAGACTCGCGCAGAGACGCAGAGTCGCAAAGAAGAAGATCAAGAAAACTATTGAAAACCCGCGTTCACGAAAACTCAGTAATGCCAGACTCCAGCCAAGCCGTACGACCATGCAAGGTTTCGCAATACCTGCTCTGCACAAGATAACTCTTTGCGTCTCTGCGCGCGGCCTTTCTTACGTAGTCTGCCAAGCAACGCACCTCTCTTCGCAGGACGAGCGATTCCCCCACGAAGAAATCTCACAGCACAAGGCCAAGTGCAATTAATCGGATTTGCGGGAGAGGAATCCGTTGATCACCAGCGCCGTCATCAGCACCACGCCCATCAACAACGGTCGCATGCGGTCTTCCAGGAAATCGACTTCGGAGATCAGTCCGCTCAAGCCGACACCCAACACACTAAAGGTGAGCACGCCGATCACCGTCCGGCCGATGCCCCCTTCGCCGCCAAACAGGCTCGTTCCACCCAACACCACACAGGCGACGGCGCTGAGCAACAATTCGCCGTTTTGATCCAACGTCACGCTCCCCAACCGTCCGGCATTCACTAGGCCTCCCAATCCGGCAGTGACGGCACAGATCGCTAGGCAGGCGATCACAATCCACCCCGTTCGCACCCCCGCCAACCGCGCCGCTTCGCGATTGCCGCCGGTCATATAGACGTAACGGCCGAAGCGGGTATGTTGCAATACGATGTGGCCCAGAATCATCACGGCAGCTGCTAAGATTGCGCTGAACGGCAAATAGAAAGCGTCCGTCACCTTCAACCTTCCATTGCCGATCTCTTTGAGCGCCTCGGGCACAGCAAATTTTTCGCTCTGCGTCAGCGTTTTCGACAGCCCGTCGGCGATGTTCATCATAGCGAGCGTGATGATAAAACTGGGCAACCGCGACGAAACCGTTAGCAGGCCTGAGATCAATCCCAATAACAGACTGCTCAGCAGCGGAACAACGATGACCACCACCAAGGTCGTCACCGAAATATCCCCCTGACCGCCTTCCCCGGCAGCGAAGGGTTGTTCGTACAACACGCCGCAAGCGCAGGCGGTCCACAGCGCCAACATGCCGACCGACAAATCAATCTCAGCGCACAACAGCACAAACGTCAATCCGGTCGACACGATCGCCAGTACAGCTCCTTGTTGCAGAACAAGCCGCAAACGTCCGAACGTCAGGAAATCGTCGTTGGTCAGTGTGAAGAAGATCACAATGACGAACAGGCTGATCAGCGGCGCGAAGTCACGGAGGCTGAAGCGGCTCATTGCCGAATGGTTTGTCTTCTCTTCCAATTCCGTCATGCGTCAACTCAGTTCTTGAATGCTTCGTGTTGTTGGTCGTTTCGGATCGTGATCTTCGATTTAGTCGCCCGCATTCATCGTTTGCAATCGACCATGGTCTAAATGCACTACGCGGTCGGCGACCTCATCCATGCGTTCGCTATGCGTCGCCACGATCACCGTGCCACCCAGTTTTTGATATGCCTTCAATTGCTCCATGACAACTGTGGCATTTTCCGGATCGAGGTTGCCGGTCGGTTCGTCGGCCAGAATTAACTTGGGAGAATTTAAAAACGCACGCGCCAACGCCGTCCGTTGACATTCCCCTGCACTCAACTCAGCTGGATGATGCCCCGCGCGTCCGGCCATTCCTAAGCCGTCCAACAAACGAATCGCCTCATCGCGGGACGACTTGCCCGTTCCAGCCAGCAGCACATTGTCCAACACATTCAAATAGGGGACGAGGTGAAACATTTGAAACACAAAACCAATCTCATGGCTGCGGATCGTCGCCCGCTCGTGCTGTGGGATCGCGTATAACTCTCTGTCCCCCATCAGCACGCGCCCGCTCGAGGGACGCAACATGCCGGCGGTCGTCAACAGCAACGTCGTCTTGCCGCTGCCGCTTGAACCGCGGACGGAGACAAACTCACCCGTTGCAATTTCCAGCGAGACATCGTCCAGCGCCGAGACATCCGCTGACTTTTTGCGGTACGTTTTGGTGATGTGTTCGAATCGAATCATGACGTCAACGGGGTTTCTTGTTCTGAGTGAGCGGCTGGTTTTACCGTGGCGCGGGCTAGGTGTCACGTAAGGCCACAGCCGGGTCTTGCGATGCGGCTGCTGCGGCGGGCAGAAAACTGGCTATCACGGTAAATCCCGTAGCCGCCACTAACGATGCGTTGAGTAGCGGCCAAGGCCACTTGATGGCTGCGGCGGTCACCGGGAAGATCTTCGGTCCGAGGTTTAAGGCCAATGCCCCACCGAGAAAAAAACCGGCCGCTGCGCCGCACAAACCGATCACAATCGCCTTGCCGATAAACAGCGTCATAATCCGTGTCGAGGAACGTCCCAACGCGCGATATAGGCCGACTTCCTGGCGACGATCGTTGACGTTCATCATCGCCAGCGCCCCAACGCACAACGCGCAGCCGATGAGAATGACGGGTGTCAAATAGGCAAAAAACTTTTCCGCCGATTGCCGTTGCCGCGCCCGTGCTTCGGCCATCGACTTGAGCATGATCACCTTGGCGTCGGGAAAAGCCTCGTCCAATTCGCTACGGAGAATTCCCAGCGGGTCTTCGTCGGGTGTCATGCAGAGACAATCAATGGCTTGAATTTCATTGATGCGGCCTGGCTCGCCTAAAATGTCCTGCACATCCGAGAGGTTGGCCGAGACGCGGACGTCCTCACTGGTTCCCGTTTCAGAGAGAGTGCGTTCCACGACGAAGGACTGTCCTCCGATATCGAGCGTTTCTCCGTTTTTGATTTTCAACCGCTGCGCGACTTCGTAACCAACATAGACCTTGCCCGGGGGAACGGTGAAGATCATCGGTTTTTTCTTTTGCCCCGGCGGCGCATATTCGTTGGAAATCCCTGTCAGCAACACCGGGACTCCGCTCAATTCAAAATGTCGCTGCAGTGTGGCGACCAGATGGTTGTAAGACAGGCCTGGATATTCGACCAAGCGATGCACGGCTTGTTCGTCCATGGTGAGGTCCGAGTAGCCGGTGGCATAAAACCGATCCATATCGGTTTCGCGAGGAATCACGCGGAGATTGAAGCCCAGGTCACGGGTCACGCGGCGCGTCTCACGCTCCTGCGCTGTCGTGATTGTGTGAAACGCAACAAAGATCGCCGTTGCCGCCGCCACCGCGCCGAGACTCAACAGAAAGTTGAATTTGCGATAGCGGATCTCGTTAAATATTAAGCGCATTGTCCCGATCATGCCTGTCCCTGCCTGCGATACAGCAAAAACAACCCGCCGCCTATTGCGACGATGCAAAGCAGGACGGTCGTAATCACTGCCGTATCTCTCGTTGCTAAGCTTGATGTTTCTTCCGGCTGCGCCACGGGGGATTCGGTGGCGGTTATTGGGTTTGGTTTAGCGTCTACTGCCGCAGCGGAGACTTCGGCTGTGGATGGTTTTTCGACTGTCTCTTCCACAGGTGAGACGCTGTCGGTTTGATCCTCATCAAGCGGCGCTTCCTCAAGCGGAGATTCATCAATGGACACGGTATCGACATCGAATTCTCCGTAACCGAGCAAAGGGTCGATGGCGATGGCATCGACTGCATCTTTGGCCGAGCGGTTTTGGTCGCCGCGGGCGATGATGCGGCTGATCTCGACTTTGATCAGCGGATTTTCCGCATCAAACCCCAAGGCCCTAGTCACATCTGCTTGCCGATTGATGTCCCAGGCGTGCGGAAACATCGGGCCTTGCATCCAACTGCGGTCCAATTCGCACTCACACGACTTGCCCACGAGCGCCAACGTCTCAAACAATTCCGTGCCGCTGATATCACTGCCGGCGACGACCGGTCCGAGTTGGCGTCCCCGTCCGAAGAGCGTCACCACCGCCGGTTCCTTACGGTCTTCCGCACTGAGTCCCCAACTCCAAAGCAACACCGGTTCGCGCGCCGCCTGCTCCGCGGAAACGATTAACAACTTGGGAGGCGTGTCGACCGGTTTGTCCATCTTGGACATAATGCCGTTCAACTGTTTAATCGCGAAACTGCCGGCATCGGCGGCGCGGCGATTTTCTTCTGGTGATCCCCCTTCAATCACGACCACAACCGCATAAGCCTCGACGATGGAATTCCAAATCTGATCGCGGAGGGGGGAGGCGACCAGACGAGTCAATTCATCGCCCATTGTCGCTACGGGGACATCTAACGGGAGTGGAGGCAAGTCGGACTCCGGAGCGACCAACACGAGTTCCGGTGAGTCAATTGCGGTTGTTGCGGGGCGGTATTTCAATGCGGGGTGATCGGGATTCGCAACGACGTCGACGACTTCGGCAATCACATTGCTATCCGCAAAACGCGACTTGGCGGTTTTGAGAAATTCCGCCGCAAAACTCGCGTGCGACTCGCCATCCAGAAAACAATACAAGCGATACGGCTGCGAACTGAGATCCACAAAACCAACATCCCGCACCGAGTACTTACAAGCGGTGGCGGTCTCCGGCGCTAAGCAGAACGCGACACAGACGGCGCAACACAAAATTCGCGCCGTCAGTCTCAGTCGTTTATTGCAAAATCGTCTCAACATGCATGCCATTTCTGGAAATAAGTCGCGTTGTCTCCTGGTTATAAGATAAGTGGCCGATTCGCTGTTGTACATGCTCAACGGGCCGAGGGCGTTTGAGATGGGCATCATTCCTGTCGTGGCGGTCGCTGCCGGAGCAGGGGAATCGAGAGAAGTCAGGCGGACCGTAACGACGATAACACTTTAGCCGGTCCGCTCGGAATTCCGACACAAGTGTACAGGGCAAGAGAATTTCGCTCCTCAGCAGCCCATCGATAGAACGTACGTGCATCACGTAGGTAGAGAATTGCCATGGATGACGAACCTGCGGGCGTCCCAGAATGGGTCGTGACTTACGGTGACATGATGTCACTGTTGTTGACCTTTTTTATCATGCTCGTTTCGCTCAGCGAAGTCGTCGCGGATTCGAAATACCGCGCCGTGATGGCGGCGCTGCATGGGTATTTGGGATACAGCACGGCTCCCGCAGCTCCGGCGGGGAAGAACTATCCGTTGAACAGTCTGGTGGAGAGAATGAAATCGCTGGGCGCCTTTCGCGACGATGTCCCCAAGAAAAAACGGGGCACCGGGGGCGTGCGCATTAAGGCACCCGACGGGACGCATCTCCGCGTATTCCGCGGGCGTGAAGGGACGGCGATTACGATTGGGGGCGAGCTTTCCTTTAAGAGGGGAAGCAGCAAGGTCTCGCCGGAGGTGGCTGCCATTGTCCGTACGATTGCCGAAAAGCTTGCCGGCAAACCGAACAAGATTGAAGTGCGGGGACATTCGTCAAACGACGAAGTCCCCCAGGATCCCCAATTGGATAAGGTGCAGCTCTCTTATCAACGGGCGCGCGCCGTTGCCGATTTACTCGTCCGCGATGGAGTTGAACAACGCCGATTGCGGATCAGCGCCGCCGGCGACACCGAGCCGATCGACGACATCGGAGATGAAGATTCCGTCGATCACGCCCGTGTCACCGTCTTCGTATTGGACACCTACTCGCAAGAATTCGTAGGGACAGCCGATGCCGAAGAATGACGCAGCGCTGCGGTAAGTCGGATTCGCCGATTCAGCTGTTGGGGCTGGCCGAGTCAGCGGCGGAGTCGATGCGAAACAGCAAGGTCCCTTCTGATTTGGTCAGAGCGGGTTGCCGGTGCGGCGTCATCGTTTGATGCGGCGCAAGGGGCACCAGTGCGCCGGAAAAGGCATGCGGCTTGAGCGTCATCTCATGCTCACTGTCGCGGCGGCGCATCTCGTCGAGCACAATCGGATGCCAAGTCGCATCCCGCTCTTCGCTTGCCACATGGTGTTGCCTTGCCCATCTCCGTAATCGTAGTTCGTCTACTACATCCATGCCAACGTCCGTGGTCCCGGCCATATCGCGCCTCCTCGGTGAGTTGGAAATATTAATAAGAAAATCAATCAGCCCCGGACATACACGTTAGCCAGTTTTCTTCCGACCCCGGCCATTAAGCCGACAGCGAAAAAATGGTGGCCGCCCGGTTCCCCATCTCGCTGGCCGAGAGAAGTCGCGAGCAGTTGAGTCCCGTAACTTCAAGGCGGGGCTCATGGATGAACGTTGCCGGCCCCCCATGGAAAACAATGGGAGCCAGCACGTGTGGTTGATTGATGGGAACAGAATCAGCGGGGACGTTCCCAATGATTCGTTCCTACTTTTACATCGGCCGGGATTGTCTCAAAACGTCGCAAAAACCGACGCAGACTGAAGGCCAACTCGGTTTTGGCCGGCATCAACCCGCATGCCGCGATTGTCCGGCAGGACTTTCCTGAGCAGCCAACTGCATACCGGCGGTAAGGTCGGGGAGCTGTGCCTCGGCCTGATCACCCAGATACCGCGTCCGCAGCAAGGCAATGCCGGAAACCATCCACCCCAGAGCTTCAAAATGGACGAGCGGTTCCAGCGTCCCGTACCACACGGAGGCGGAATAACCCAAAAACATGCCAAAAAACACGCCGTTGCCCAGAATACCATCAATCGTGGCAAACGGTCCGGCAAAATGTTGGCGGCTGGTCGAGTTGGGCCACCAACGCGGCACGGTTTTGCAATAGGCGTCAAACTGAGCGCCCCATTCCTGTTTCAAAAAACCTTCTTCGTAGCGGATCACGCGACCGTAACGCAGCCAATGCACGGCGACAAAAATCGCGGCGAACACCGGTCCAAAGAACATTCCAAAGCCAGCAAAAATCAACAGCGTGCCGACGTACAGTGGATTACGTATGGCGGCAAACGGGCCCCCGACCACCAAACGGTCGTTGCGGGCCGTCAAACCGGTGACGACTTCCGCGGTTAAGAAGCTCGTCCCCCAAATGCGAATTGCCAGTCCGCAACCGGCCAGCAATGTGGCGATGAATCCATAGGTCGGATCAATCGGAGGGGCGTACCAGACGCCCTGGGATCCGTTCCAAAAATAATAGATGGCAGCCAGCACGGGTTGGCTCAAAAAGAGTATCGCGATGCGCCATCGGTATTCCCAAGGTTGTGCAGCTTGAAATAAGTTCATATGGGTTCCCCTGGTGTCAGCCTCTGCCGACGTATAGTTGTTCATTGGGCAGCACAATCGCCTCCAACATATTCACCTCAGGCGGTAAGGTGGCCATCGTCAGCGCGACTTTGGCAATCGTTTCCATGCTCATCATGGGTTCGTCATCGGAAGTCAAACCGGATTCAACACGACGTTCGACCCGCACGTTTCCGGGGTGCAGGCAACTGCAGATGATTCCAAAAGGCCGCCCGTCCAGAGCGGTCGCTTGCGTCAATCCCCAAACGCCGAATTTCGCCGCTGTATACGGACCACAGGCCTCGCGGGTGCGTTGGGCGGATATCGAACCGATGTTGATAATCCGACCGCCTCCCTGTTCTTTCATCATGGAAAAGGCACTGCGGCTACAAAGGAACGCGCCGGTCAAACAAGCACCGATCACATTGTTCCAACCCTCGGTCGTCACCTGATCCAACCGGCCTCCATCGAAGGCGCCCGCGTTGTTGATCAGCACATCCACCCGACCAAACCGCTCCTGGATGAGATTGAAAAACTGCTCAACCGCCGCATCGTCAGAGACATCGGTGGAAACCGCTAAGACGTCGGCGCCCCCTTGCGTCAATTCTTTTTCAACTTTGCCAAGCTTCTCCATGTTTCGCGCACAGAGCGCCAACTTGGCTCCTTCGGCGGCGAATGCTTCGGCAATGGCTTTGCCAATCCCTTGATTCGCACCCGTAATCACACAAACTTGACCGTCGAGTTGTGGCATAAACTGTGCTTTCCTGCTCAGGTTTCCTGTTTAGCCTAAGTTATCCTAGCGTCTCTGGTTGACAGCCTCAAGAATATTTTGCCTATATTTGCAGCTCCGGCCAGGCGCAACAGTTGCCTGGGGCACTAGTTGCAGGGAAGCAAAGGCGGTTATCTCAATTCTGCTGTTGCCATTACGGTATATCGGGCTCCTCGGGACGTCAGTTCAGACTGATACAGTTCCAAGGATTCAACGATGTGACTTCCGTAATCGGTGTTAGCGTTGTTTGCGACATAAGTCGCGAGTTCCACCGGTGCAGTCCCTTTAATGCGAGCGACCGTGAGGTGAGGAGCAAAGGGACGAGTTTCGCGGGGGAATCCTAATGGTGCTAAGCGTTCATTGAACGTCTCCACCAATTCCCCCAATCCTGCATCTGTACGCAATCCAACCCACACGACATTCGGGCGGCGCAGATGTGGAAATACTCCCAACCCGTGGAGATCGACGAGGAATGGCTCCCGTCCAGCAGCTGCCTCTTCGAGGATTGCTGTGAGGGGGGCAAGCATCGACTCTTGGGTATCGCCCAGAAATTTGAGCGTCACGTGCCAGTTCTCCGGCACGACGGGGCGGACGGATCGCCCGAGTTCACCCAGATCGGCGTGCACGCGCTGCAATTTCGGGTTGGCAGCGATTCGGAATGCCAGAAATGTCCGCAGCAAAGTTTCACAACCTAATTGGTTTTGACTTGCCGGTCCGCTGTCGATGACGTCTACTGCCCAGGGACCTCCCTGACGACTTTATGACAATATGCTTGACGATTCCACAACACGATCGATTTCCCGCGGACGACTGCTGGTTGTCGCTGCGGCTCTGCTCTGGAGTACCAGCGGCGTCATTGTCAAAAGCCCTCCGCTGCAGCAGTTGATGCCGCAATCGGAACGCGGCCCGACGATCGCCTGTTATCGGGCAGCAGCGGCGGCAA
Organism: Symmachiella dynata; assembly: GCF_007747995.1. Classification (NCBI taxonomy): domain Bacteria; kingdom Pseudomonadati; phylum Planctomycetota; class Planctomycetia; order Planctomycetales; family Planctomycetaceae; genus Symmachiella; species Symmachiella dynata. The sequence continues at coordinate 5,738,574 of NZ_CP036276.1, read as the reverse complement.
TTTGCTTGCTGCCGTTCGTCAGTTACGGCCGCATTCGATTTCGCGCCGCGCTCATTCCGTTGGTTTGTTCGTTCGCCGCTATGAACTGGCTGTTTATTTCGGCGATGACCTACACCACCGCAGCTGCGGCGATTTTTTTGCAATATACCAGCACATTTTGGGCGTCGCTGTTCGGCGTGGTCTTTTTAAAAGAGCCGCTGGAACGCCGTAATATCATGGCGCTCGGTTTCGCCTTGGCCGGCATTTCTTGGATTGTGGCCGCTGATTGGAATAACGAACGGTTCTGGGGCACGCTGATGGGGTTGGGCAGTGGGTTCGCTTATGGCGGCGTGGTCGTCAGCCTGCGCGTGTTGCGTGAGGAAAACGGCCCTTGGCTGATCGCCCTTTGTCACGTGGTCAGCTGTGGCGTGCTGTTGCCATGGGTCCTGTCGGGCAGCGCGGTCCCGGACGGCACGCAATGGAGCATGATCATCCTGTTGGGGGTCATGCAAATGGCAATTCCCTATGTGTTGTTCTCGCGGGGTTTGCGCTACATTCCCACCCAAGAAGCCGCTCTGATCCCATTGTTCGAGCCGATTTGCAATCCGTTGTGGGTCTGGCTGGTTTGGAATGAAAGCATCCCCGGTCCGACGCTGGTCGGCGGGGGCATGATCGCGACGGGGCTGTTCCTGCGCTCCATGCGGGGATGGAAAGTCCGTGGCGGCGGGCAATGATTTCCCTGGAGTGCCGCACGATTCGGTCCGTTTAACGAAACAGGGCATGGGAGAATCGGCCCCCATGCCCTGTTCTGTTTTATATTGAACATCTCAACAGACGTTACCCTTTGGCGGCGGCCAAGGCGGCGTCGTAGTTGGGTTCGTTGGCGATTTCGCTGACGTATTCGACGTGTGTCAATTTGTTGTCCGGGCTGATCACGAAGATCGCTCGGGCCAAGACGCGATCCAGCGGACCACCGGAAATGGTCACGCCGTAATCATCACCGAATTTCGTGCAGCGGTGACCGCTCAGGCAGGAGACGTTTTCCACGCCTTCGGCTCCGCACCAACGTTTTTGACCGAACGGCAAATCCATGCTCACGCAGAGGACTTCGACGTTGTCCAAGGTGCCGGCGACTTCGTTGAATTGTTTGGTTTCTTTGTGGCAGGTCGGCGTATCCAGCGACGGCACCGTGGCAATGATCCGCGTTTTACCGGCCGAGCTGGCCAACGTCACGTCGCTCAGGTCCGCGCCTTGCAGGGTGAAATCGGGGGCATCGTCGCCGACTTTGAGTTCCGGTCCGACCAAATCCACCGGACCGCCCTTGAGCGTGACCGCTCCTTTACGAGTATCAGCCATGGTTGTGCTCCTTGAATCTTATCTTCCAAAATGGTGATCAGCGCGTTTCCACTACGTGGTTCGCCGACGCGGCCGACCGGCCGCTACTGAGTGCAAAATCCAATACGCCTTGAACCAGTTTCAAAACCCGGTTGCGCCTGTTCGAGAATCTAGAATAGAAGTGCGTGCGCGACGCGTCAGAGGGTTTTGAAACCAATTGTTGAAGTATGGCGATTCAAACTCGACTTGCAAGCGTTACAGGTGGGCAGTTTCTTCTTCGGCCCAAGTTGCTTAGAATGGCGGCGACCGAGGGTGATTGCGAACCGGAAAGTGGACGTGCAGGTCATTTAATTCCGGGGCACAGCCCTGTTCTCGGTCCTTGAATTTCGAATCTGGTTGTGGAAGTTGTCGTGAGTTATGACGGACTCGGTTTATGATTTTGATGTGGTCGTGGTGGGGGCGGGGCACGCCGGTGTTGAGGCTGCGCTGGCGGCCGCGCGGATGGGGGCCAAGACCGCGCTGCTCAGTATGAGTTGCGACACGGTCGCCGCCATGAGTTGCAATCCGGCGATCGGCGGAATTGCTAAAGGGCAAATCGTTCGCGAAATCGACGCGCTCGGCGGTTGGATGGGGCGGGCCATCGACGAAACCGGCATCCAGTTCCGCATGCTGAACCGGGGCAAAGGCCCCGCCATGCACAGTCCTCGCGCACAGGCTGATAAAAAAGCGTATCAGTTCTACATGAAATGTGTCGTCGAGGATCAAGAGAATCTGACGTTGCGGCAAGAATTGATCGAGCAGTTGTTGGTCGAAGACGGAATCGCGACGGGCGTCCGCGTCCGCGGCAATGCGGTTTATCGCGCGCCAGCCGTGGTGTTGACGACCGGCACGTTTCTGCAAGCAGTGATGCACACCGGCGAAGCCAAGACAGCCGGCGGCCGCGCGGGCGAAGGGACCACCGGGACGCTATCCGACAGTTTGCGGGAATTGAATTTCGAACTTGATCGTTTCAAAACCGGTACCCCGGCGCGATTGAACGGGCGCACAATCGATTTCGCCGCCACCGAACGTCAACCGGGCGATGACGATCCGCAACCCTTTTCGTTTCTCACCGATCGCATCACGCAACCGCAGATGGATTGCCATCTGACGACGACCACACCCGAGGTGCATGAATTGATTCGTGAGAATCTGCACCGCGCGCCGATGTATAGCGGACAAATCCAAACCACCGGTCCGCGGTACTGCCCCTCCATTGAAGATAAAGTCGTGCGGTTCGCCGAACAAACGGGGCACCAGATATTTTTGGAACCGGAAGGCCGCAATACGCGCGAGTATTATTGCAACGGCATCTCCACCAGTCTGCCGCGGGATGTGCAAGACAAAATGATGCGGATGATTCCCGGTTTGGAACGGGCCGAAATCATGCGCTACGGCTATGCGGTGGAATACGACTTCGCCGTGCCGACGCAGTTGCATGCGACGCTGGAAACCAAAACCGTTGCTGGATTGTATTTTGCCGGACAAATCAACGGGACCACTGGCTATGAAGAGGCGGCCGGACAAGGGTTGCTGGCGGGTGGTAACGCCGCTTTGAAAATCGCCGGCAAACCGCCGTTGATTCTGGACCGCGACCAAGCGTATCTTGGCGTGTTGATCGACGACTTGGTGACCAAGGGAGTCGATGAACCGTATCGCATGTTCACGTCACGGGCAGAGTACCGGTTGCTATTGCGGCACGACAATGCGGATCGACGACTGACGCGATTGGCCCATGCCGCAGGACTTGTCGATGACGAGCGGATGCAACGACTGCAAACGTTGGAGGAAGAACTCGCCCGCGCTGCTGCATTACTCTCGACGAAATTCCACGAGGGGAACAAGTTGGAGCAAGTCTTGCGACGCCCCGAAGTCGATTGGACACAATTATGCGAGATTGCGCCCGAAGCGGCTGCGTTGAAATTGTCGCCACAAGCACAAACACAAATCACGATCGAAACGAAATACGCGGGATACATTCGTCGCCAAACATCCCAAATCGCCAAGCAAGCGCGATTGGCTGCCGTCCCCATTCCGGCGGAGTTTGATTACCACGCGGTTCCGCAATTGCGGACGGAAGCGAAAGAAAAACTGGCGAAGATTGCTCCGCGAGATATTGCTCACGCGGAGCGGATCAGCGGAATCACTCCTGCGGATTTGGCAATCGTACTTTTGTATCTCGAAGACCCAAGTCGCGTTGCATCTTAGAGACCATAAGACGAGTAATATTGTGACTCTGCAAGGGGCACCATAAGCCTCGCCATTTGGGGGCGCACGGCGAATACGAAGGGTATTGCACGATTCCGCAGAATGGATATAATGTGGACCAACGGTAAAATCGGTAAGCAGTTTGCAGCCTTCCCGTTTGCCTGAATGTGCCCATTTGGCCATGTTCAAGCAGCTTGGCGTTGACTCGCTTTCGGTTTACTGGCTGTTGACGCTAAAAAACGAAATTGGCACTGAACGTAAATGGCATTGGAAGTCACGTTCTACGACGATGAGTGTTTTGGGCTGGAGCGGCTCAGTCGGGCCATCCAGTCACCCGGATTGTCCTGATCCACGCAGTCTCCCCACGTTTTGCCGGCAAGGTTTTGAGATCTTTGCTTGTGGATGTGGTGCGGATGCCTTGAGCGGTCGGTCCGGAAAGCGGTTGTCGCGGTCAGGGAGGGCTTGGCCTCTCTTCGCGGAGGGATTCACGAGAGGTTCTGTTACGTCGGATGCGGGATCGCAGACCGATGGTGAAGGTGGACGAGCACCATGAAAACAGTCTTTACAACCGGTGAGGCGGCAAAGGTCTGCAAAGTCAGTCAGCAAACGATCATTCGTTGTTTCGACTCAGGCCAACTCAAAGGGTTTCGGGTTCCCGGATCCCGGTTTCGCCGGATTCCTCGGGACTTGTTGTACAAGTTCATGAAGGAAAACGGTATTCCTACCGATGCGCTGGAAAGCGGACGCCGCAAGGCGCTGGTAGTGGACGACGACGAAGAACTTGTAGAATTGATCAGCGACGCCTTGGAAGCTGACGGCCGATTCGAAATTCGTACGGCCAACAACGGCTTCGATGCCGGAATGATGGTCAAGGAGTACCGGCCCGACGTCATTGTGCTGGACGTTATGCTTCCGGACATCAACGGTAAAGAAGTCTGCCAGCGCGTACGCAGTGATTCGAATTTGGATGATACGCGGATCATTTGCATCAGCGGTATGGTCGAAGAGGACAAAAAAGGGGAACTGATTGAAGCCGGCGCGAATGTGTTTCTGCAAAAACCATTCGAAGTCGACGCGCTTGTCGATGAATTGTGCAGTCAGTTGGACATCGAACCGACCAGCGGAAAATAGACAGCGAATTCCACAAGAGGCCCAGTTCCGGCAAATCCCGGGCTGGGCTTTTTTTACTACAAGTCGTTACAAATCGACGCGGCGAACGTCCCACCGGTTCAATTTCATGTTGTCACCGGAATCAATATTCCATGCGCCCGCTTTTCAACGATCCGCCGACTCATTCCGGCAATACAGGCCCGACCATGGACTCTGAATTGGCGCAGCAACAATTATGGCAAGCCAAGTTGGAGGCATTGGCCGAATTCGCCGCCGGAGCGGGTCACGAAATCAACAATCCGTTGGCCGTGATCATCAACCGCGCGCAGCGTCTTCTGGAAGAGGAGTCCGACCCGCGGCGTCGACGGGAACTGGCTGCTATCGGTGCCCAAGCATATCGCATTCGTGATATGATCGGCGATACAATGCTGTTTGGGCGACCTCCGGAACCAGTTCCCGAAGCGTGTGATTTGGCAGCTACGGTCAGCGAAGTTGCAGAAAAGCTCGCCGAAGTCTTCGATGCTACGGAGACGACCGTGGAACTGCAAATGGAGGACTGCCCAGCACTGTACGCCGATCCGCTGCAACTAAAAATCGTCATCAGCAGCTTGTTGCAAAACGCCGCCGAAGCTACCGGAGAACAGGGCCGCGTGCGGGTGACAGCGACATCTGTCTTGGAAGGCACCGCACGGTTTGTTAGGCTGTGCGTCATCGACAACGGCCCCGGCTTGAGCGACATCGACCGGGAGCATTTGTTCGACCCGTTTTATTCCGGACGACAAGCCGGTCGCGGATTGGGCTTTGGCCTGTCCAAATGCTGGCGAATTGTCGATGGTCATCGCGGACGGATTGACGTTTCGCGTACACCGTCGGATGAAACGGTCTGCACGGTGTTTTGGCCCACGGTCGACAACGGCAACGACGACAAGTAAGTGAGTTGCCGCGGCTGCGTTTAACGCAATGGTGCGCCATTCGGTCGTATGCGGGATCGGCCTTATGTTGCCTCATCGAGAGTATGCCAAAGGAATGGTGGCTGAGTGATGAAAACGTTCTCGGCGAGTTGTCTGCTGCTGCTGTTGCTGGCGCATCCCGCCTGTGGGCAAGTCCCGGCCGCCGAGCGGAACCCACCCCCGTTGCCCCCACAATTTCGCATCCTCGATCCGGGTGTGGTCATCTCCGGTGTCCCGGTTTCTAAAGTGGTCATCGAAGCCCTTGATCCCGACGGACAACTGGATACTAATTTCAATGACCGGGCGATGATCGAAGGCATCATCATTCGCACTGCCGGCAAACCCAAGGCGATCCCCCCGTTTCAAAACGGGATTCTTACGCTGACCACCGACTTCGCCCGCGAAACGAAGGTCTACGTGGAAAGCAACAAAATTTCGGTCCACCGATTGAAGCAACCTCAGCGGACTGTCGTGTTGTCGGTCGTACGGATTTCGGGACTGCTCAGCCTGTTGCCGCCGCTGCTGGCGATTGGCGTTGCCGTTTGGCTGCGAAACGTGATTGTTGCTTTGTTTGCCAGCGTCTGGGTGGGTGCGATCATTTTAGCACGCGGCAATTTTTATGCCGGCTTTGTTCGCACGCTCGATACGTATTTGCTGAATCAACTGACGCAGCCGAATGATCCGGCGCACTCACATTTGCTCATCATTCTGTTCACGATGTTTCTCGGTGCGACGATCGGTGTGATGTCAGCCAGCGGCGGCACGCATGCGCTGGTGGACTCGATGTCGCGATTTACGCGGACGCGTCAGCGAGGACAGTTGATGACCTGGTGCTTAGGCATGGTCGTGTTTTTTGATGATTACGCCAATACGATGCTGGTCGGAACGACGATGCGGCCGGTGACCGATCGTTTGAAAATCTCCCGTGAGAAACTGTCGTTTCTAGTCGATTCCACAGCGGCCCCGGTCGCCGGTTTGGCGTTGATCTCCACATGGGTGGGATTTGAATTGGGCCAGATCCAGGACACATATACGATCTTAGGGCTCGATTCGCAGAGCGTGTACGAGGTTTTTCTGTTTAGTATTCCCTTCCGGTTTTATGCGGTTTATCTGCTGGTGTTTGTCGCTTTGATCGCAATCGTGGGACACGACTATGGTCCGATGCTCAAAGCCGAAATCCGCACGTTGGTTTATGATCAACCAGCCGCGCCTGGATCGGCCGTTGCGGTTAATGACTCACAAGCGGGCGACCTGCCCGATCGGTCGACCGCATTCAATGCAATCATTCCCTTGGTCGGACTGGTTGCGTTGGTGTTGCTGGGCCTGTGGTTCAGTGGGAGCCGGTTGCTGGATATTGCCAATGCTCAAGCTGTCGCGTCGGGTCAGCCGGTGTTGGAAAAAACGATCTGGCGGGTGATCGCATTATCCGAATCGAACCGCGTGTTGTTTTTTGCATCGTTCACTGCCTCGCTGGTTGCCATGGCAACGGCATTGCTTTTCAAGTCGTTAACGTTGCAGCAAGCAGTCGAAGCTTGGCTGAGCGGGGCCAAGAGTATGTTTTTGGCTGTGGTGATTTTGATTCTGGCATGGGCCTTGGCCGATATTTGCCAAGCAGGCCAATTGAATACAGCCGGTTTTCTTGTCGAACATACGCAGCAAACACTTGCCGTCCAATGGGTGCCGGCCGTGGTCTTTATTCTGGCCGGTGTGATTTCCCTGGCCACGGGAAGCTCATTCACGACCATGGGACTATTGATGCCGCTGGCGATCACCATCACGCACAGTAAGCTGGCCCTGCTCAACCAAGGAGATCCCAGCCACCATTTGATGGTCGCTTCGATTGGAGCGGTCCTGTCCGGTGCTATTTTTGGTGACCATTGTTCGCCGATTTCCGATACAACGGTCCTCTCGTCGGCCGCCACAAATTGCGATCACTTGGATCACGTCGGCACGCAAGTTCCGTACGCGCTGACCGTTGCCGGGGTCTCACTGCTGTTTGGTTATATTCCGATTGGTTTTGGCTATTCGTTTTTAGTCGCTCTGTTACCGATGGGGGCCATTGTGATGCTGTTGATCATTCAGTTCTACGGCCGATCGGCTGAGACCCAAGCCAACATCATCCTGGCTGAAATCGGCGAAGCGACTCCGGAGTCTAGCGACGCCGATGACGACTCCGAAGAGGCGAAAGAGGACGAAGAAAAGCGCCAACGCCGCCTAGAACGCGAGGCAGCCGAAGCGGCTGAAGCCGAGGCCAAAGCGCAAGCCGAAGAAGAAGAGTCTTCGGAAGACGATGAGGGCGGAAAGTATTAACTCCCCGCCCTCAATCGCTGGGCCGATAACCCTCTAGGCTGCTAACTACTTGGTTTCGTCCACGATCCGCACCTGCATCTCGTCGGAGTTGCCCTTTAGCTCCGGAGCATACATCGCATAACCGCGCGTCGGCAGGGCATTGAACAGGCCGGGGATTTCGGCCCGCATGCGATAAGCGATGCTGTGTTTGCCGCGGGCTAGATGCCGCACGAAGAACGTCACGCGATCATCGCGAAGTTCCATATAAGCCCGCATTCCCTTGCCGCCGTAGCCGCTACGGACTTCGAACGGTTCAAATCCGGCCGCTTTCATGTCTTCGAAGACGAGGTATTCGTAGTCGTTTTTGCTGTCGATTTCTAATTCGATTTCGATCAGGTCACCGCTCTGGATTTGTTCCAGATTGACGAGTTCTTGCCGATCATATTTCTCGACTTTCTGATCGACCGCTTGCCCGCGGGAACCAGCGACTTTGACCGTTTTTTCTCGCTCGACCAACTTGTAGTATTTACGATTGACTTTGACCTCTAAACCGGCGCGTTCGATGAATTTCTCCAGCGTGAAGGTCGTTAGGTAGCCGTTAAAATAGAGCGGGCCGGTTCCCTTTTTGCGAAGTTCAATTGTATGCCGACCGGTGGTGATCGCATCGCCCACCAGAACGACTTTGTTGTCGAAGCTGAAGAGGTTTTCGGCGTCGATTTTGACTTCCTTCTGTTTTTCGCCGTCGTAGTAAATCTCGACCGTCATGTCCGGGCGGTCTTCGCCGCTGGCGACCATGTAATCGGCAAGGGCTTCAACACACAGCGCCGTGTCCCGCGTGCTGTTCCAGTAGGTGGCGTGCTTTCGATTGTTCAACAGATATTTCACCAGCCGCGACGCCTTGCGTGATTTCGGTTCCGTGCGAGCGAGCAGTTTGAGGTACATCGCATGTGCCTCGAACTCGCTGCCGTACCAAGACCACCAATACCCGCCGTTGGGGAGGTTGAGGTATGCGGTTTGGTTTTCGTCATCCTCGACGAGGTATTGCTCGATGTTCCGCATGATCATCGCCAACTGTTCGGCTTGCTGTTGTTTTTCCAGTGCCAAACCAAACAGCGCCATGCCGTACACCGACAACTTGGTACGATCGCGATACAAGAACTCTCGCATGTCGGCGCTGGCAATGTCGGCATCGACGAGCACCATGTAGACCAGTGCGTCGAGATTATCGGCCCTCGTTTTATACGGTTTCTTTTCAGCGGCTGCGTTTTTGAGCAATTCGATTTGCTGATCTTGATAACGTTTCAGCCACTCGACGCCCCGTTCGTACATTCCCGGCACCAGGGCCACGTCGTTGGCCTTCGCCAGTTGCAGGCCGCGCACGACGCTGGCTGTTGTGTGCGGATAGGAATGCTCGCCCCAACCGGAGAACCAACCCCAACCGCCGTCGGACAGTTGCATCTCGGTCAAAGCCTGCAGATTCTCGGCAACGATCTCACGCAGGAGGTCTTCGTCGAAGACCGGATCCACGTCGAACCGTTTCCATTGCTCCGCCCGTTGGGCATCGTCGCCAATTTCCTGGGCATTGAGATTCGTCCGTTTTTCGCGGATGTCTTTGAGGTTCAGTTTCATCCGCAACAGGATGTTTTGCGTGATGACCGCCGGCAAGAACCGATTGAGCGTGCTTTCGGTCGTCTTGTAAGGGTAGTTGATGAGATAGGGCAGCGCATCGACCATCGCGCCGGCCAAACTGGGGGAATAGCGGATCTCTAAGATCGACTCATTGATGCGTCGCGCTTCGGGAACGTCGATCGTGAACTTTCCGCTCGTTTCGTCGGGCCGCAACGCGCCGGAGAACGATTCCATTTTGAGCATGCCATGGACATACACCGGGAACTTCATCTGCATCGCGTCTGATTCTTCATCGGTCAGTGCTTTGACGCGAACAGTCGCTTCGCCGGGATTGATAACTCTCACCCGCCAATCGACGCGGACGTCGCCGCCGGCCGGCACGGTGATGGTTTGTGTGGTGCCGGATTGTGCTCGTAACGTGTCACCATCCAGTTCGAGTTCGACGCGCACTGATTTGTCCTGCTCCAGATAATTATGCACGTTGGCTGACAGGACCACTTCATCGTTTTGCATGAAGAACCGCGGAGCCTGCAAGCGGACGAGCAGATTCTTGGCGGTCACGACTTCCGATTCGCCTTGTCCGACTTTCGTCCCCTGTCCCATCGCCCAGCTACGGATTTTCCATGCGGTGAGATTTTCCGGCATATCCAAGGTGACTTCCGCCATGCCGTTCTTGTCCGTTTCCAATGTTCCCACCCACAGGGCGGTATCGGCGAAGTTGCTGCGGACCGTCGGTTCGACGACGTCGCCTGTTTCACCGCTGCCGGATTCGTTGGGGATGGCGTCGGCCATGGCTAGCCCTTCGGACGCTTCCATCCGCGCGGCAGCCGGTGCCGCCATGGATTTAGCCATTGAGCGGCCTTGCCTTAGGCCGACCCTAGCTCTAACGTCACCGCCTCTTTTTGTCATGGCACTGTCGGCAAGTTCATCAACAACTGTCGCCCCGAACGCGCCCAGAAACTGCATGGCGACCTCTTTGGGTTTCAGCATATTGCCGAAATACCGCGTGAGATTCGATTCGGTCTGTGGCGTATGCCGCCGCCGCCATTTCCAGAAGAAGGCTTTGATCTCCGGCACGTTTGATCCGCCGGAAATGTATTCCACGCTCTTGTCGTAGATCGAGAGGACCGTTGATCCCATGAACGGTTCGCCATCGGTGTCGGTCAATTTGATGCTGACCTTGGCCGGTTCTCCCGGTTTGTACGATTCGGCCGAGGGGGTGACGTCGACGTTCAACACTCGTTTTTCGGGCGGAACGATGACTTCGCGCATCCCGGTATGAATCTTGGCATCAGAGATGGTCATCGCTTCGACGAAGAAGTTGGGCATGTCCTTTTGGACGACTGTTACATCAACGACCGTGCTCTTTCCGTCCATGCGGATCACTTGCGGCGGCAAATAGACGCCGTTCGTAGGACGCAGGAACAACAAGACGGTGGCGTCGCTGCGATTAGTGTTGAGCGCCATCCGCACTGTTTCGCCCGGTTTGTATTCCCGTTTGTCGGTGATGATTTCAATGTCATTAAAGCGGAACTGCCGACCGTCAAAGCCATCGCCGCGGACGATGAAGACGTAGGCGCCTTCGATCTCGTGTCCGGCGGCATCGGTCAGTTTATAGGAGAGTCGGAACTGCCCGGCGCGGGAGGCGGCGATTTTTTGTGACGCCTTGCCCTCGTCATTTGTATTGACGTCCCAAGTCTCTTCAACCGTTTCGACCGGTTCATTCTTGTCATCATACGTGACACGGTACAACGTTAGCTTTCCGGTCCCTTGCACCGGTTTGTTATCCAACGTGTGGGCCGAGAAACTGGCGTTGATGTCGTCGCCCACGCGGTAATAACCACGGTCGAGCCAGGTGAAGACCTTGAACGGTTTGCGGGCGACGAGCACTTTGCCTTTGCCGACGATGGTTCGCCGCGACTCGTCAACGACTTCAGCGGTGATTTCGTAACGGTGGTCGCTGTTACCGTGAATTTCTTTGGCCAGCGCCGTATCGATTTCCAAGGAGACGGTGCCGTCTTCGCCGATTTCGACTTCGTTCCCCAGCACCACCTCGGGCGGATCGTGACGCGCGGGCCACCACCAGCCAACCGGGCGCCGGCAACCCCAGTCGTTCCAACCGGGGAACCACGTGTAGTCATACCCAAACCACCAGTAGCCTGGACCGTAGAACCAGTCCCATATCCCGGGCGGGTACCATTGTTGTGAATACTTCGAACGCAGCACCTTGTATTTCACCATTCCGTTGGTGACCGGTGCTCCGAAGTAATATTTAGCGACGATCTTGGCGGTGATTTTTTCACCCAGCATGACCGGTTCGTCGGGCGCTTCGACGGTGACTTCGAATTCGGGCTTTTTATATTCCTCGACGCGGAACGAGCCGCCTCCGTGTCCAACGATCTGCAATTGATACGCACCGAGCGTGGCATCTTTGGGCAGTGAATACTCCCCGACGATTCCGCCGTAAGCATCGCTTTTCAGTTTTTCTTCGAAGACTTTTTGCCCCCGGCCATCGGTGATTTGAACCGTGAATTCTTGATTCGCGAAGTCCGAACGGTCAGCTTGGTCATACTGCGCGTGCCGCACCCAGAACTTAAACTCGACCTTTTGATCGGGGCGATAGACCGGACGGTCTGTGATCGTAAAGACCTTGGTCTGGTTGTATTGCTGGTCGTAGTATTGACCGTACCACACGGAGTTAAAGCCGTAATAAGCGAAGCGGCCGTCTTTAGTGCGGGCAGTGACTAGCCAAGTGTAATCCCGCGGCTGACGTTTGGCGTCGGTCGTAACGATACCGTTTTCATTGGTGAACTCCGCGAAATTCTTGGTGAGCACGCGGAATTGGTTGCGGCGATTCTTCACCGCTTCCTGGCGAAAACCGAAAAACTCTAAATTGGCCTTAGGGATCGGCTTGCCGGTGACGGCGTCGGCGACGTAATACATCACCTCGCCATTCAACTGCTTTTTGGCAATCACCGTATCGTCCAACCAAACGATGATGCGGCTGACGTTGCCGTCTTCTAGTTTTGCCGTCAGCAAATACGCGCCGGCTTTTTGTAGCGGCGTAGTGATGGTGATCCGTTTGTCGAAATGGTTCTCGCGAGGTTCTAAATCGAGTGACCAATTGGCGACCTGCTTGCCGAGATATTTGCGTTCGTTTTGCTGAACAATCCGATACCCAATGTTATCGATGTTCATCTTGTTGTAATCGAGCCGTTGCGGATTGTCAGTGATGTACTTTTTTACATCGGCCAACAATTCGGGGATGCGGAGTTCATACGCGGTCAGCTGCAGGCGTTTGCCGTTGCGAAAACGATAGTCGATCGTCGCACCGGTCCGCGCGGGTTGTACGCCGGATGTATCGAACATCCCCCAGTTGTCGACGATCTGCGCCAGCTTCTGTTTTTTATTGAGGCCGTTGCGGTTGGGGAAACGCTCCAAACTTTCCTGCCAATACTCCGCCGACCGGTCATACTGACGGCGGTCGGAAAACAACTGGGCCAATGTCACGAGCGCCTGATCGGCGTAATGCTCCTCCGGCATCGCAGCGACCGATTGGTAGATTTTGATGAAGTTGAATTCATCGGGGAGCGAAAAGCGTTTGATGCCGGTAGCCAGCCGGGCGATCGTTTCCGTTTCTTTGAGCGTGTGCAGCGCATACGTACCGCTTTCATCCCCCTCGTCATCGGTTTGCCCAAAGAATCCGGAATAACGGGCCAACGTCGTCACTCCAAATTGTTCACGTAGAAACTGCGCGAAAAACGTATTGATTTCCGCTCGTCGCTGCGGCGCGAGCTCGATGACTTGGGAGAGCAACCACCGCCAGCGCTCGCCGTCGGATTGCGAAGCCGCGTAGCTTTCCGGCACGTGATAAAAGACCGGTTTGCCCTCAGCATCGACCGCCGCCCCCTGTGTGCTGCTTCCGCCACCATGGCCGTAACCATACCGATTCCCGCCGACTTCATAGTCAGGTAGCGTCGTCAAGTCGGTCAGGTACTGCAACCGCCACGCCTGTCCGCCGCGGCGATTCTGCAAGATCATATTGGCGAAATCACGGTAAAACTGTGCGACCTCGGGCTTTGATATTTCTTCATCCAGCAGCGGCATGGCTTGCTGCATCAATTGCAACGCTCGCACGCGGTCGCGCTGTTGAGAACTGGCATGTTGCCCGCCGCCGCGATGTTGCCCCCGCTCGAATTCTCCGGCAATCATGAAACCGTAGTGCGGACCATTTTGCAGCGACTGAGCCGCTGCTTTGAGCAACCGCCAATTGTCGGCATGTTGAGCGATCACTTCATCACGAAATGCATCGATCTCATTGACACGATTTAATCGCTGCAAACAATTCAAGGCCATCAACAGATCGGTTCCAACCTCACGAGGATTTGCATCTTTGAGCAAAGCGCGGCGGCGGAAATCGTCGTAGGCCTCTTTGTAGTTGCCTTCGTTGAACAATTTTTGGACCTCGACTTGTTTGGGGACGACGGAGGCTTGAGCAGCATACGCGCAAGCGGCGCCGACCAGCACGATTAAAAGTGACTTCACGTAGAATTTCTGGCACATGAATCAACCCGATATATGATGGAGATAAATTTTGAATAAAAACGGGCATGCGAGCGTACAGCGATAGCATATCGCATCGCCGTATTAGCCCCAACTACACCGCTTGAGACGGCAGCGGCGCGGCGAAAGTTCCGGAAAAACGCCCCGGAACACAAAATCGCGGCCCGCTCGCAGGGATGTCGGCAGCGCAACCGTTAAGATGCATTTTGCCGGCCGTTCACAATCCGGGGCGAAGCTCCTTCTGAGCCGCAACGGTACTCTAGGCGTGAATTGCAAAATCATTCGCTCGAATCATGCGAATTCGTGTCCACGCCTCAGCGTTACCCCTGCCCAAAGATCCCAACAGCACGACCCACCACCCACACCAGCGACCAACGGGAGCGAACCATGCCCCACCGAGCGGAAGCTCGAACCCGCCGGCGGTCGTCACCGCCCGCCGCCTGCTGCCTGCTGCCTGGAAATGCCGACAAGCCTTCCGTGGGGGCGGAAGGCTTGTCGGTTTCGTTTTGCCCATTGGGGGAAGGCGAGAACCAGGGTGGGGGACAATGCGGGGCATTCACCTGTGGTCATCAACAATCCGCTGGGCGTGGGTCAACGCTCGGTTGGGGAATCCCGAACGCTCATTCGTACCGGCTATTGCCGGTGGCACTGGGTCATTGTCGCGATGTTCGGTTGGGGAATTCCGAACGTTTCTTCGTGCGACGGTCTGCGGAGATCTGTTGTTGTTTTGAGGTCTTGCTGCCGGGCCAGCTTCTGGGGGTCTCGCTTGTTTCCGGCGCGTCTAAGGCATTGGAATTAGGCCGCCGTCGTGAGCGAGCGTTTGATTGTTCTCTGCGATTCGCAGCAGCGATCGTTTGCGAGGTGGCCATGGCTGGTAGGGCGCGGCCGGAGGTGCGAATGGCAATCCAACCTTCGTTGCCGCTACGCGAATTGTTGTTCGTGCTGGGACGCGTTTGTCGTGCCGCTGCCGCCAAGGCGGTTGGCTGTGTTGTGCGACGGGGGCGGGCTGCAACTTTGGGCCGCGGAGCAACTAAGCGACTCTGCGGCCCGTTTTGGGCGGCCACACCGGATTGAACTTCTGCTTCCGGCTCATCAGGCGTTTGCGAGCGGACGACCAGATTTTCATTGTTACGATTGTTCGAGTTTCCAGCAGCTAACAGCGGTGCCTCCTGTCTGTCGAGACGCGGGCATCCCTCTTCAATCCAATTCTCCCAACGTTTTTCCAAGGATTCCAAACTGTGGTAACCGTAGTGCTTTTTGATGGCACGATCCCAGCCTAGTTTTTCTGATTCAGCAAGAAATTTCAGGTAGCACGCCTTGCCTTCGGTCTGCACCAATAACTCGGCCAACGTATATCCCTGGGCATACAGGCTTAAAACGGCTTGCGGGTCCTTGGGATATTCTTTCATGCTCAATAACGTCCGCAATGGAATTCGCTGGCTGGTATGTAGGATTTGTTTGACGGTCATCAGTTGGCGTCTTTTTTCTGATTCGTGTTCAGCCAATGTGGCGGCTCCTTCATCGGCCCAACGCGGCAACGGTCGGCGAAAGTGACAGGCGAAGATGGTGTGGCTGACTTCGTGGGGAATGACCGAATCCAACACGCGTTCCAGCGAGCCTTGGACAACCATGTTCCAGCCAAAAACTTCCATGTCGCCCGACCGGCCACGATCGAAGGAAAACGACGTATATCCGCCGGCTCCCAATTGGCCGACTTTGACTTTGACGGGGCAGGGGGAATACCAGTTGGGCAATTCGTGGCCTAACCAAGCCAGCGCCAATTCGCGGCGATGATGCTCAGCATGTTGGGCCACTTGTTGTGCCATTTGTTCAGTGGGAGCGGTGACGGTAAAGTTGGGTGATTGATATTTTGCGCCTATCGATGTGATGGCAGCGGCGGCAAGCGCGAGTCGAATCAGGAGAGCATCCATGCTCGTTGTATCCTCCAGAATGGAGTGCGGTCTTTGCTTCCTGCAAGGACCGGGGTGTTTGAATTGAGTGACGGCTGACCAGGGGACCTGTTTGTAAATGTCAGCCGCGTCGTGCGGTCAGATCAAAGAAGCAAACTTGAGGCCAAATCTGTGAAAAGGCGCTTTTCACAGCGGCAGCATCGCACGCACCGCGCGGTAAAAGCTTACATGGCTGGAAGTTGCAGGTTGAGAAGGTTTTTATCTCGAAACCAGCACCGTGCAGCCTTGCCGAGTCTTGATTGTAAAAATTGCAATGTTTACAAATTGGCTTCAAGGAAATTGCGAGCGCCACTCGGCGAATGCCTGGCGCAAAGAGTCGGCGACTTTCGGCTGCGTAGCGGCCAGGTCAACGGTTTCCGACAGATCGCTGCTCAGATCAAACAGTTGGGCAACTTTGGCCCGTTTGGGGAGAATCCATTTGTACCGCCCCTCTCGCACAGCTTGCATGCCGCGAAATCCCCAATAGAAACGCCGTGGCGACGGTCGTGTTTCATCTCGTAACTCCGGCAGCGGGTCGACTCCGTCCAGCACCGGCGTCTCGGGGCGTTCACCGCCGGCGACGGCAAGAATGAAGGGCAGGATGTCGAGACTGATCCAGGGTTGGTCGCTGAGCGAACCGGGTTTGAGTCGCCCCGGCCAACGGACGATGCAGGGGACGCGAATCCCCCCTTCCCACAACGTGATTCCTCCATCGCGGAGCGGTCGATTCGACGCGACCTCCAATCCGCGGCCCGGCAACATGAACGCACCGTTGTCGGAGTAGAAAATCACCAGCGTGTCGTTGGTGAGTTGTAGTGCGTCCAGTTTCTTCAAGACACGATCAATCCCCGTATCCAGCGCCGTGACGACGGCGTGATATCGCTTTTGCGGATCGGTTTCGTCCTCCGCATATCCATACGCAGCCAAAGCGGTTGCTGGAGCTTGCCAGATATTCGGCTCGCCCGGCCCTTTGTTCCGCGCGCTGGGGAAGTGTGGTGCGTTGAAGGGGAGGTACAGGAAAAATGGAGACTCCGCATGACGCCCGATAAAATCGCAAGCCGCATCGGCGAACAGATCGGTGCTGTATCCTTCGACCTTGACCGGTTCGGTTCCGCGATACAGGTCATTGCGGCCGGCATAAATGTGCGTGTAATAGTCGAAGTTCCCCGACGCGTTGCCGAAAAACTCATCGAACCCCCGTTCGGTTGGACGGCTACCGGGCGCGAAGCCGATATTCCATTTGCCAAAACAAGCGGTGGCGTAGCCCAACGGTTTGAGATATTGCGGAATCAGTTTTTCAGACTGCCGCAAACCGATGCCCAGGTTTTGTTTGGCACTGAGTTGATGATTCAGCCCGATGCGTTGTGGATAACGTCCGGTGAGCAAGGTCGCTCGCGAAACGGTGCAGGTGGGAGAGGCCGTATAAAACGAGGTGCAGCGCACCCCTTGTGTCGCCAATCGATCCATGGCGGGCGTTTTGATCGTTGAGTTGCCGTAACAGCCCACGTCGCCGTAGCCCAGATTATCTGCGGTGATCAGCACAATATTGGGTAGTCGATTTTGCGGTGCCTCTTTACCGAAACTTAGATTCGGCAAGCCCGCAAGCAGAATGATGATCAGCACTGTTTTGACGAGTCGTGTTCTATGCATCTGGTTTCACCTATCAGGCGTCACGTTCATACCGCGTTTTTTGAAATCGCTACGGTGCTAATGTCGCGATTCATACAATTGGGCGACGACTCCATCCAGGAAAATGGCGAGACGCTCGGCGGCAAAATTGGCTGATTCGCGGAGCTTCCATAAATCCTTGACGGCGGCTGGGCGTTTCCACATGGCTCCCATGGCGGCACCAACGCGGTACGTGCCGGTCGCTCCCAGAATCGACAAGACTTCCGGCGGCAGGTCGGCCGACATATCGTCGCTGATCACCCGCACAGCCAAAAACCGCGTCTGGGTATCGCGACAGACTTGAGCGACAGCCAAGCTTTCCATATCGACGGCCAGCGCGTGATGTTGTTCGGCCAATTGCCGTTTCTCATCCACGGTGCGGACGATCTCGTCGGTATTCAGGATCCGGCCCACATAGAGTCCGCCCTCAGGGTTGGCCGGCATGTTGATGTCGACTCGTAATTCCTGTCCATGCACATCGCAAACATCATTGGCCATCACAATGTGGCCGATTTTCATTTCCGGTTGCAGCGCGCCCGAGAAGCCGGCGGAGAGGATCCAGGAAGGGGAGTGCGCATCGATCAAGGCCTGTGTCGCCCGCCGGGCGGGAGCGAAGCCGGTGCCGGTTTCGACGATGGCGACTTTAATCTCTCCATAGCGGCCGCCGCGAAATACAAAGTGATCGCTCTTGTATTTGCGGAGTTTTTCGCAACGTTCTAAAAACGGTGCGATTTCCATCGGCAGCGCGCAGACGATACCAATGTCGGCATGTGCGGCGTTATTTTCAGGGGGGGGAGGGGTTGTCATTCTTGGTCCAGTCACGATTTCACGAAGAGGACGATTCCGGCACGAACGGCAAGGGGCCGCCGCGAAATCTCCACCTGCAATGTATCGCATGTCTACGGGATGATCCATCCGGCGACCGAATTGTGCACTTTCTCAAAAAGATATTCAAAAAGTTGGTTAAGATAAACGTGCCTCGGACGAATGACCGGTTACGGGGCGTTGCGCACTAGCTCGCCGGCGTATCCACTCACTGCAATAACGGACGAAACGATGTTCATTTCCCGCGAAAAAATCCGCAAACATCGGCACTGGTGGTTGTTCTTCGGCGTTTGGCTGCCCCTGACAATCCTGGCTTTCCTGTGGTTCGGCTTTTCGCCCGACGGGACGGAACAGGCGGACGGTGTGACGTTTGAAGTTCAATATGGCAAACTGAATGCTCACAACAATATGTCGACGTCTGCGAATACAGGTTTTATCAATCCCAGTTATTTCGCCGATCGCCACATTACGATCATCAATCACAGCGACCACACGTTCATGAAACGGGTCGGCGGACTGGTGCTGGAGCAGTTGAAACAACAACCGTCGCTGGAGCGGATTGACTACTATCCGTTGGGGGAATCTCTTCCGCAGGAGGAACGGGCTCCGGATATTTTTGTGACACTCGACCTGGAAAACCTTGAAGAGTCGGGGCTGTTGATCGAACATTTCCTGCAGGCTGAAATCCATATCAACGCATCCGATAGCATGACCCGTAGCACTTGCACCTACGGAGAGGATCTCACGCCGCCGAAAGTAGAGTTTGATTGGCACGGCACGTTGAAACATGACTCGACGACGACGGGAATCGGGTCATCTGCGGCAAAGTATCATCTTGCGGCCGAGAACATCGCCAAACAGATCGCTGATTCGCTTGTCAAACAGTTCGACGAGTTGCGGAAAAAACATGGACCTTTACCATCGATTCCAGATAAGTTTTATCCCGCCTTCCAGTCCGCGGAGCCACTGCCGTTTTTGGGCAAGTGGAACGCGGAATTGCTGTTTACGGGACACGGATTGATGAATCGGAATCAAAGCGTCTGGAAATTTCAATCCGACGTACCTCCCCAGGAAGTCTTGCGTACAATTTCTAACGAATCGGCAGAAGACAATTGGATAGCGCCGACCTTTCAACCTTGGGAACAATCCCTACGTATCAAACGCAACCGCTCGGTTCTAGAGATATTTCCCGACCGTGCCTCCCGCACTGCATACAACCTCCAAGGCGAATTCGTTGGTGAAGCCAAACAAGGACCGTTCACATACTACGTAACGTATTGGGACCGTATGCAGCACCAAGAAATCCTAGCCGCCTGCGCGGCGTTGCTGGACGAGGAGGCTGCAGTCGAAACGGTTGTCGTATTCAGCCGCCATTGGTTCGGGGATCGAGAATTAGAACAGCGATTGTTGGAGTATCTTCAAGCCCGATCCACAACATCGCTTGAGGCATTGACCGCTACCGCCAAGTTGCTGCACCGGCAAAAACGGGATGAGGAGGCGCTGCAAGCGATGCTAGCCGCAGACGCACTCAGCGAAACGACGTCAGACCCTGATAAATACAAAAACCGTCTGAAACAACTCGCCGAGACGATGAAAATTGAGGACTTTCCGCCCAAGACAATCGATGTCGAATTGTTGCGGGAACTAGGGATTCGCGAACTTAAAGCGGGAAGCAAATTCATGGACTTGGAATTCGGTCTAGGTGAGTTCATGGCATTCTTCTATCGTGATCCGAACGGTAAAACCAGGTTATATAGCTTGCGGGCTGTCCCGAATGGAAAAAACGTGTTTCAGTTGACATACCGCGTCGCAGCGCGGGATGAAGGCTTCTGGCAATCGAGCAGCGGCGGGATGCTGTCTGAGGACCGTTGGGTTGGCTTTCCAAAACCTTTGGACAACACATATTCCGCCCGGTTCTACGCACTCAAGCTAGAGGGGAAGCCCCGATTTCGTGTTGCCGTTGATGTCATCGACAGAAATAATCCACCGCCTCAACTTCCCTATGAATCACCGCGTCCCTAGCGGCAAAAGCGGTGCGGTTGTCTGACACCCCGCATCAAAGTCGTTGCACCGGCAGCCTCACACGGTTGCGGTTTTCACTGCCGATTGTTTTGGTATGATCTCCCCGCCGGTCCCGAATTAGGGGCGGCGCGGATGCGAACTTGAGTCGCCCACCAAAAACTATCATCCAGAACCACTTTCAAAACCCGGTTGAGCTTGTTCTGAAAACTTGCAGATCAGTCTCAGCGAGACGCTTCAGAAGGTTTTGAAATCAATAGCAGTGAAAGTGCCGTCATTATGAACAGCGCGGAGGATCCCAATACGTCGCCAGTTGGACTGCGGGGCATGATGCCGATTCTGCCCACAGCCATCACGCGCGAGGGGGCTATTGACGAAGCGAGCCAGCGGCGGTTGGTGCAATATTGCCTGAAGTGCGGCGCTGTCGCGATTGGCCATTTTGGGATCGCTTCGGAATTTCACAAAATCCCCGATCATGCCCGGCAAAGTTTGACCGAGATGATTGTCGACGAAGTGGCCGGCCGCGTGCCGGTGTTTCTTGGCGTCACTGCTCCGGGGGTCGGCACCTCGCTGAACTATGCCCGCCAAGCCGAACAGCTCGGCGCGGATATGATTATGGCGGCACTGCCGTATGTCGATCTGCCCGATGCAGACGGTGCCTTCGACTACTATGCGTCGCTGTCGGAGGCAACCACGCTGCCGATCATCATCCAAGACACCCCCGCCAGTTCATCGATTCTGACAGCCCAGTTATTGTGGCGGATGGATCGAGAGATTGCCGGCGTGCAGCACGTCAAAGCCGAAGGCAAGAACTTTGTGACCAAGACCGCGCAGTTGTTGGAACTTTCCGGCGGGACTATCTCGGTGATCGGTGGAGCGGGCGGTAAGCATTTGCTGCATCTGTTGCGATTGGGCGTGAAGGCATTCATGACGGGGACCGAAGCCCTCGACCTGCACGCCGCCGCCGTTCACGCGCATCTGGAGGGCGAGACAGAGCAAGCGGCCAAGATCTACGTAGAACAGATTTTGCCTTACTTGCAGTTCTATCTGGACTATTCTGAGGAACTACTCAAAACGATGCTGCATGAGCGGGGGGTGATCGATTGCCCCGACGTATTGGCTCCCCCAGCAGCGGCGGCGATGAGCGCCGTGGAACAAGCGGAGTTGGATTGGATCCTGGACCGCATCGGTTGGCGAAAACGTTGGCCGAACATTCCCTAACGGCGGTGTCGTCTGCTGGTTGAGGTTGAAAAAACGAACGTTCGCGGAAAGGCGATTTTCATGGAGGACAAATCGGCGAAACGGCCGTCACTGCTGAAGCGAGTGGCGCTTTGGACGGTTCCGACGTTGCTCGTGGTTGCCGCAGCGGTCTATGGCTACCAACTGTATCAGTCCCACGCTGCTTGGGAGGCGGAAATTCACCGTATTGAAGGTAGCGGTGAGCCGGTGCATAGCGCGGACCTAGCGGTCAAGCTCGACAATCCGCAGGACGATGCCGGTCCATTGTTGCTGGAAGCAATCGCCGCGCTGCAGGAACCGGAACAAGCGTACTTACAATTGATGACCGCCGAAACACCAACCCGCGCCGGTGCGCACAGGCCGCTGCGTGATGAATTGCAGGCGAATCAAAAAAGTCGAGAGCTGATTGCGCAAGCGGTGGCTCGTCCGCATTGCCGACTTTTAGTCGATGCGTCCGCAAGCAATCCGCGTCGGTCCGAGATGTTGAAATGCCGTGCCTTGAGCGGCTTGCTGCATGCACAAGTCCTCTGGTCCTTGGGGACCGGGGAAGCCCAAACGGCATTCTCGTCGACGATCCAAGGGTTTCAGTTAGCCAGGCTTGTCGGAGAAGAATCGCTGACCGAGTCTCGATTCACAGCGATCGCCATGCAAAACACGAGCCTCAATTCTCTAGCGGAACTGCTCTCCGGGGAAAAAATCACACCGGCGGATTTTATAGCACTGGATGGCGAACTCTCGCGCGCAGCAAGCGATTGTCGTTGCCAACCGATGTTGATTGCCATTCGCACCCATTTAATTGACGGAGCCGCGCTGCCCCGGATTCGAGAAGCGATCAGCATGCCGGGGGCACCTGCATGGATCGCTTGGTGCAAACGAGTGCTCTCTGAGCCACAGGTGATCGAAAACGCCGTGTACTGGATACAAATGCTTTCCGAATTGGCGGCGATCAGCGACCAACCAGGGTTGGACAATCCAGAAATCAGCGACTGGCAACAGCGGGTCGCACAAAGTTCCTTTTCGTTCGTTAAGCCTTATCTCGCAGCTACTCCACAATTGCGGGGGCCGATACTCGCCATGCGGCAACGGTTAATGCTGGCCCGTTGGGCGCTGCGAGTGGATCGCTTTTACCGCCAAAATGGCCGGTTTCCAGACGAGTTGTCAGAAGTTTGCGATGCAGAGTGCCCGATCGTCGCCCCCGACTTATTATTCAGTCAACCGCTGGTCTTCGAGACCTACGAACGGGGTTTTGTGATTCGAATCGAAACTGTAGAGCACCCCGACCAAGAATTCCTCAAAAACTGCCGGTTCGAAGTCACCTATCCCGGAACCGGCGACTTGCAGGACGCGCCCGATCTCAGTACACAAGAGTGAACCCAAGCCCGGTAGCGTGCGTTGTGACGCACCTTACTATGCAAGAGGGGAGATAAGCCTCAAAAAAGGACTCGCGCAAAGACGCTGAGCCGCAAAGAGAGAAAAAGAAGGAAAGTCCGCATTCACAACAAACCTGGAACGCCAGACTCCAGCCAAGCCGCGCGACCAATCAATGTTCCACAACAGCTTCCTTTCACAAAACAACTCTTTGCGTCTTCGCGACTCTGCGCGAGGCTTTTTATAGGGTGCATCGCGAAGCACCGTTAAAAATCCAATCATTGGCATCCGCCAAAAACGGAAACAGAAACCAGATTGTTAAAACGTTCGTAGCACACGTCATTCTAGGAAAGACACAGTTCGATGTATAAAGTCGTTTTATTGCGGCACGGTGAGAGTCAGTGGAACTTGGAAAACCGATTTACCGGTTGGACCGATGTGGATCTGACCGAAGCTGGGATCGGCCAAGCCAGCGGGGCCGGCAAAATTCTCAAAGAGCAAGGCTTCACCTTCGACCAGGCGTATACGTCGGTGCTCAAACGGGCGATCCGCACGTTGTGGTTGGCGTTGGATGAGATGGATCTGATGTGGATTCCGGTCGAGCGGGACTGGCGGCTCAATGAGCGGCATTACGGTGATCTGCAGGGACTCAACAAAGCTGAGACCGCCAAAAAGTTCGGCGACGAGCAAGTTCTGGTTTGGCGGCGAAGCTACGACACACCGCCGCCGCCATTGGATCCCGGTGATGAACGCTGTCCCGGCAATGACCAACGATATGCGAACCTGTCAGCCGAGCAACTGCCGCTGACGGAATGTCTCAAAGACACCGTGGAACGGGTCATGCCGTATTGGCACGAGACGATTGCTCCGGCGATTAAAGCGGGCAAAAAGTTAATCATCGTCGCCCACGGCAACAGCCTGCGTGCGCTGGTTAAATATTTGGACGACGTGAGCGAAGAAGATATCGTCGGTCTGAATATCCCCACCGGCGTGCCGTTGGTTTATGAGTTGGATGAAAACCTCAAACCAATCCGGCATGAGTACCTGGGGGATCAAGCAGCGATCCAAGCGGCGATGGATGCCGTCGCCAAACAAGGTCAAGCCAAAAAATAACCCGCCAATGAAAATCGGCCGCCGAAATGGATTCGGCGGCCGATGGTTCATGGTTGCTTAAAGCGAACGTGGATCAAAATTCTTCGGCGACTCGTTCTTGACCGTTGCGAGTGGCCAACGCATTGAGAATGCTTTTGTCCATTGTCTTGTTGAGCGGACGAGCGGAGCCGTCGACGAAGAAGAAGTTCACCGCATCGCCGTGAAAGCTACCGAAGCCGAAATAGGTGAAGACCGCATTTCGATCGGGAATCGGATGATTCTCTTCGTCGTCGACATCGTCTGAGTCATCGCCGTCGTCATCGACATCGGGAACATCATCCATCTCCCAACCCGCTTGGAAGGGGGCGCTGTACCAGTCCCAAAGCTTTTGATCTCTTCCATTTCGCAAGGGATCGTTTTCGTTATACGTGTCGTCTTCGCGGGGGACGCGGGCACAGCAGGAGAGGGCATCGCCCCAGAATCCGAACCGGCTTTCTCCGAAGAGAACCGTCATCGTGGTTCCGTCCGTGCAATCACGATCGCTGTAGGTACTGTTCATGTTCATCATGCCGTTGTCGGCCGTGTTGCCCATGCAACCACGATAGGTCGCGTAGCCCAAATCGCCGGCGCGCTTGTCGGGGAGTGTTGCGCTGGGACAGACATAGGTGGGAATCACCATTTGAATGCCCTGCAGGTTGTAGTTCGTTGATTTCGGCTCGTTAAACTTGATGTTCACCGTGCCTTGATCCATCTCCGACAGCAGAAACGCATGCCAACCCCACATGTAGGAAACGCTCCATTTGTTGGAGCCTGTGGGGAGGTCCAGGTCGACCTCGCCGGTGGGGTGGGCGCCCGTGAATCCAGCGACGATACCATAACTGGCCGGCGTGGCAGGATTCTGATATTCCTCGAAGTAGTCGCCTTGAATCCAACCCGGAGGAAACACGTTATACGTCGAAAGGTAATTGTGGGAGGCGAGGCCAATTTGGTGCAGATGATTCAGGCACTGCGTGCGGCGAGCCGATTCACGCACCTTTTGTACGGCTGGCATCAACAGGGCAATCAGCAGGGCGATGATGGCGATCACCACCAACAGTTCCACCAGGGTAAAACCTTCGCGGATCGTCCGCCGCCGAAGGCAAAATTTGCGAACGCGTTGTCGATTCATCATCATAAAATTTTGTCTCCAAAGTTTTAGGAGCGCAACACAGTCAGCGTCTCACGCTACGGTTTTGCCGCATCCGAAAAACGTTCCAGAGTGGATTTGAACACCTCCGATACACGACTCTGCCTGGACACGATTCGAGGCAGAGCGTCATGTGTGCTTTGTACAGTTTAAGCACTATTCATGCCCGATGCGACCGTAATCTGGTCAGTTCGACCAACGTTCCTGCCAGAAACTCTGGCTGTTGGGAAAGCGTCATTGTCTCCTATTTTGCCGATCTTTGGGGCGTTCGCGTTCCTAGCCAATGAATTCGCTGCACCATGGGGAGGCGAAAAAGCTATCCCTGATTGTGCTCCTGCGATACGATGTCGACCGGTTCGTCCATTAGCAGGACGGTTTTTTCGATGATTTTTGGGTTTTGACTCTGTAGGCGACTGTGAAAAACCGGCAAAGGATCCTCTTACGGCTAGTCATCGTTGTGGCATTGGTCGCCACAGTGATCCTGTTTGGGCGTTGGATGGGGAGCGAAATCCCCAAAATCGAGGCCGATATTGCCGCTTTGGGCTTCTGGGGACCGCTCGCACTGGTCGTGATCGTGGCTTTAGCCACCCCGCTCTTCGTGCCCGATACACTGTTCGCCGTCGCAGCGGGGGTACTGTTTGGATTGATCGAAGGGGCCGTGATCGTTGTCATCGGCGCGCTGGGAGCCTCCTGCCTGTGCTACGTCATCTCCCGTTTTGTCCTGCGCAAACGTGTGGCTGCGGCTTTGAGTCAGCAGCCCAAAATCGCCGCAGTCGCCGCTGCTGCGGAACGCCGGGGACTGAAGTTTCAGATATTATTGCGGCTCACGCCACTCAGCCCGGTCGCAGTCAGCTATGCGCTGGGGACGACCAACACTCGCTTCAGCACGTTTATTCTGGGATGTCTGGGGATCATTCCGGGGATTTTTGTCGAAGTCTATTTCGGTTACGTCGCTGGGCATGCCGCCAAAATCGCCGGCAACGTCAGTTCGCATTCCCGACTCCACCAATTCGTGTTATTCGCCGGACTAGCAGTCTGCATCGTGTTGATCATCTACGTAACCCGCATGGCACGGCAAGCACTGGCCGAAGCGGACCCAGCGCTGAGCGAAGGCTTGAGCAGTGAGGCCTGAGGCGCGAGCCATGAGGCGTGAGGAATGTTCCCCGTCCGTCCTCACGCCTGTCTCCTCAAACCTCACGCCTACGACGTCCCTTGATTCTCCGACGCTGCTTCGCGAGAATCGACGCCCGTTCGAAAACGAATTGACTTTTTAATCAAGGTGCTGAAAGCAAGCTATGGGAAACAAAAAAGTACAAATCGCCGTCGTGGTGTTGATGCTGGTCGGGATGGTGATTTATGTGATGTCGATGGATCTGTCGGAAGATCCCGTCAACGAAGGCGACGGCGTCCCGGTGCCAGCGGCGGCGGAGTAGGTTACGGTAAAGAGAAATCCGTATCAAAGGATCGACGAGTGGTCACCTCTTCGATTTTTTTCAGACCGGCTGGCGTGACTTGAGTCTGTTCTACCGACAATTCATAGAGATTTGGCAGTTTTAACAATCGCTCGACACCGGCATCGGTGACTTGCGTGCTGTCGAGTGACAACGTTTCTAATTTGGACAGGCCGAGGAGCGACTTCAACCCTTCGTCGGTGATTGGTGTTTCGCTGAGGTCCAAGTAAGTCAGCCGATTTAAACCTGCCAAGTGCGACAAACCCGCATCGGTGACTTTGGTGTTTTTAAGGTTGAGATATTCCAGAGCGGGCAACCCCGCAATTTGTTCCAAACCTTCGTCACCGACTGGGGTGTTATTCAGATACAATATCGTAAGGCCCGACATCGCACGCAGATGCTGCATGCCGGCATCGCTGACCTGCGTCTCCTCAAGCGATAGCCAATCCAGGTTGGTCAAGCCGCTGATCCTTTTCAGCCCCGCGTTATTGATCGAGGTGCCATCCAAGACCAAGCTTGACAGCGTGGTCAAACCACCTAAATGCACCAACCCGGACTCGGTAATTTGCGTTTTCGTCAGGTTCAGCGTTGACAGTGAGGTGATGCCACCTAGTTGTGCCAACGCATCATCGTTGATTGCCGTTTCGCCAAGGCTGAGATAAGACAAGCTTGGCAGTTGTTGAATGTGGACCAATCCCGAGCCGTCGACTTTTGTTTTGTCTAAGGAGAGAAAATCGAGATCCTTCAGCTCTCGCAAATGTTCCAATCCAGCATCGCTGATCTGTGTCCCGTTAAGTTGTAATTCGTAAAGAGGTGACACTCCGCCGATATGCTTGAGTCCGGCATCGGTGATATGCGTGTCGTTTAGCCAAAGATCTTCAAGATACGACAGATCGTGTAGCAGCGCAAGATCGCCGTCGCGTACACCCGTGCCGTTCAAATCGACGTAATAGACCCTCGAATAAAAACCTAGATTTTCTTCTTCAATTAGATCAGCCAGCGACTCCGGCCAAATGTTATCGTAGCCAACGTCTCCTCCCAAACGTTTCAATTCGGTAATCGCCTGCCGTTCGCGGTGATACGGCAACCACACGCTAAACACCCCGCCGGCGAGTAGCAACATGACGCAGACGAGCAGCATTAGCCCCGCGCGGAGCCAGCGAGATTTTTTTGGGGGGTGGGGTTCGGACATGGCGAGCGCTCCTAATTATCTCCTCGGTTCCGCACCGTTTCTCATGGACGAACGACTCCAATAACTACGGATCGGTATAAACTTTACAATCCGGCAATGCCTCCTGCAGTCGGGCAATGCCGTCTGGGGTGACGGCGGTGTTTTTCAGTTGTAAGACTTTTAATTTCTGAAGCATCGCGAGCGCTGCGACTGCGTCGTCGTCAATGGGGGTGTCATTCAAGTTCAAATATGACAATTCAGGAGCGTTTCTGAGTTTTTCTAAACCCGCTTTGTCGATCGGGCAGTTCGTTAAAATCAAGCCGGAGAGCTTTTTCAATTTTGCTATGTGCTCCAACCCCGCGTTTTTGACACCCGTGTTCTGCAAGGTTAACGAGTGAAGTTCCGGCAAACCACTGAGATGTTGCAGCCCTGCGCCGTTGATGTTTGAATCCGACAAATTGAGACTCCTCAGTCGGGAGAGCCGCGGCAGATATCGCAAGCCGTCGTCGTCAATCCGCGTATGAGTGAGCTGCAAGCTCTGCAGGTTTTTTAGCCGCCCCAATTCCGCCAACCCTGGCCCGCGCAGCGGGCAATCGACAAGCGCCAATCTTTTCAGCTTTGAAAAGCTGCCGAGATCGGTCAAGCTGGCATCGGTAATGTTTGTGCCAGAGATTTCCAGCAAATGCAAATTTCGCAACGAACTGAATTGCTTCAATCCGGCATCGGTTATTTGGGCGCCGCTTAATCTGAGAGTTTTCAGCTTCCTCAATTTGCTCAGGTGCGCCAACCCCGCATCGGTAATGTCCGCTCCACCGACTGTCAACATTCTCAAGCTAGTTATTTTGCCAATATGCACCAATCCAGCATCGCCGTGTTTATCGTTCCCCAACGAAAGATCGATGAGAGTTGTGATCCCAGTCAGGTTTGCCAGCCCCGCATCACTCACTTTGGTGTTCCCGAGCGTCAATACCCTAAGCTGCGGCATATCTTTTAGGTACTGCACTCCTGCATCGGTAATCTCAGTGTTGTGCAAAAGTAACTTCCATACGTGATCCGTATCCTGCAACAACCGCAGGTCGTCGTCGTTGACTTTCTTGCTATTGAAGTCCACCTTTTCCAGGTGCACAAACAGGTGATCCACGGAAGGCCAAAGCCGATCGGGAATACCCCAGGGGCGTCTGACTTGCGTCTCAGTAATGCCCCTGAGCCGGTTAATCTCAACAATCGCCGCCTGCTGACGCTCATGACGCGAACGTATATTAAAAACGGAGATCAAAACCACAGCGGTGGCAATAGCGAAGAACAAAAAGACCCAGAAAATTACCTGAGATTTGGCTGGTTTCGGTTCGGACATGGCGAGCGCTCCTATGTTGTGTGTCCGGGTAGTCTACCAGAAAAATCCCGTCTTGCTGTGAAATCCATTTTGACCTTGGTAGCCGCATTGTGATATGTTGATCATGGAGGCAAATTCTATGACAACTCATGTTCCCAGTGAAACGCTAGAGTTTCATCAATTTATCACTGAGTACCTCAAAAGTGACGCTGCTGATATGTCACCTGAGAACCTGCTCAAGCAGTGGCGCGAACAATACGAACGCCAAAAGACAATTGACGATATCCAGCAAGGCCATCGCGATTATGCGGATGGGAAAGCGGAACTTGTCTCCGAGGCATTTGATGACATTCGGCGGCAGATAGCATAACCAGCGCGCCCACGCTCACGGCTCACGAATTTAGAACCACCGAACAAAAAAGACCGCCGACGTTTTCAAGCGGGCGGTCTGTTTTCATTTCGAGCGTCGTAGTCGTCTCAGACCGTTCGGCGTTTACGTCGCCAGCCGTAGCCGCATAGGGCGATGCCGCCAATGGCCAGCATGGTGATGCTGGCTGGTTCGGGGACTACGTCGGCGCTGACTGATGTTGTCAGGTGAGCGCCGACGACAAAGCCGTTGATTTGGTTGATGTCCATGTTTCCATCCGAAATTCCCAATCCGTAATTGGTCAGGAGTGCATCGAAGCTCAACGGGCCGGTGAAGGGGCCTTCGGCTGGGAAATACCCGCCGTACACCAAATGCGACGAGTTCAGCGGGTTGACCTGCGGGGCGCCCAATCCGGGGATGGTGGTGATGTTTTGCGCGGCGGTGCCGTTGATCGTCCAGTAAATGAAGAATCCATCATAAATCACCGGAGTGGTGACCGGTACATTGAAGATTTCAGTCTTCCAACCCCCGGTAGTCACATCGGCCAACGGCGCATCGGTCTTTTCGAAGATCCATTCAATCCATTGCGCTTCGGAGCTGGTGTCGGTAATCCGTTCACGCACCGTCAGTCCGCCCGAACCGGCGCCGCCGATCGGTTTGGCTGTCGAGTTGATCGTCAGCGGTCCGCTCGTAAAACTGTTGGGGAAGTTCGTGTTTCTAACGTTATACGTGCCTCCCACCTGGATCGGTCCGGCCTGCGCCGCTGTCACCATCGTGACTGTCATCGCCAGAGCGAGGACGAGTCGTCCCGTTTTTTTAAACCCCATTTGTGCGCCTCATCGTTCGTTGAAAATCTTTGAAGAAAAAATCCGTCTGTTTTCGCTGGGCACCTTTCCCACGTGTTCATCCTTCCATCATGTCCCAAGCTGCTGGCGACAACAAGCAGAATCAATGAGCACGCCCCGTGCTTTTTGCAAATAAATACGAGCAAATAGGCGAGCCATTGGTCTCGTTTTGCCTTGAAACATAGGCAAAACTGCCCGTTATCAACTTTTCCGCCCGATTTGGTCGATGCCCCGCAAGGCGGTTGATACAATGGCTTGAAAACCGCTCGCGACGGACCGTCCGCGCCCCAGGCACACCCACTGAAGGATCGTTATGAACGACGCACGTCCCTTTGTTCATCTGCATTGCCACACCCACTACAGCTTGCTCGACGGTGCCAGCAAGATTCCTGCTTTGGTTCAACAAGCCAAAGACATGGGCATGAATTCGCTGGCGATCACCGATCACGGGAATTTATTCGGCGCGTTGGAGTTCTACCAAACCTGCCAACGCGAAGGGATCAAACCGATCCTAGGCTACGAAGCCTATATCGCCCCCGGCAGCCGGTTTGATCGCAATGCGTCGCGGATGAAAGAGGCGAGTTTCCACCTCACGCTGTTGGCCAAAAACTACACCGGTTTCAAAAATCTGGTCAAGCTGGCATCGGCGGCCTATTTGGAGGGGTTTTATTACAAGCCTCGTATCGACAAGGAACTGCTGGAACGTCATCGCGAAGGATTGATTTGCCTTTCCGGATGTGCGGCAGCGGAATTGTCGCAGCAAATCCTTGGCGAACGGATGCAGGAAGCCGATAACACGATTCAGTGGTTTCACAAGATGTTCGGCGAGGACTATTACCTCGAGATTCAAAATGCCGGTTTGGAAATTCAAAAAATCTGTGCCGATGCAACGGTCGACTTCGCCAACAAAAAAGGCCTGCCGCTGGTGGCGACGAACGACTCGCATTATTTGTGCGAGGATGACGCGGCTGCTCACGATGTGCTGCTGTGCGTGAATACCAAGAGCTACCGCAGCGACACGCGGCGAATGAAGATGGAAGGCTCACAGTTTTTCGTCCGCTCGCCCGAAGAGATGTACGCTGCCTTCCCCGATCACGCCGACGCCGTGGCCCGCAGTCAGGAGATCGCCGACAAGGTCGATATTCAAATTGACCTAACCGCGCGGCACTATCCCGTATTCAAACCGCCCGAAGGTAAAACCGACGTCGAGTACCTCCGTGAGTTGTGCACCAATGGCATTGAATGGCGGTATGGAAAGGATGCGGACCAGAAATATTTTGACCGCTTGGATTACGAGCTGAGCATCATCGAGCGGATGGGGTATTCGAGTTACTTTTTGATCGTGTGGGACTTCGTCCGCTTTTCCCGGTCCAAGGGCATCCCGAATCTGGCACGCGGTTCGGCGTGTGGAGCGATCGTGGCCTATGTGTTGGGGCTGAGCAACGTTTGCCCGTTGGAATATGACCTGCTGTTCGAGCGGTTTCTCGATCCCAACCGGGCTGAAGCGCCTGATATCGATATCGACTTCTGCCGCGACGGCCGCGCGGACGTGCTCAACTATGTGAAGGAAAAATATGGCGAAGCCAACGTCGCCCAAATTGGTACGTTCGGCACGCTGAAAGCCAAAGCGGCGGTCCGCGACGTGGCGCGGGTGCTGAGCATCCCCATCGACCGCGTGAATCAAGTCGCCAAAATGATTCCTGAAACCTTGGGAATCAAACTCAAAGATGCCATCGAAGAGAGCGGCGAGTTGAAAGCGGTTTACAACTCCGACCCGGAAATCAAAGAGGTGCTGGACTTCGCGATGCGGTTGGAAGGTTTGGCACGCAACGTCGGAACCCACGCCGCCGGTGTAGTGATAGCCGACCGGCCGTTGGACGAGTATGTGCCGCTGCAGAAAATCACCGGCAAAGAGGACATCCTCACGCAGTGGACCGACGTCGAGACTGCCGGACTGCTGAAGATGGACTTTTTGGGACTGCGGAATCTGACGATTCTCGACAAGGCGGTCAAAAACGTCAAAAAGCACGCCGGCCACGATATTGATCCCTCCAAGTTTCCACTGGACGACAAGGAGACGTTTGCACTGCTGCAACGGGGCGAGACCAAGGGCATCTTCCAGCTGGAAAGCGGTGGGATGCGGGACCTGTTGCAGAAAATGCGTCCTGACCGGTTTGAAGACATCATCGCCACGTCGGCCCTGTATCGCCCCGGCCCGTTGGAAGGGGGCATGGTGATGACCTACGTCGACGTGAAAAACGGGCGCATGGATCCACCGACCGTGCACCCGGTGGTCGACGAGATCCTGGCTGAGACGTACGGGGTGATGGTCTACCAAGAACAGGTGATGCGGATTCTCAACCGGTTGGGGAATATCGAACTTTCGTCGTCGTATCAATGTATTAAGGCGATCGGTAAGAAAAAGCTGGCTGTGATTGCCAAGTACCGCGAGGAGTTTTTGAACGGGGCGGTCGAAAACAACATGGATCGGAAACAGGCGGAAGAACTGTTTCAGATGATCGAGTTCTTCGCCGGTTACGGGTTCAATAAATCACACTCCACAGCCTACGGAGCGATTGCTTATCAGACGGCCTACCTCAAGGCGCATTATCCCTGGGAGTTCATGGCGGCGCTGTTGTCCTGCGGTATGGAAAGTTCCGACCGCATTAACGAGCACATGGACGATGCGCGGCGGATGAACATCAAGGTGTATCCCCCCGATGTGAATCAATCGGTGGAAGAATTTGGCGTCATCGAAGATGGATTGACGTTTGGATTGAATGCCATCAAAGGTCTCGGTGAAAGCAATACCAAGGCCATCGTCGAGGAACGGCAGGCCAACGGGCCGTACAAGAGCATCTTCGATCTCGCCGAACGGGTCGATCCCAAAAACATGACCAAAGGGACGTTGGAAATCCTCATCAAAGCCGGAGGGCTGGACAACCTCGACGGCACCCGCGCACAACAAATGGCCGTGGTCGAACGAGCGGTGCAGGGGGCGGCTGCGATTCATCGCGATAAAGCCAGCGGTCAAAAAAGCTTGTTCGGCGACGACGAACCAGAGGAGACCACCGCAGACGAACCGGTCTGCACTTTGCCGGAGGTACCAGACTGGCAACACGCGCAGCAACTTGCCTTTGAAAAAGAGGTTTTTGGATTTTATCTGACGTCACATCCGTTGACGGAAAGTGCGGCCGTCTTGAATCTGTATGCGACGCACACGACCAGCGACCTGCATGCCTTGGACGATAAAGCCGAAGTTCTGTTGGGGGGCATCATCAATTCGGTGAAGATGGCGGCCACCAAAAAACCGAGCACCAACGGCCATTCCCGCTACGCCAACTTTGATTTCGAGGATGTCCAGGGCATTGTGCGGTGCATTTGCTGGCCGGAAGATTATGCCCGGTATGAGGAATTGATCAAACCGGAAATGATCTGCTTTATTCGCGGGCGAGTCGATCGGCGCGGTCGCGAGCCGAATTTGATCGTCAACGAAATGGTGACCATCGAGGATGCCAAACGGAAGTTCACCGAACAGGTGGCGATCAAATTCCAAAGCGGCCTCCACAGCGACCAAGATGTCGAACGCGTACATGATGTTCTCCGCCGGCATCCCGGCAAATGCGAAGTCGTGCTGGTCGTCGAATCGGTCGATCAGGAAGATCGTTCGCGGCAGGTGCGGTTTATCCTCTCAACGCCCCCGGAGATGCGCGTTTCCGGCGATCCCCGCGTCGCAGCGGAATTGCAGGATGTCGTCGGTCAGGCAAATGTCCGCTTACACGGCGCGCGGCGTCGACGTCGGCGGACCGGTTAAGTCGATATTACGCTCCGGTTCACCGACCTTGCCGGTTGCACGAAGTGGGTGACCTGATATAAAACGGCATGACTCGACCAATAATTGGCACGGTTTTCCGTCCGACAGATTCAATGCCCAAAAGGAACAGCGGCGATGCCCGACTCTGATGATTCCCCAGTGTCCGATGACTCTTCAGTCTCCAAAGACGCGCTGATTTATCCGCGTGTGTTACTCAAATTGAGCGGCGAAAGTTTTTGCCGTAGCGGCGAATCGGGCATTACCATGTCCGAGGTGGCCGCCGTTTCACAACAAATCAAGCGGGTCGTCGAATCGGGTGTGCAATTGGCAATTGTGGTTGGCGGGGGGAACATTCTCCGCGGCAAGCAATTTTCTGCCGTCAGCGCCTCGATCAAGGCTCCCACAGCCCACTACATGGGCATGTTGGCGACCGTGATCAACGGGTTGGCACTGCAAGATGCCTTGGAAAACGCCGGGGTCCCCACACGGTTGCAGACGGCGATTCGCATGGAGGGTGTGGCGGAACCGTTCATTCGTCGCCGCTGTATTCGCCATCTGGAAAAAGGCCGCGTGGTGATTTTGGGGGCGGGAACGGGCAGTCCATTTGTGACGACCGATACCGCCGCCGCGCTCCGCGCTCGGGAAATCGAAGCGGACGTCGTGCTCAAAGCGACCCGCGTGGACGGCGTTTATGCCGAAGACCCTGAAAAGAACCCGCATGCGGTCCGTTATTCGGACATTTCCTATCAGGATGTGCTAGCACAAAACCTGCAGGTGATGGATGCACAAGCTTTCCATCATTGCATGGAGCATGGCATACCGATCGTTGTTTTCAATTTTAAACGGGAGGGCAACTTGGAACGGGCCGCCGCCGGAGAGCGAATTGGCACCCGTGTCTTGCCCGCCGCACAAATTCGCAAAGAGGCTGCGGAATAACCGTTCTGCCTCGCTGAACCGTTTTTCGGACATTACATAAACAGGAACCTCACCCATGGATCAAGACGAAATTTTGCTCGATGCCGAGGAGCGGATGGATAAAGCCGTTGAAGTGTTTCACGGCCAACTGCAAGGGCTGCGCACCGGCCGCGCAACACCCGGACTAGTCGACTCAATTCGCGTCGAATATTACGGCTCACAAACACCAATTAAGCAGTTGGCGAGCATCACTGTTCCCGAACCGCAACAAATTGCCATCCGCCCCTTCGATGCCTCCTCGATCAGCGCGATCTCCAAGGCGATTCAAGCCAGCGACGTCGGCTTGGCCCCCAACTCCGACGGCCGCATCATTCGCCTAAACATCCCGCCGCTATCCACAGAACGCCGTCGGCAATTGGTGTCGCGGGTCAAAGAATTCGCCGAAGAGGCCCGGATCTCGATCCGCAATATCCGCCGAGACGGCAACAAACACGCGGACCAGGCGGAAAAAGATAAGCTGATGACCGAAGACATTCGGGATACGACCAAAGACAAGGTTCAGGAACTGACCAAAAAATACGAAGGTCGCGTGAACGAACAAGCGACGACCAAAGAGAAAGAGGTCATGGAAGAATAGTCGCGGCGAAGCAAAAGCCGCGCTCTCCCCGGCCACTGCTAATAAAACGCCCGCCAAAAAACCTTCCCCCTCTCCCTCTGGGAGAGGGCCGGGGTGAGGGGTTTCGAGCACCAAGCGACGTGCCATCCCGCAATCTACGAAACACATTCAAATGCGTTCGGTTCAACGCGTGAAGCGGAATGATTTGTGTCGCTGGTTCGGTTGGGGGGATCTCTCGTCCTACGCGAGAAAGGTGCGTCGCGACGCACCCTACGATTCGGTTTGTTGTGCTTTTTCGACTAAGGCGTTGAATAGACGTTGTTGGTGCGCGTCGCGGGCGGCGGTTAGTTCGGGGTGCCATTGTACGGCGAGCAGCCAAGGATGTTCGCGCGCTTCGACGGCTTCGATTGTGCCGTCGGGTGCTCGGGCGGTGACTGTTAGTGCTGGTGCGACGTCGCGTATTGCTTGGTGATGCCACGAGGCGGTCGAGACATCGGTTTCGCCCATCACGGCAGCCAAACGAGAATCGGCGTCGATGGTGACGTGATGTTCGACCGGTTCGCGCGGCGGTAGGCGGTGGAGAATTTCTTCGCCAACCACATCGGGAAGATGTTCGTGCAGGTTGCCACCCAGCGCGATATTCACCAATTGTGCGCCGCGGCAAATCGCCAGTGTGGGAAATCCCGCCTCGATAATTGTGCGTGCCAATTCCAATTCGCTGGAGTCCCGTTCGCTGTCGACCATGTAGATCGATTCATGCATGCTCCCCCCGTACAGGCTGGGGCACAGATCACCGCCCCCCGCGAGGACTAAGCCATCGAGGATCGCGAGCACGTCATCCACCTGCGATTCACCGGGAGCAATTAGCAACGGAATGCCGCCGGCGCGGCGGACGGCATCGACGTATTCGCCTGGGAGCGTAAACCGGTTCCCCTCATCCCGCCCATACGTCGTGATGCCAATCAGCGGAGCCGACCGGGAGTTTTGTAATGGTGTCGTCATGTCTGCTGCTCTGAAATATTCACGTCGCCCGTGAAGCTGCCTGCCGTACGCGGCTCAGTCCCACAAGGTCGATCAAATCCGTTCGAAATAACGTTGCCGTTCCCAATCCGTGACCGCCTTGTGATAGTCGTCGACCTCAGTGCGGAAGAAGTGTGCGTAGTGCTCGACAACCTCTGCGCCAAATGCGGCTTTGGCAAATTCGCTGTTTTCGAAATTGGTTGTCGCTTCCTCGAGGGTACGGGGAACATGCTCCAATTCTTCCGCTGCATAAACGTCCCCTTCAAAAATTGCCGGCGGTTCGGTTTTGTTGGCGATGCCGTCCAAACCCGAGGCGAGAGCAGCGGCGTAGGCCAAATACGGATTACAGTCCGCACCGGGAATGCGGCATTCGATCCGCAGGCTCGGGCCATTTCCGACAACGCGAAATCCAGCGGTGCGGTTATCGCGGCACCAGGCCAAACGGGTCGGTGCCCAGGAGCCGGATTGATACCGTTTGTAGGAATTGACCGTGGGGGCATAACAGACCATCAGCTCTGCCGCATGCGCCATCCAACCAGCGAGGAACCAGCGAAACAGGTCTGAACATTGGATCCCGGCGAATTCCTGATCACCGGCAAAGGCGTTTTTGCCATCTTTCCACAGGCTGAGATGGATGTGGCAACTGGAACCGGCATGGTCGTGGGAATATTTGGCCATGAAGGTCACGCTGATGCCCTGTGCATCGGCAACTTCCTTCACGCATTGCTTATAAACGCCCTGGTTGTCAGCCATGGCCAGGATGTCGGCATATCGCACATTCAGTTCGTGCTGCCCCAGTCCCCATTCCCCTTTGGTGCATTCGACCGGAATTCCCGACCGTGACAAATGCCGGCGGACGGCGCCGTTGAACGATTCCTCCCGTGTGCCCTGCAATGTGTGATAATCCTCGATGTACCAACCGGCTGGTTTGAGACTCGCATATCCCCCCTCGGCAGCATCGCGGTAGGAATTCTCGAAGATGAAGTATTCCAATTCCGAACCCGCCTTGGCGGCGTACCCCAACTTCTCCGCCTGTTCAATTTGTTTTCGCAACAACGAACGGGGGGCGATGCTGACGGGCGCGTGGGCCGATTCGTCGTGGACGTCGCACAGCACCATGGCGGTCCGATCCAACCAAGTGGCAATGCGTAGCGTCGACAAATCGGGCACGAGATGAAAGTCGCCGTAACCACGTTCCCAGTTGGAAAAGCGATAACCAGCGACCGGCGTCATCTCCATGTCGACGGTCAGCAAATAGTCACACGCGTGCGTGCCCGATTTTTCGATCTGTTCGACAAAAAACGAGGCATCGAAACGTTTGCCAACCAGACGTCCATAAAGGTCTGTAAAAGCGACCAACACGGTGTCAATCGTTTCAGCCGCGACATGTTCGGCCAATTCGCTGGAGGTGAGAAGACCTTGCGGTGCGGTCATGATATTTTTGTATTCTAAAAAACAGTGGTCGACAAAAAGAACAGCAACGGAAGTATGGCATCGCGCCAACGTCTCACAGAATATACAAACCGCAGCAACGGGACCATAATGGAGGAAAAATAGATCCGTCCGCCGGTGTCCTTTGGAAATCCCCGTTGTCTATGCGCATCTTAGCCCTTGAACCCTACTACGGCGGCAGCCATCGCGCATTCCTGGATGGTTGGCAAGCGCGGAGCGGGCATGAATTCACACTGCTGGGGCTGCCGGCCTATAAGTGGAAATGGCGGATGCGGCATGCTGCTGTGACGTTTGCCGAGATGGTCGCCAAACGCGTCGATCAGGGCCAGCGGTGGGATGCGATCTTTTGTTCCGACATGTTGAATCTGCCGGAGTTTCGCGGTCTGACCGCACCGCACGTGGCAGCGTTGCCGGCGGTGGTCTATTTCCATGAGAACCAACTGACATATCCGCAACAACGCGCAAAAGAGCGGGATCTGCATTTTGCCTACACGAACATTACCACAGCGCATGCCGCTGAGGCGGTGTGGTTCAATTCGGCATATCATCGGGATATTTTTCTTGAGGCCGCCGCGACGTTTCTGCAGCGGATGCCCGATTATTCGCATGCGGAGATGATCGATGGCATCCGCGACAAATCGGTTGTGCATTCGCCGGGCATTCATGAGTTCCCCGCACGCGGTGCGCGGCGGGACGGTCCATTGCGGATTTTATGGGCAGCACGCTGGGAGCATGACAAGAACCCCGGCGATTTTTTTGCGGCGCTCGAAATCCTTGAGCGGTCCGGTCTCGATTTTCGGCTGAGCGTGATCGGCGAATCCTTTGCGCAGGTTCCCGATGTGTTCGCCGAGGCGCGGCATCGTTTCGCCGACCGGATCGATCGTTGGGGCTACCAAGAATCACGCGAAGAATACGTGGCAGCCCTGCTGGACGCGGATGTCGCCGTTTCGACAGCTGTGCATGAGTTTTTCGGAATCGGTATTGTCGAGGCGGTCGCTGCCGGCGCGTTTCCGGTCGTGCCGCGGCGCTTGGCCTATCCGGAAACATTGGCGGCATTGGAGAGTGATGAGACTGCCGCTATTTTTTTTGACGGCAGCGTGGGCGGGTTGGCGGATCGTTTGCAGGAATTAGCTGCGCGTCAGCAGACGGGCCCATTGTGGGGGGCGACTCCTCAGCGCGGTCGCTTGGCGATGCGCCGGTATCATTGGGATCGCATCGCGGCGGAGATGGATGCTGCCATGGACGGCTTGTGTTAGCGAGCGACGTTATTCATTTTCATCGTCCTCTGTTTTGCTTTCATCGTGCTCCTCGCCATTGGGGTCGGCGACAAAGCGATAGCCGACGCCGCGGACTGAGAGGAAGTGCTGCGGGTTGGCCGGGTCGATCTCGAAGTAGCGTCGCAGGCGGACAATGAAATTATCGACCGTACGAGTGATCGGCGACGAATCGACGCCCCAGACGTTGTCCAGCAAATCACTGCGGGACAACACTTGCCCTTCCCGTGCGACGAAAAATCGCAACAGGTCCAATTCCTTGGTCGTCAGTTCCAACAACTCACCATCGACTGTGACCTCGTGCCGCTTAAAATCGATGCGGGCATTGCCGAAGGCAAAGACATCGGGAGTCGGCAGGGTTGCCGGTTCAGGCTTGCGGCGATTGACGAGGCTTTTGACCCGGCTAATGAGCTCCGGAAGTTCGAACGGTTTCGTCAGATACTGATCGGCGCCGGCATCGAATCCGCGGACTTTATCTTCGGTCAGAGTTCGCGCGCTAAGAATCAGCACCGGAATCTGAATGCCGCGGGCGCGGATCTCTTCGAGCACGGCATAGCCGCTCATATCGGGGAGCATGATATCTAAGATGACGGCGCAGAATTCATCGGGTTCATCGGCGATCAATTTTAACGCCGACGGCCCATCTTCGACCAATGTCGCCTCAAGACCTTCAGCCTCACAATTGAACTTGATCCCGATGCCGATGTGCGCTTCGTCTTCGACAATCAAAACTTTCTTGTTCATGAGTGTGGCGACGGCGGAGTCTCCGTCGAATGCTGGGGTGTCAGGTTTTCAGCCGGTTGATCCGGCGTCGGTGGCTGTTGAGCTTCTTCTATCATACGTCCCGGCAGCTCGACTTCAAACGTCGCTCCGGAGAACGGTCCACGATTATTCACCGAGATCTTGCCTTTGGCCTTTTTTACCAGCGAACGGACCAGATACAGCCCTAGTCCGGTGCCGACAGTGGTGCGAACCAACTCCGATCCACCGCGGAAAAACCGTTGAAAGATTTTTCGCCGCACTTCAAACCGCACACCACGGCCATTGTCTGAAATGCGAATGATCACACGATCCGAACCACCGGGGCGGGCTTGCACGTGAATTTTCGGATGTTCGCCGGCGTACTTGGCGGCATTGTCCAACAGATTGGTGAAGATCATTTCCAAATCGCGGTTGCGGGCATGCACGGTGCAAGGAACGAGATCCATTTCGACTTGTTCCGGTTGCAACTGAAAACGTCGCGAGACAATGTCGACGCAGTGGGTCAAACATTCCACCGCATCAACATCCCGCGGCGCTTCCTCCTGTTCTTCAAAATCCAACCGCGCCGCGACCAACAGGTGGTCAATCAGCGCGTCGAGCCGTTGCACGTCTTCGAGCATGAATCGATGAAATTCCCGCTGTTGCTCAAGATCGACTTCGCGCATGTCGAGCGTCTGCAAATAGAGCTTGATCGAGGCAATCGGCGATTTCAATTCGTGCGTGACCGCATCAATAAAATTCGCCTGTCGCCGGCTGAGGTTGACCTCTTTGATCGTGAGGATGAAATACAGCACGACGCCGATCAATACCAGCGAAAAGAAGATGGCGCCGAGAATCAACATCCCCCACTGTTGGGAGGAGGCTTGATTGACGATCCAAATCACCAACATCGCCACGACCAGTGCGACGAGGATCACACCGAGAATGATCGGCCATTTGCGTGAGGAGTAATGAACCATGATGAATCCAGCGCCGGGAACGCGCCCCTGGAAATGAAGAATGGCAGAATCCGAGAAACCGTCGCCGGTTTCGCTGTTGTTATTGTATCAGGAAACCGTCCGCGCGTCCCCCAGAAGGTCTGCGGGTTTGCTGTGCCGACCGACTCCGTTGTGTTACCCTCAAGTATCCCCTGAGCCATGATGACACGCCGGGATTTGATAACGTTAAGGGGCAGCGGTCCCGATGGGAAGAGGTTTTGCAAAGATGCGAATCTGTTTGCTGATAAGTATTTTGATCGGGGAATTGGCGGTTGGAGCCATTGCTCGGGCGGAGGAGCGGATTCCTGACGTCGCGACGCCGTTTCCTTATGGCCGTTCGCCGATCGATTATGAGGATGAATCCAGCACGGATCCGATTGCCCAACTCGGCAAAAAATTAGACGCTCGGCAGGTGCGGCTGAAGCATGAACCATCGCGGGGCTACCTGCGGTCTCTGTTGCGGGCACTGGACATACCGGTCGAATCGCAGGTGTTGGTTTATTCAAAAACCTCACTCAACCGCAAGTTGATCAGCCCCAAAACGCCGCGGGCGATTTACTTCAATGACCAGACCTATGTCAGTTGGACTCCCGGGAGTACGGCTTTGGAGATTTCCACGGTCGATCCCCAAAAGGGGGGCATGTTTTACACCCTGCCGCAATCTCCCGAACAGCCGGCCAAGTTCGTCCGCGCCACAAACTGTCTCACCTGCCACGTCACGACCAATACCTTGCAGGTTCCCGGACATCTGGCACGCTCCTTTTTCACCGACCATCGCGGCGAACCGCTCAACGGCCGCTCCCTCATTAACCATGACAGCCCGCTGAACAAACGCTGGGGCGGATGGTACGTCACCGGTGACCATGGCGATCAACCGCACATGGGCAATGTCATCGGCGCCGATGCGGCCCGTGAATTCCGCATAGCCCCGTTGCTGCACGGCAACGTCAATGACCTCTCCTCGTTTTTCAACGTCCAACCTTACCTGACGCCTCACAGCGACATTGTGGCATTGATGGTGATGGAGCACCAAACCTATCTGCAAAACCTACTGACGCGGCTGAACTACGAAACGCGTCTGGAACGCGAATCGACCGTCGAGGAGTTCTTGTTGCGGTATCTATTTTTTATCGACGAACCGCCGCTGACGGAGGAAGTGTTTGGTGACAGCGGTTTTACTGGAGCCTTTGAATTCTACGGGCCGGAAGATTCCCACGGCCGCAGCTTACGGCAGTTTGACTTGGAAACGCGGCTGTTCAAGTACCGCTTGAGCTACCAGATCTACACCCCCGCATTTCAGCAACTCCCCGCCGCCGCCAAAGCCCGCTTGTACAAGCGCATTTGGAATGTGCTGAGCGGAGAGGAGCCGGGGCAGGATTTTCAGAAAATCCCCCTGGCCGAGCGGAAGGCCATTCTTGAGATCCTGCGGGACACGGTCCCGGATCTGCCCGCGTATTTTCGCTGAGCTGCTCTGCGCTGAAAAATCGTTGAGCTGGAAAAACAATACGGCCGCGCCGCGAGGGGACTCGGCGCAGCCGTTCCAGTGATTCAGCGGCAAGCGTCGGCTACTTGACCTCATCAATCGTGTCGTAAGCCATGTACAGCACGACGGCAGCACCGATGATCATGCAGATGTCCATCGTTGCGCTAAATTTGCCAAACGGGAATCCTGTGATCAAATCCACCAACGCGATGGCTCCGACCAGTCCCGATGCCGCTAATGATACGATTACGATTTTTTTCGCCATGCCTCGTCCCGTTGCCCGCGATTTTCATCAGGAGGAAATCTTGCCTTAAGTTCCCAGTATATGCGGCTTGGCGTATCGGATTCCAGTGGGGAAATTGCCAGATCGCAGTTTTTTCGGTTCTTAATCGCCGCGAATTCGGCATAGTCCGCACCACCTGCCGCTGTTGTGCGTTATTCGCTCGGTCCGCCGCTTGATTTTTCTTGATCTGTCAGACGCGCCCCGCGGCCCAAGGCCGATTCGCCGAACTTCTCCCGAATCGCGTCCCGCACAACATCCAGCCGGCTGTGCCGCTCCGTTTCTTCGTCGGCAAATAATGAGCCTTGCTGCGGGCCACGATTGTCAAAACCGCTCACCCCCATCCCCAACAACCGCACCGGCGGTGTCGCTGCCGACTGGTTCGCCGCTAGCAATTCCGCAGCTGTCTCCCACAACGTCTGCGTCACATTGGTCGGCGCCGGCAGGCTGTGCGCACGTGTGATCGTCCGGAAATTGGCAAACCGAATTTTCAACTGAATTGTCCGGCCGCTAAGTTTCTGCCGTCGCAACCGCCGTGCGACCTGTTCCGTGAGATCCAACAAACAGGCCCGCAAGACGTCGAAGTCGCTCACGTCCTGAGCAAAGGTGGTTTCGTGCGAAATCGATTTCGCCAAGTGATCCGGCACCACGCGCCGCTCGTCGAGCCCATGTGCCAGTTCCCACAGATGGTCCCCCTGTTTGCCGAAATGGTCCCGCAGAATACTGACGTCCATTTGCCGCAATTGACCAATCGTCCGCACCCCCAATTTGTGCAGAACCTTTTGGGAAACCTTCCCAACGCCCCACAACCGCTCGATTTCCAAGGGTTCAAGAAACGCGGCCACTCCGTCGGGCGGAACATACACAAACCCCTGTGGCTTGCGGAGGTCACTGGCAATTTTTGCAACAAATTTATTCGGGGCAACACCGACCGATGCCGCCAAGTTCAACTCCTCGCGAATGGTCGTCTGGATCTGTCGTGCGACATCGCAAGCGGAACCAAACAGTTTTTCTGTCCCCGCCACATCCAGAAACGCCTCGTCCAATGAAAGCGGTTCAATCGTCGGTGTGAACCGCTGGAAAAATTCGCGAATCTTGGCGGAGATCTGGGCATAATGTCGCATGCGGACCGGCAGACAGACCGCTTGCGGACACAGTCGTCGCGCAGTGATCGCGGGCATCGCACTATGGATCCCGAATTGGCGCGCCTCATAACTCGCCGCTGCCACCACGCCCCGCCCTTCAGGCGTAC
Source organism: Symmachiella dynata (assembly GCF_007747995.1). NCBI lineage: Bacteria > Pseudomonadati > Planctomycetota > Planctomycetia > Planctomycetales > Planctomycetaceae > Symmachiella > Symmachiella dynata. The sequence goes on along the minus strand of NZ_CP036276.1, from coordinate 5,694,114 downwards.
CCCCCACGATCACCGGTCGCCCCCGCAACTCCGGCCGATCGCGTTGTTCCACTGACGCGTAGAACGCGTCCATGTCGACGTGTAGGATCATTGTGTTGCTTTAAAAAAATACCTCACGCGAAGGCGCTAAGGCGGCAAAGGTGTTGATTGATGTGCAAGGGGTTGGATTTACGTGTTGTGGTTCTAGGGGATTATTCTTCTAAATTATTTACTACGCGTGAACATTTTGTTCCATATCGCAAATCACGCTGGAGTATCGTCTGGTAGCGATCCCACAATGCGACCGCAAGCGGTCGGTTTGGGATTTTCGATTGTCACCCGCTAATATCTGTGTTTTATCCGTGTTTAATCTGTGGCTAAGAGAAACGGCCACCCAGGGTTGCGGTTCCGTAGCGTTCAGGGGACTGCGCCTTCGCGTGAGGCCTTTTTGAAAGCGGCAAACGCGATCAACACGATTGTTGCTACAACAGAATTGATCCGTTCTATAATAACAACTATTGTCGATGAAATTCTGGATCGATTGGAACGATGCTCTCTGGCGAAGCTGAGGGATGGTGACACCTATGTATTGCGTTTCTGACATTGTGCAATTTCTCCGGCAATTTGCGCCACCACTCTTGGCTGAGGATTGGGACAATGTGGGGCTGTTGCTGGGGAGCGGCGATGCGGCGGTGACTAAGGTGATGACTTGTTTGACGCTCACGTCGGATGTGGCTGCTGAAGCCATCGAACAAGACGTTCAACTGATCGTCAGCCATCATCCAATCATGTTTCGTCCGATTCAGCAAATCACCGATGGCGATACCCAGGGCAAAATGTTGTTGGATCTGATCGCCGCCGGCATCGCGGTTTATAGTCCGCACACCAGTTACGACAGCGCCGCTGCCGGGATCAATCAACAACTGGCGGAAATGCTGGACCTGCAGCAGATCGCGCCGCTGCGACCTCGGATACATGCATCGGCGAAAATTGTCTGTTTTGTCCCGGAAGCACACCTGCTTGCTGTGCGTCAGGCACTGTGGAACCAGGGAGCGGGACAAGTTGGTGACTACTCACAGTGCAGTTTTGCATCCCCCGGAACCGGGACTTTTCATGGAGCGGAGGCGAGTTCTCCCGTCGTTGGTGAAGCGGGGCGGCTGGAGCAAGTCACTGAAATCCGCTTAGAAGTCCTTTGCCCGAGTGAGAATGTCAGCCGCGCTGTGGAGGCGATGCTTGCCGCACATCCCTATGAAGAACCGGCCTATGATGTTTACCCGCTCGCCGAACAACGTGCGGATATCGGAGCAGGGCGGTATGGCGTCCTGGCTGACGAAATCACCCTGAGCGAATTCAACAACCGCGTGAAAGCCGGTCTGGGCGTAAAGCATCTGCAATTTGTGGGGGATCCCAAGCGGACCGTGCGCCGTGTTGCCATGGCTTGTGGAGCGGCGGCGGAGTTTCTGCGGGACGGGCACCGCCTCGGTTGTGACGTCTTACTGACCGGAGAAGCCCGGTTTCACGATTGCTTGGAGGCGCGGCATTTGGGGATGGCCCTGGTCTTGCCTGGACATTACGCCAGCGAACGCCCGGCGATGGAACGTCTGGCCGAAACGTTGTCGTCCCAGTTTCAGGAATTATTCGTCTCGGCCAGCCAAATCGAATCCGATCCGCTAAAATGGGATATCTAAAGACGCGCGGCATCCCTAGACCCAACCGAGGCCATCTTCACCGAAGGCAAACTCTTGAACCGACTTCCATTAGATACGATTTTATCGAGGGCGTTTCGACTACGCTGTCCGCGTTGCGGAGAAGGGCGGTTGTATCGCAGTTTGATTCGCATGTATGACCGGTGCGAGCATTGTTCCCTGAAATACGAACGGGCGCCGGGCTATTTTCTCGGCTCGATTTACATCAACTATGGGCTGACAGCGATGACGATGAGTTTTTCGTACATCCTGTTCCACATTGTGCTGGGATATGAGAATCGCGAAGTCCTCCCGCCGGTGATCGCCTTTTGTCTGTTGTTTCCGGTCATCTTTGTGCGATTCGCGCGTTCGTTCTGGATCGGGCTGGATTGTTATTTCGATCCCGAAGGCTTCTCACGAGACGATGCCGCTGACGATCACTCCGCACAGTACACGAACCCGCCCGTTCCACCGGCTTGACGGATGGCAATTACCACCGGTTCCCGTCGCCACGGCGAACACGTTTAAAAATCTAAAAGCTCACATCAGACACAAGAGGGCATTTCCCGTTGTCACTTGCTATTACACTTGCCGATCTGCAAAAACAATCCGGCGCCGTTTTCGCTGAAGATTCCGTTGCGGCGCCTCTCCACTACGGCAATCCCCATGGAGAATACGCAATCGCCGACGCCGAAGCGGGCGTCGTCGATTTCAGCCAGCGTTGTCATTTCGAATTGACAGGCAACGATCGTGTGAAATTTCTGCAGAATTTTTGCACCAACGACCTATTGCCGTTACAACCTGGGCAAGGCTGTGAGGCGTTTTTGACCTCGCTCAAGGGGAAGGTACTGGCGCATTTATTTGTGTTCGTCGATGAGAATCGCCTCTGCATCGAGGCGGCCGCAGGCACCGCTGACGTAATTGCCGCGCATCTCGACAAGTATCTGATCGCTGAAGATGTGGAAATTCATCCCCGCTCGGACGAATGGGGCGAGTTTTTATTAACCGGGCCGGATTGTCTACATCGTTTGTCCGGGTTGGGTATTGCTGTGGAGGACCTGTTGCCCTACGGCCATCGGGCTGTCGATATCGACGGCATCCCATTGACTATCCGCCGTGTGAATTGGACGTCCCAACCGGGGTTTTCGCTCGTTATGGCGCGGAGCGAATTGGCGGCGATTTGGTCGCGGCTGATTGACGGGGGCATTCGCCCGGTCGGCAGTCAAGCGTTTCATGCGCTGCGCATCGAAGCCTGCATGCCCTGGGATCGGGTGGACATCACCGATGACAATCTGGCTCAGGAGGTCGCCCGCACCGATCAGGCGATCAGCTTTAGCAAAGGATGTTATTTGGGACAGGAGCCGATTGCCCGCATTGATGCGCTGGGACATGTCAATCGCGAGTTGCGCGGCCTGCGGCTGACGGCCGGTCCGGTCCCGCCGATCGGGACACCCATCCTCGGCAAAGAGGGGGGTAATGCGATCGGTGAAATCACCTCAGCCGCGCTCTCCTATCGCAATGACCTGCCGGTCGCTCTGGCCTACCTACGCCGCAATCATGTGCAGCCGGGGGGGACGGTTCTGGTTGAACAAAGCGACGAACCCATACCCGCAACCGTCTTCTGGCACGAATAGTTTCTGCCGACAATTGTCGGTGAGCGATGTTATTTGCGGTACGCTTTGTGGCAACCGCTGCAGGATTTCGCCAGACGCGTGTAAGCTGTCTTGGCTCCTTGAGCATCGTTTTTGCGAAACGCGGCAGCTGTTGCAATTGCTGCTGTTCGTTGTTCGTTTGCGAAGTTTTTCCAGCCGTCGATTGTGGCTTTGTCTTTGACGGGGTGGGTATCGGCGGCGGCGACCATGGCGAGTACGGCGAGGATGTCCGCGTCGTGGGCCACCTCGTCCCGCGCGTTTTGATCCAAGCCGCGACGCATTTTTCGGACCGCGCGGCCGACAGCTCTGTTTCGCACCGCGACCTCGTTCATCAAACTGTCGAAATTGATGAGCTGTGCCCAATCCATGGCTACATCGCCGCTGGTCACTTTGCCTGCCTGAGCCTGTTTGAGTTCTTTGAGCGATTGTGTGGCGTCTTCCAGGGTGGTCGCCACCGCTAATTTCAAGGCGGCGTTACGCAGCGGGACAGCAGATTGTTTTGCCGGAGAATCCTGATCGTGTTCGGCAATCACCTGCGCGAAGATGGCCACCATCCCCGCATCGCGCTTTAATTTCCGCGCAGACTTGTCGAAGGCTTCGGGCGTGGCGACATATTTCTGCAGCGCGACAATTTTCTCATCGGCGGCAGAGGTGAAATTCTCAACCGGGGCGATATCCGACAACTTGGGTTTCGCTTCTCCGTCGGCTGAAACAGTGACGGCCGTGACGAACAACAGGGTGGTGAGAACTAGGGCTGTCAACTTAGGCATGCGCATGCTCTTAGGTTGGAGAACGTTATTTAGAATCTCACCAAAGGCAACGATCAAAACATCATCTGGCCTGATCGGTGCCTTTGGCGTGAGCTGTCAGATCACTTGAGATTCGCGTTGATTTCCTGGGCTAGCACTTTGCCGATGAATCTCAACAGGCCGGTGTCGATGTCTTCATGAACAACGACCCGATTCTCCGCCACTTTTTCGAGTGTGATCACCAGAATATCATCGTCGACATTTCCCAGCGTTTGCCAGGCTATGCGGCCGATGTCGTACGCTTCCTTTTTCTTGGTTCCCCGGGCGCGACGGCGGCCGCGACGTGGTCGTCTGGTTTTTTTCTCCGGAGCTTCCGCTTTTTTGCTTTCCGGATCGATCAAGGCATCGACCCATGAACCGACTTTAATGCGGAGTTGCGCAGCCACCGGTCCGGCCGCTTCGTTGGCCTCGATCGCTTTTTTAATTTCGGCGACAGCATCGTGTCCCAAGCCCACCCACACGCGGTCCTGCAGTTCACCGGTGCCGGTCGCAATATAGATCGCCAAATCGTCGCCGAATTGCCCTTTCAATCCGTCGTAATCGCCGTAAATCGCTACCTTATGGATGTCCGCTTTGTCAGCGACCTTATCCACGTTCAGTTCAGCCACGCCACTGTCGGTAAGAATCGTGACGATCTGCGGGACGTTCTTCACCGTGGTTTGGCCCAACAGCGTGTGTTGTTTTTCATCGTTCTTGAGAACTTTCATCCAGCCGAACAGTGTGCCTTCATTGGTGTTAGCATCCAGCAGGCTGAATATCAGGTCACTTACCTTTTTGGCATTCTCTTTATCCGCATCGGCAATCTGCTCATCCACGTCGATCTGTTCGTGCGCCTTTTTACGGAGCAATTCCGAAATCGCGAGCATATGCTTTTGCCGCATTGGGTCGAACTGAAAATGCGTCGAGCTAAAACTGACATAGTCCTTGGTCACTGTCGTGTTGGCGTCGCCGTCGGTCTGCTCTAAGACTTCAATGGTTTTGGCCAATTCGGTATCCGGTAACGCTTCCAGTTCGATATGCACCACGCCCCGCTTGCCTTCGACGTCGGTTGTCCAACCCAATTCGATCATTTTGGATTCGGAGAAATAGCGTTCAATTTCGTCGAGTTGGAATTCGACGACGGACTGACGAATCTGAAAATCAAGTTCCTCTTCGTCCTTCAGCTTTTTCATCGAACCAGTGGTTTCTTTGCGAAACTCCCGAAACGCATCCCGCCGTTGTTCAATCGATGTCGACGACCCGTCGATATGAGCGGCGACGTCGTACTTCTTTTCCAAAAAGTCGTGGAACAACTCTTCGGGTTTGGGAAGGTCACGCAGCAACAATGATTTGGATTCAGCAAAATAGACGTATCCGTTGGCCAGCCGAGCGTGACTGTTGGGGAGGACCTCGCCACTGATGGCGTAAAAGCCACCGCCGACCTCCTTATTATCGATGCCGACATCGGAAATGGTGTCGAAGAATTCTGCTTCGTTGAGAACCGGAAAGAACAGTACCGATTGGAGTTTGGCATCTTCCAAATAGACCACTGCTCCTGATGGTTTGTCGCGCGGTACCGGCGGGTTTTTCGGATCCAGACCGACCAGATAGGGATCTAACAACAGCAGTTGCAGGTTCTCAAGCGCCTTGTCCTCATCATGTCCTTCCCCCATCAAAAACTTTAAATCGGCCAAAAACTCATTGGCGTTGGTGAACATAAAGGTCACCAAGGGGCGCGGCCCTTGCGGTTCCGGTGCGGCAGCGGATTCAGTCTCCGCGGCCTGCGTTTCTGCAGGTGCATCCGTAGCCGGTGTCTCTTCTTGAGCAGAGACGTTCGGGGTAGCTAAAGCGACTAGGACAAACGACGCAAACATCAAATGAAAAATGCGGGCCACTACGGACTCCTTGATTCGATAGACAGCGGTATCGGCTGTATGCAGGATGGCACAAATGCCTAGAATGAGTTTCAAAACTCGGTTGCGTTAGCTCCGAAAACTTGCAAATCAATCTCAGCGAGATGCGTCAGAGGGTTTTGAAACGATTTGTCGTGGCACAACCATTTTAAAATGTTACGTTGCTCTTGGTGAATTCCGCGCACAACCCGATTGGATTTGTGCTCGTCGAATACAAAACAACCTGACATCACAATGTGAATGCTGCACCAGTACTTGAATTCAGTGAAACGGGTAAGGAGCTTCAAACGACACAGAGCGCTTGGGGCTTGCCGAGTTATGCGGCACCGCCGGGTTCGATGAAAAATCGAGTGGAAGGACAACATCTACTTGGCTTATCGAGAAAACTCCATCGATGCCATCAACACAGCAGCCGAACCCCGTAGATCTAGACGAACTGAGGCGAATGAACGAACCGCCTGATTTCACCTAATCCGAACCAAGCATTCGACCCGCTTGACGGCAGCGCGTGATTTTATTCGGGCTGCGTAGTTTAGGGAAGTCCATCACAAAATTGCCCCTAAGTTTTCCCGACAAAAGGAATTCTACAGGTTCGCGGCAGCTGCGTCGGCGCCCTCTGGGGGGACTGGGGGGTTAGGGCTTGCCGGTTTCTTGACCGTCGAGCCCAGCAAAATACCTGTGTAGATCGAGACTTTTTCTGTGTACTGCGGTTGCAGTTGGTCGGCAAATTTCAGGATTTCTACGCCATGTCCCATCGTCGATGCCTGGGCGGACACAAGGAGTAATGCCTCCTCGGACAATCCGGCATCTGACAGGAGGTGGGCGATGGTCAACGCCGATTTCCAATCACCTTGGCGCACAAGACGACTCAGCAGTCGATGCACGGCATGGTCACGTTGGTCAGCGGTTCCAGAGAGGCGGTTGATCTGATCCGCGGCGTCCTCAATCTCTCCATCAGCGATCAAGTTGCGGATTTGCGGGAGTTGCCAGGCATTCGATTTTGAATCTTTTGCCATTTGGTTATGGATCTGCTTGGCCCGGTCATTCTCGCCGCTTGCCAGGAATTGTTCGACCAACATCCAGGAGATTGCGGTGTCGTCATACGCTTCGTTGGCGGGGATTTTTTCCTTGTCAGTAATGAATGCAACGACCGCCTCCAACGAGGTGGGAGCGATGGCCGCTTCGATGGTGGCGACTTGCAATTCAAATCGCTTATCCGCCATTTCCTTCAGCACTTTGCAGTTGCGAACATAATCGGCGGCTTGTTGCCGTGCTAAGTCGTTACTGGGCAGCGACAATTCCGATTTAATACGGGCTTCTATGACAGACATTCCCAACTGATTAATTTCATTCAGCCAACCTTGTACGACCGCTGGAGCGGGGCCCATCGCTCTGCAAAGTTGCAGTCCGCGCTCGACTGCATCAATACCCGCTTCGGTGTTGCCCAGCGCAATTTCCAGACGGGCCAATTCAGCGGTCGCCCGTACCGCCGTTCGGATTTCACCCAGTTCTGGTGTGCGAAAGTGGATGATTTCTTTTTTGTTCTTCAGTTCCATGGGCGGCGGAACCGGAATGCCGGCCAATTCTGCACGGGCTGCCGCGGCCCAAACATCAGCGGTTTCGGCTTGTTCACGTTTTAGAAGGGCCAAGGCGGTGCGACCACGCACCAAGGCGCGACCGGCGGGTGAAATGTTTTTGATTGCCGCGTCGATCGCTGCAAGTTGATCAGGCAGTTCCGCGATTGTTGCCGATTGAACGAGGAAATCTGCCCAGACCATCGTGGCTTCAGCAAGTTTTTCAGGACTGTCTGCCAACTTTGCCCAACGCAACGCTGCATCTGATTCACCGCGAGCGACCAAAGCTGCTATCATTCCACTGAATTGCGGGGCATGCCAGCCGCCGATTGGGGCTGCCTCAGTTGCACGAGCAAAGTCAAAATCGGTGGCCTGCATGGCGACAAAAACGTCAGCCGCTGCACGACCCGTCATCGACGAGGTGTGATGCTTGCGAATCAGATCCAGCGCTTCTTGATCCCGATTGGCAGCCACCAGCAAGCTGGCCAAGGGCATCGCCGCGTCGTAGCGGAATCGGCCTTGAGGTCGTAATGTGCTTGCCGCCTGCAAAGCTTCTTCCAGTGTGGCCGCAACTTCGGCGTCGTCCGCTTTTTCCTGGCGTTGTTGCCAACCGATTTCTGCCAGGGGGGGGACCTTGAGGAAGAATACTGTTTCACCGACTTCTTCCAACTTTCGAAGCTGTCCATTCGCTTCGTTCACTTTCCCCATTCGCGCAGCTGCTTCGGCCGACCAACGTCGCGCGAAAGGTTTGCGGGTGCGGGGGACACGTCGTGCCGCGCTTGCCAGGTCCGCCGCCAGTCTGGGTAGGTTTACTACCGGTGGCGCTTTGACTCCGCTGTCCTCATCGGGAACGGGGACTTTTTCGACCTTATCACTTGGATCCGTTCCATTTTTGGGTGGAATGATGGCAATCGGTTTGTCGGCATCGTTGATCGGGGGTTTATTGAAAAACAGAAAATAGCCGCCAATACCCAGCGCAATCACGACACCCGCAATCGCGCCGTACATCCACACTGGTAATCCAGAGGATTCCGGTTCGGTTGCGACTTCTTTCTTCTCGATCGCCGGTGCTGTGAAAATCGGGACCAGACAATCCGGGTTGTGACATTTGACGTCGTGTCCGGCCCCTTTGATGGGAATGTAACCCGTGGTCTCGCACATCGGGCACACGACCTTGTGGCTGCAACCTTTGACAGGCTGCGCGCGCACCGGAAAGGCCCGTTTGAGAGCTTCTTGATCCGTGGCGATGATTTCATCCGGATCCACTTCCTTCTCGTCAAACAAACCAAGCCGCTTCGGTGGTGTGGTGGCAGCAGAGGCCGTATCGGATTTTGCGACCGGAGCGGTATCCGATGAGCTATTTGATTTCGCAGCAGGCTTGGTTGACGATTTCGTCGCAGAGGCAGCTGCCGATTTTGCAGGTGGATTTTTTTTGTTTGCAGACGCTTTGCCAGTCGGCGCCGCACTCATTGACGAGCCGCAGAATGGGCATTCCGTCGCATCATCATCAAGCACTGATTGGCCACAAGCGGGACATGTGGGCAAATCCATAAAAATCTATTCCTCTTTATCGTCTTTTAAGCGGCCGAACGGCGATCCGTTGGCGCGGACAGGCCTGCAAATGGCCTCTATCCAGGACACTTTTGTGATGGCATTGTTGTGGAGCAGGGAAGTGGGAGCAACGTCTCTACTTATATTGAACGCGGATCTTCCCCAATAGTTTACTGTTTCACTGTTCGCTGGGATAAGAATAGCACGAACTCAACAGGGTCTGCCAGTGAAGTTTACGGCGATATGCCCCGTAAATACCCGGGGAATCTTGCGTCGGCAGACTCGCAACGTGTCTACAGCCAATTTTGCGGAATCGCATGGCCTTTAAAGGATATGTCAAAAAAGCCGTGATGGTATTATTCGCGTCGAAATTGAGAATGTCCACTGCTGACCACGACAAGTGACCGATTGCAACGCATTATTCGCGGTTGTCGCTCACTTGCGTCGAAAACCCTTGGATTTCGTTGTCTTCTAATCGCAGATCCTTGATCTGTTTACCAATTTGAATCCCCACCCGCTCGCCCGCACCACGCGTTTCGCGAATGTCGTTACCGCGGATTGTGATCGATTCCAATTTGCCCTGTAAGTCGACTGCGACTCCCTTTTCGGCACCACTGTCGATGATGCGATTGTCGGCAACCGTATTGCGGTGCGGCGCAAAATTTTTGCCCCGTTCATCCACCCGAAACAACACGCCCACCCGACCGCTGCGCAAGATATCGTTGTTGCGGATCAAATTGTCCGTGTCGCAATGTCCAATGGAGACGCCATACTTGGTATTGGCTTCAATGAGGTTCTTCTCGCACAGACCGTATTTGACACCCCAGCAGAAAAAGACCCCAATGCCGTTCCGCTCCAATTTGTTCCCGACGATCACCGGTCGCTGGGACCCGGAGCCGGGGTGTAAACCCAAATCGGCGTTGTCGTGACTGTGGCAATTCTCGACGACCACGTCGTGGCAAATCTGCCAACTGATACCGTCGCCGTTGTAGTTACGGGTTGTGACATTGCGCAACGTGATGTTATTGCAATCCTGCATAAAAACGCAGCCGCCGTAATTGCCGTTGAAGTTTTCATTGTTTTCGCGATTGCCGTCAAGCGTCAAATTCTCGATCACCACGTTTTCCACATGCTCACCCTCGAACAGCGCATGCAGCGCCGACGCAGTCGGCTTGCCGGACAACCAAAGGTTCTTCCGCAGCCCCTTGTCGAGTTTGAAGCGATTTCCGGACCGGGCGACAAACGTGCGTTTGAGCACCTCGTTGCTCCCGTTGTCCGCGTTCTTAGTCCGTAGACAAACCGCATCACCCACTCGAAACCCATGCCCGGCGGCCAAGGTCACTTCTTGATCATACCAATCAGAATCCTCAGCCAGCTTTGCGGAATGCGAGGGCTCTTTGATGATCACAGAATCGGGGCCCGAACCGACGATCCGCACACGCGATGCCAAATGGACGGCGCTGCGAGTCTTGTAGACACCCGGCAGGATCTTCACCGTGCCGCCCCCCAAACGGGCCACATAATCCACAGCCGCCTGCAGTACCTTGTCATCGCTGCCGACAAGTTGTGCATCCTTGGGACCGACCGTCACCGTCAACCGCTCTTCCCAGTCCGGCTCGGCAACGCGATCGCCTGATGTCGCTCGTGGTGAGGTGACCGGGGGACGTCCTTCCGCACCCTGAGCAGAACCGGTCAAAACCGCTGCTCCCAGGCCGCTCGCGGTAAACAGAAACGAACGTCGGTCCAATGGGGATAATCCGGGAATGTGTATCGTCACTGCGCATGTCTCCTCAATGTGAATGGCACCGGCCCGCGGAAACGCCGCTGGGTTGTCTCTCGCTCCGCATTGGTGACATTGTACGTTCTGGCTGGTCTCAATTCGAGCCGATCCACCGATCAGACTCGCTCCTAGCAGAGAACGCGTTATCCCCAGTCGGCAGAGATTAGGGGTTGCTGTCCGTACACAGACCGGGGGAACTGTTGTGTAATGCGTTACCCCCCCAACGGATTGAACGGCCAGATTTGTGGCGCCAACAGCACAGTGACAATCCACAGGATGAGACTCAACGGTGCTCCGAGTTTGACGTAATCGGTAAGCCGATAACCCCCCGGACCGTAGACCATCAGGTTGGTTTGATAGCTCATGGGGGTTGCTAACGCGATGGAAGCGGCGACCATCACTGCCATGACAAACGGAAGCTGACTGACCCCGATGTCGTTTGCGGTCTTGATGGCGATCGGCACAATAATCACAGCAGCCGCCACGTTGGTGATTAGATTCGTAAACACCATCGCGATGAAATAGATCGCTGCAAGCGCTAAGTAGGGATGATTGTTTCCGACCGTTTTGACGAGCATATCGGACACCCCCTCGGCAGCGCCGCTGCTTGCCATGGCTTTGCTCAGAGCAAACCCAGCGGCGATGACGATCAACACCTGCCAATCCACCGCACGGCGCGCATCGGATCCGCCGCAGCAACGGAAGATCAACATTAGCCCAGCGGCCAGCATCGGAGCCAACGGCATCGTCATGAAATCCAATGACACCACCGTGACCATCGCAGCAAGGATACCCAGGGCAATCCAGGCCCGCTCGTGCCGCGGCTGCGCGGAATCCTCAAGCATGCTCACGAGAAAGAAATCACGGGAGTTTTTTTGCCGTTCTAAAAACGAAGGATGCGCTTCCAGCAACAGCGTATCACCCGGCCACAGAGAAATGTCGCCGATTTTCTTTTCCAGCCGTTGTCCGTTACGAGCAACCGCAATGACCGCTGCGTTGTAGACGGTTCGGAATCGGCCTTCGCGAATCGTTTTCCCCACCAATGGGCAGGATGTCGAGACGACCGCTTCCAAGAGTCGTCGTTCGGAACGTGGGCTTTTGAGTTGAAAGACTTGATCAGGTGCCGGTTGCAGGCCACGGATTTTTTGCAGGTCGATCACCGAGTCGATCACCCCCACAAACACCAAACGGTCGTTGGCCTGCAATCGTTCTTGGGGCGAGACCGCCGGCAAGACGTGTCCGCTCCGATCGATTTCGATCAGGTACACACCCTGCAAATGCCGCAGGCCGGCTTCCTCAATCGTGCGGCCCACCAAGGGGCTGCCCGGTTCGACCAGCAATTCGATTGTGTATTCCCGCGCGTCATCGCCATGGCTGATCGCTGGACGACGATCCGGCAGCAGTCGTCCACAAAACAGAATGACATAGGCAATCCCGATCAACGAGACCGGCAGTCCCAACCAGGCAATCTCGAACATTCCTAAACCGGGGTTACCCGCTTGGATCAACAGGTCGTTGATCACCATATTCGTGCTGGTGCCGATCAACGTGCACGTGCCGCCCAAAATAGCAGCATAGGAGAGCGGCAATAGTAATCGCGAGACTGACTGTCCATACTTTTTGGACCAGTCCCCAATCACCGGCATCATAACGGCCACGACGGGGGTGTTATTCAAAAACGCGCTCATGATCGCGACGGGAAGCATAATCCGCGCCTGCGCTGCTCGTTCTGTCGACGGTTTGCCCAGGACATACTGCGACAGAAATGCCATCGCACCGGTTTCTTGCAAACCGGCCGCTACGACAAATAACGCACCAATCGTCACCAACGACGACTCGCTCAATCCCTGCAGCGCTTCTTCTTCGGAAATGATCCCAGCTGCGATTAACAGCGTCACGCCGCCGACAAAGACAATGTCAGCACCGACGCGTCCAAAGGCCAGCGTGCCCACAATCAATGCCGTCACCGCCAGCGTGTACCAAGCTTCCCAGCCCATGTTCGATTGTCTCTTCCACAGTTGTTACGTTCACCACCGGATTCCATCAAGGAAAACAGGTGCGTCTACGCGTTTGCATCGGGAATAGGCAGTATCTCAATTCAACGTTCCGGGGGCAACTTCACAAATTCTCGACAATACTCGTAGAACCCGTTTCAAAACCCGGTTGCGTTTGTTCTCGAAACTCGTAGCCGACTTTATCAGTCGGACGCGTCAGTGGGTTTTGAAACGACTGACAAAGAGACCCCGGTCCAGGCTGCCAGGTTCGTTTAATTACGCAGCGGCCTAGTGTCTTGTTTCTGCGAACTGGTTGCAACTTCAACATATTCCAGTTAGCTTCGGAAAATAAAGAATTCCCCAAATGAATGCCCCAGAATCAAACGCGGAGCTTACAACGATGAAACGCTTTACGAAACCTGGATTGTCGATGTTGCTGGGCATGTACTGCGCCCTGTTGGCCGGTGAGGTCGTTGCCGAGGAACCCATCGATATCGGCTCGCGACGCGAACTATTTGTCGACCGCCACCTGATCGGCGAATTGGAAGACGCCCAGTTGGTCCTCAACCGCCCCCGCGATATGGGCAGCGCTGTCGAATTCGACGCCCCCTGGGAAGGCGCGTTTTGTGGTTATTGCACGATCATTAAAGATGGCGACACCTACCGCGCCTATTACCGCGGACTACCACAACCCCGCCGCGATGGCAGTAATTCCGAAGTCACCTGTGTTGCCGAATCGACCGACGGCATCGCCTGGACCAAACCCAAACTCGGCCTCTTTAAGGTCGATGGCTCCAAAGAGAACAACGTTATCTTGGCCAATCACGCACCCTTTTCACACAACTTCTGCCCGATGCTCGACACACGGGACGGAGTTCCCGCTGACCAGCGGTACAAAGCTTTGGCCGGCACGCGCAAAACCGGACTGGTTCCGTTCGTCTCCGCCGACGGTCTCAGCTGGAAAAAACTGCAAGACGAACCGGTGATTACCGCAGGGGCGTTCGATTCGCAAAACGTGCCGATGTGGTCCGAGTCCGAAAACCAATACGTCTGCTACTTCCGCGTCTTCGTCGATGGTATCCGCCGCATCTCCCGCACGACCTCCAAAGACTTCATCACCTGGACCGAACCGGTCTTGATGGGCTATGACGGCGGACCGATCGAACATCTTTACACGAATCAAACCTCGCCATACTTCCGTGCCCCGCACATCTACGTCGGCATCGCCGCTCGCTTCTTCCCCGGCCGCCGCGTGCTCACACCCGAGCAAGCCAAAGAGGTCGGTGTTGATCCCGGTTACTTCAATGACTGTAGCGACGGCGTACTGATCACCACCCGTGGCGGCGACCAATACAGCCGCACCTTTCCCGAAGGCTTCGTCCGCCCCGGCATCGGCCTAGAGAACTGGGTCTCGCGGACCAACTACCCCGCGCTGAACGTGGTGCAAACCGGCGATGACACCATGTCGTTTTACGTCAACCAAAACTACGGCCAGCCGACCGCCCACATGCGTCGCTACGAAATCCGCCTCGACGGTTTCGCCTCAGTCCGCGCCCCGTACACCGGCGGCGAAATGATCACCAAGCCGCTGATTTTCACCGGCAACCAACTGGACCTCAACTTCGCCACCTCCGCCGCCGGCGGCATCCGCATCGAAATCCAAGACGCCGACGGAAAACCCATCCCCGGCTTCACGCTGGGAGATTCGCAAGAATTAATCGGCAACGAAATCAGCCGCGCCGCCAGTTGGAAGGGAAGTAAAGACGTCAGCAAACTCGCCGGCAAACCGGTACGGTTAAAGTTCGTGATGAAGGACGCGGATTTGTACGCGTTGCAGTTTGCGGGCGGGAAGTGATCCAGTTCCCGGGTGGCCCCGAAAGATTCTTTCGGGGCGGCGCAGCCGCAGGAGTTCGTGCAGAGAATCACGTCAATAACAGCACCTCCTGCCGACTTCGTCGGCCCACAAAGAATCTTTGTGGGCCACCCTGTGACCGAACGTCTTTTCTGGTAGGAATGGAAAAACGAGTGGAATTCGATGTTTCCTACAACTTGACCTGCAAGCTCACACTCGATTCGGGCCGTGACATCGTTTTGGAGCAGTTGTATCAGGAACGGACCTATCGTGGTCTGCTCGAAGGCACACCCAATCGGGTGGCGAACGATTGGGGAATCGAACATAACTTGAGTTTTGCCAGAAAGTTGGCGGGCAGCATCGGTGACCCCTATTTGATTGCACCGAATCGTCGTGATTATGTTCGTGTTCCTGGTGACATGGATCGGATCCGCGAGGATATCGAAAAGCGGATTGGGGATTGGGAAGAGGGACTGCAACAGCGACTGCCGGAATGGATTCCGTTTGTCTGTTGCATCGGCTGCTTCGCATCGGTTAAGCCGGCGCGTGATTCGAGAAAAGATTGTTCCTCGCTGACCGTCGTTTGGTACCAAGACAATTTTGCGATGCCAATCGATCCCGTGATTCAGAACGAATTGCGTTCGTTGAATTGGAACGAACATGCGACGGACGGCGAGTATTAGCGCAGTAGGTCAGGCTCCCGCCTGACGCTTAATACGTTACATAGATCGCAGGTTATGAAATCTGTCTTCACGCTTTTTCACGAATATGAGCGATTAGGCCGTGACGAATGTAAGATCATCGGTGTGTACGCGACTAAGGACGAAGCGGAAAGAGCGATCTCGCGACTCAGGACACAACCGGGATTTCGCGATTGGTCTAACGGCTTCTCGATTGATGAGTATACGATTGGAGAGGACCATTGGACCGAGGGCTTTTCTACAATTGTTCCGATCTACATCCCCATGCAAAGCGATGACTCAAATCAATTAGTATGCGCGCATGCGGAGTGGTTGCCCGGCAACCGTTTTCGAATAATTGAGTATCCAGGTGAAGTTGGCACCGACGTTTGGCAATACAAGCCTGGCAATGTCGTCATTTGTGAGGAGAGAAGAGTTGAAGGCACCGACGGGTGCATGGTCGCCGTAGCACGAGCCAACGATATCGCATAAATCTACACAAATGCCGAGCCGCTACATGGTCAGGCCACGCCTGTGAGGTCGCCTCAATATGGCAATGCCAAGCTTGAAGGGTAAAAAATATGAAGTTGACGGCAATTCCTATACTGTCGCCGTCACGGTAAAAGACATCGACAGCGATAACGGCGTACACCTCCGCATTACAATCCGCGCGGAGTTCGGAAACCGGTCGTTTTGTAGCGTGACTGGTCTCGTCAATCGTTCATTTTGGCATGATTATCCAGCGATCGAAGAAATGCGGAAACGATCGATCTCGATTACTCCCAGCGTTGTGTGCAAAATTATCCGGCACGTCCGAAAAGGCATGTGGCAGCCGGATCAGGAATCAGCAAACCGAAACTACGAGATCGACAACGAAGTCCTGGCCAGTTTGGTTGGGAAAAATAATAACACCTAGACCATTGATCTAAAGTCCTCGGGTGACCCCGAAAGATTCTATCGGGGCGGCGCAGCCGCAGGAGGACGTGCAGTGCAGTAGGTCAGGCTCCCGCCTGACGCGAATTCGCGACTGCATGTCGGAGCAGAAAAACGTGTTCAATCCACAATGCCCAACTTGCTATTCTGAACTCGAAACGCGCGCGGTGGCTCCGTGTTTTATGTGCGGCGACAGCGAATCGGGAATCGAACACCTGACCGACGGTCGCCACGAATATGCCGTCTATCGATTTCCTAACGGTACTGAGATGGTGTTGTGCGAGATTTGTTATCTCGACATAGGAGCGTTTTGTGGTGAAACGTGGGGATTCCCATCCGATCAACGGTTGTCATGCAACGACTTATTTCTCGTCCGCCAGATTTACGACCCCGTTGTTGTAAAGGATGGCTATTGCTCGAAGTGCCAAGCACGACTCGCCTATTTACGCGCGTTACGTGAAATCATCGAAGCAAATTCGTCCAGAGAACAATGACCTCCAGCCGACTTCGTCGGCCCACAAAAAAACTTTGTGGGCCACCCTGTGGTTGATAAATAATTCGCATTCAACGGGAGATATGACCATATGGCCACTCAAGAGGATGTCTGTCGTCTCTGCGGAGAATCGCCAAATTCAGGGAAATCCTTAAGGTTGTGGGATGGAAATAGATATTGCTCAAAATGTCTTGAACAGGCTGCGCCTGAGTTAGCAGACTTTGCACTATCCAATCCTCAGCTTGAGGAAACGCGTAGTGAGTCCGTCAACGCAACCTTACCTCGCTATAGTTCTTATAGGCGAGCAATGGTTATCTCACTCGTGTTCTATGTGTTTGCATTCACCTGGCTTGTTTTATCGGGCGATATATTCGAGGTGATTGGTGTAATTGTATTCTGTATGCTGCTGGGGGAACTTATCTTTGGCTACTGGTTGTATCTCAACATGAGCCCTTTCCATCAAGCGTCTGACCCACAACCTCGAGTGTCCGTCAGAGATGGTATTGTTGAACTTCACAAAGGAGAACGCTTACTTTATGCAGCCAAGTTGGCGAACTGCGAATGGATTGATCTGTCGAAATCTAAATATGCAAAGTTAGGCTCGCCCGGTGAGATGTGCAGGGAATTCTTAGTGCTTGTATTGCCTCGAGCGTGGTGGCTTGGAGTTGACAAAGCAGCGTTATGTGGATTTACAAGTACCACCCGAAATATTTGGGTCAATTTCTTAACGATTGCAGATGTTCCGCAACGCGGTGCAGATGTCTCAATCTAACTATCATAAAGTTCAATAACTCCAACCAGTTTCATGTTTGAGTCGTCAAGTTCAAATCTGAAATGCAACAATTGCCGCTTCGTCATTCATCAAATAAAACCTCGTCAGGCGTGCGGTAGCCTAAACATTTCCTGGGACGATTATTCAGCCGCTGCTGTACTTTGGCAACCGCTTGGTGACATATTTCACGAAAGTCCGTCCCCTTCGCAACATATTGCCGTGGGTGGCCCCGAAAGATTCTTTTGGGGCGGCGCAGTCGCAGGAGTTTTGGTAGAGAATCACGTGAAAACAACGCACCACCTGCCACCCCGCGAATGAAGGTTTACGCCGGTTTGCTATTGCGTCGATCAATAACAATTCGCACAATTTATGAGTAAGCCGTTCCGTCGTGGCGTCAGGCGGCCGCTTGGCCTACGCGCTCCACCCATTCATATCGGCATATTGTCAAGCATTTCGCAAAGGTCTGCATGATCAAATCATCTTACATGGCTGCAGCGAACGCAGTGTTATTGGTATTGGCATTTGGCACAACCCTTGCTGACGAGCCTTCTACAGATGTTCGCACATCAACCCAGAAGGGGACTCAAGGTGAAAGAAGTGCAAAGATTCTAGAACGGATCGCTACCAAAATTGAATCTAATCTGAATAGGGTTCACACTTGGTCTAGTGAATGGACACTTGAAGAAACCCTCACGCATCCCGGGTTCGGAAATAAAACCGATCCTTTCGGGATCCCTTATTCCATCAGCCAGCAAGGCACGGTTCACTTCGATGCCGATTTTCAATCTGGCAAAATGTACATCGAGTTTCTTCCGTCCACTGAGGCGAGATTTGTTGAAATCGCATCGGGAAAGCCCTTGGACTCATCTCGCATGCAATTCGGAGGGATGTACCGTGCCGTAGTCACTCCCGAACATCTGTTGTCTTGCGACTATGGGGCAAACATGGTGGATGTCGAAGGTTTTCCATCCATTCCTGGCTTGCGGGCGAATATCAGCCGTGTCAGTTATCGGGAAACAACTCGGATAAGAGAAAGAAGGCCTCACCTATTTGACTGCCGGAACTTTTTCAAACATTTCAAAGGTGGTTTTAGTTACTCGACTTACGCTGATTATCTAAAAACATATATTGAAAAACTTAGTGACCCCACTCTTCCCAAAGACATCGCGGTCGATGACATCCGCAATTTGATTAGCGTGACTTTATCAAAACAGGGCGAACACAAATTGTATACGGTGAGAATTCGGAAGTTGGATCGCCGCACCAAGAAGGAGATGTTTGTCACTGAAATCGTATTCGACTCGTCAGTCTCGATGAATCCTGTGTCGGACACAAGTATTGTTCTTCCGCAGCGAAAACCGTTTCGACAAACATTACTACACTACAAAAAAGAGGGCGGACTGTTTATTCCTGATGTTGTCACAGTTAAGTCGTGGGATTACAACGATCCGGATTCTCCAGTGTCCAGGGAATCACGCATCTTTACATTGCAGAAATCGACGTTGAACCAGCCGATTCCGCCGGAAGCGTTTTCGACCGAACAATTTCAGTGGGAGTACGGGGATCGGTTTTGTGATCGCATTAAAAATACGCTGAGTGTCTTTGACGGAGAAAAACTGGTTCCTGCTCAGGACTTTGAGTATAACCCATTCAAAGATCTTCGCTTAGAAGCTTTAAAAGCGGCAGAGCGGGGGAATTAAAGAACGCCTTCAAATTCTTCGCGAGAAAAAAGGGACGGCATCACGGGGAGCCAGTGGTTAATCATCGCGGGTGGCCCCGAAAGATTCTTTCGGGGCGGCGCAGTCGTAGGGGTTCTGGTAGAGATTCACGTGAAAACAACGCACCTGCTGCCACCCCGCGATTGAAGAATTACGCCGGTTTGCTATTGCGTCGATCAATAACAATTCGCACAATTCATAATCAAGTCGTAGCGTCAGGAGACTGCCTAGCCTACTCGCTGATTACCACAAATTGGGAGGCGCCCCATGTGTCGGTGGTTTGATCTGAAGTTGAAATATGCCACGATCGTTTTTGCCACGCTCGTCGTCGGCCAAACCGTATTGTTCGGCCAAGAACCGTTGCCGGTTCCGGTGCGTCCTGCGGCGGATGTGATCGCTGCCTGGAAAGCGGCGGGGGCGAAATTTTCTTGGATCAGAATTGAACGGAAAGGCATCACCAGCCGACTGGCTGCTGAGGAGTCCCCAATACCGGGAACACTGCCCGATTTTCGATTTGGCAAGTATGAGTCGGGTGCACTGGCCGGACTCCCGGCTCCCGCTGTGCCGTTTAGTCTGACGCTCGACAACCCGCAAGTTGTCGATGACGATCTCAAAGACCTGGCGCATTTCAACAAAATTCAAATGCTCAATTTGCGGCATGCAAAGCTGACCACGGCAGGTCTGAAATTTCTAGCCGGGCTGGATCAGCTTGAGCGACTCGACCTGCGCCGCACGTCCGTTTCAGGCCCGGGGCTACGTGAACTTTCACATCTGAAAAATCTCATGCACCTGAATCTGCGTGACACCCCGTTGACGGACGAGGACTTTCAATACCTCATGGAACTTTATGAATTGCGCTCGGTCAATTTGCTGGGAACGAAGATCACCGGTGCGGGATTGAAACATCTCGCCGGACTGAAACATTTGGACAGTCTGTTGCTGGTCAATACCAAGTTGAATGACGAAGGGTTGCGTGGTCTGGCAGCGCTGGTCCAACTGCGTTCGGCAATCCTCAACGGCACGGCAATCACCGACAAGGGCTTGAATGCCTTGGCCGGGATGTCCAATTTACGGTCGCTGATCTTACCGTCGATGTCAGTCAGCGAAGAAGGATTATTAAAACTCGTGAGCCGACTCACAGGCCTGGAGGAATTGGACGCAAGTGGAATTCTCTTAAAGGACGCGGCCGTTCACGAGTTGGCTACGCACCTCAAAAATTTGCGGATGCTCGGTATGCACGGCACCGGGATCAGCGATGAGGGAGTCAAAGAGTTGGCCCGCCTTGAGAAACTCGAGGCCCTTTACATCGGCGGCACGCAAGCCACCGACGCTGGCCTGGAAGCAATTTCCGGTCTCAAACGCCTCAAGCGATTGGGCCTGAGCAATACGTATATCACCGATGCGGGATTGGAACATCTTTCCGGGATGCGGCAATTGGAATTTTTGGATCTCAGAAATACCCATGTGGGAAACGTGGGAATGCAACATCTGTCACAACTAGTGCAGCTTTGGGAATTGAACCTGCGAAATACCGCCGTAACCGATGCCGGAATTGAGAAGTTGGCGGGGCTCAAAAACATGCACGAATTCTACCTGGAATTCACCGACGTAACCGACGGCTGTGTCGAAGTGTTGGCCGGTTTGAAGCAACTACGATTCTTGCATTTGCGAAACACAAAATTGACGAATAAGGGTTTTCAACGTCTGAAGAAGGCATTACCGCATACATTCATCATAGAAGTCGTGGGGTATTAAAAAGGCCGCAAATGGCGACTTGGCTGTTGTTGCCTTCTCTCGTGGTTTTTAGGCTGATGTTGATAGGGAATGACCGACAATGACAGCTCGTCACCAATTACTGTGGTACAGCATCGCAATCGGAATCGTCATCCTGGTGTTGTCGAGTGCTTACACCGTTTGGCATTCTCATCAAATCCAAAACACGGTCTGTCTCGAAGTTTCCAAATTGGGGGGCACTTTTACATCGGCCAGTGCTCGGCAACGGAAGCAAACCGGTAAGTCCTCCAGAAGGTTACTCCGTCGATTGAGTAATCCCGTCGCCGAAATCGATTTATCAGAAGATACATGGACGCGTGTCGAGCGTGCAGCAACGCGGACCTATCCCGTCGTGACTGACGCGGACCTGAAGATCTTGCAACTCACGCCCACGCTCAAGAGCCTCTCACTTGGTGGTATGCCTATCACGGACGCGTCGATCGACACAATTGTCAGCCTCGTTCAACTGGAAGAGCTGGATCTTCAAGAGACTAAAATTAGCGAAGCGGGATTACAGCGTATTCAAGACGCGCTGCCAGAATGCAAAATCAGGAACTAGGGTTCGGCCAGAGAATCACGCGTAAAACGAAGCACCTCCCGCCGACCCACGGTTAACGCCGACGTCGCGGCGGCGGACGGC
The DNA here is from genome assembly GCF_007747995.1 of Symmachiella dynata. Classification (NCBI taxonomy): domain Bacteria; kingdom Pseudomonadati; phylum Planctomycetota; class Planctomycetia; order Planctomycetales; family Planctomycetaceae; genus Symmachiella; species Symmachiella dynata. Next base: position 5,672,337 of record NZ_CP036276.1, on the reverse strand, counting down.
GGCCACGTCCACCGGGGGGGCCGCTGCGTTCGAAGTCGCGGGAGGGGGTGCCGCGGAAGGCTCGGGGAATCACCGGCCACTCTTTGGTCAAGAAATAGGCATACGTTCCCTCGGGGAAATCAGGGGTGATGCCAAAGCGGCCGTTGCATTCGTCCAGGTCTCCCGCGCCCTCAACGAATTCATAATCGGCGACAAATGTCCCGTCGTATTTTCCCCCCGGTTCGCCGCGGCCGCTGGGGCGACGTCCTGATTTCAAACGATAACTTGAGGCGAGTGCTTTTACTTTGCTTTCGGGATTCTCAGCATCGGCGTAGCCATAAACGGCATAGATCGGATACCCGTCCGCTGCCCAACCGACCAACGGAGAATGGCTCTCCTTTTTGAGTCCAAGTATCTCAAGCAACTCCGTGGGCAGTCCGTGATAATGGTAAGCGCCTGTTGGTTGCACGTGGGCGTAGTTTCCATCGATCCCCAATCGAACCGCTCCCGACAGAGCTTCGTATTGCCAGCCGCTCTGCCGATTCCCGAGAAAAAACTCCGCCGCTCCCGGATCAAACGGAATGCCGTTGACGGCAATACCAAAGTCCTGCAATCCCAGCGGCGTGATTCGTCGGGCTTGTTCAGGCTCGGCCGGAATGCGGAACAAGTATTTTTGTGCAGTGATGCGGTGCGGATTCCCGCGATTGGGGAAAGCCCCGGTCGAATGATTCGGGATGCCGTTGGCGCGAATCACGCGCATGTCACCGTCGACCTGGATCGACACGCTATTCTTTCCCGGCGGTTTTTGAGTGTCGGGAACGAGCTGCAGTTTCCCGGTCGATTGCGTCGTCGTATGCCGCCGCGCCGGTGGCGGTCCCCCGGGAAATTGCGTCCAAGCAACGGTGGCCAGCGAGAGGACCGTGATCGCTGCCGCGATCAGTTTGCGAAGTGGTTTCACTACAGGTTCCTTCGATTGAGTACTCGAATCGATCTGCCTTAGTGGCAACTCGCGGGTGAGCTTGGACAAGCCTCTGACAAGCTACCTGTTGGATGTCCAGTTCTTGCGAAAATTCGGTCGGCCTTCAATATTCGCAATGAAATGCATATTGTTCAACCCCGTAATGTTCACATCCCAATGCAAAGCAATATAGTAGATGACCGCCACCTGCCAAGCGGCATTCGGCTCGCCCCCGCTTATCGGAAATGCCCACATCGTGCGGTCCGGATCATCAAACCAATCATGCATTTCGTCGCAGAGCTGTTGAGGAACGTTCGAGGAGGAAAGGTCTAAATCAATTCCGAAATATGCAAGCCAGACGGGAAGCTGGTCCAACAGTTTCAATGTTTTTCGCTTCACTTTGGGAAGAACTAATAGATAACGCTCGTCGGTCAAGCAATCCGCGTGCTCAGCAGTGAACGCCACGGTGGGAGTGCGATAACGTTTTGTCAATCCTGCGGCGATGGCGAATGCAGGAGGCTGTATCGGCAAAAAATAATTAACATAATTCGACAGCTTTTCTCCGGCCTCGTTTCCTAAAACCATGCCATGAGGAGCCATTAAATTGGCATCCAGACCGTCTGGTCTCGCGAATCCGTTCCGGCTGCGTTCGGGAATATCTCGCGGCTGCGCAAGGATCCCGCCTCCAAACTGACCCGGTTGAAAATGCCAGCCATCGTTTCTCTGCTCGGCCCATTCCTTCTTGATGGTGCTCATATCTTGGCACTCGTAGATGAGTGACGGGTAGATATGGTAGCTATCATCGCCGACAAGTTGCATGTGATGTCTCCGCATTGGCTCGGACAGTTTCTAAGTCGTGATTCGCATCAGGCGGCTGCCTGATCTACCCAGGATTGCATCTCAATCCACCTCCGCCGGAGCGTCTTCCGTTGCAGATCGCACAATGCGACCGCAAGCGGTCGGTTTGGGATTTTTGATGGTCATTCCGGAAAATCCGTGTTTAATCTGTGTTCCATCTGTGGCTAAGAAAATTGCCACGTACCGACTCGCTACGTTGCTTAGTTCTCCTGAATCCGCACATTACGAAAATCGATTTTCCAATCTTCTGCTTGAAAGCCGATCGGGCCTTCGGTGAGGGGGCCGGGCTGGCTTTCGGCGATTTTTACGCCGTTGAGGATCGACAATAGCGCACCGTCCTGGGATTGGATTTCCAGGCTGTTCCACTGTCCGGCTGGTTTGCGGTGTTGGATGCGGGCTTCTTCGTCGTCGGTCGCTTCGACGGCATCCGCGCCGCCGATGGCGACGATTTTTGCGAGCTGTACATATTTTCCTTGCACCTCGATGCAGGCGGGCCAGGGGGTGTTGTCGTTGTTGATGTACATCATGTAGCCGGTGTTCCCTTTGAACTTGTCATCGTCTTTCAGGTTCTTGGGCCGCTCATAACGAAAATCGAGTCGCAGCGTAAAGTTGCGGTAACTCTTCTTCGTCGCCAAGTACCCACGGGGGCGTCCGCCGCAGCGGATGGTGTGTCCTTCGATGGACCACGTTGATGCCTCACCGACCGGGACTGTGAATTCGCTCATGTCTTCGTGATTGGCGAGAAAGACGAAGCCCTCTTCCAATTCAAACGGCGGTTCTTCGACCACCGGCGCCGGGGTTTCCACTTCGGTTGTAGCGGGCGGGTCGACCGGTTTGTCAGGGGCGGAATTGCAGGCGGACAACAGCGGGCCGCAGAGCAGGAACAACATACAGCAAACAGTCAGACGATGACGAGACATCACAACTTCCTTTATGGCGGGTTTGAGTATGACCTCAATGTGAGACGGGAATTGCCTATTGCAGCGAAAGTGGCATTGTAATCGTCGGCTGTCGGGAACATAAGTCAGCTTGGGGTTATGCGGGAATGAACATTGTGGGGGGCAAGATTTCTTGTCGGGGACGCGGAGTACGACGGCGGAGCCGTTGGTTTGGGAATGGGTGGGGCCCGGAATGGGTTTCGGGACGCGTGCGTTGGGTTTGCTTGGGCGTTGCTGTTATGATGGCGGCGAGTGATTTACAGCCGTCTTACAGAAGAGCAACACCATGAACGAACCACGTCCAGCCGCTTCCGGGTTTCTCAGTATCTTTCGCGCCGTCGGACCGGCGATCATTGTCGCTTCGGTGGTTGTTGGACCGGGCAGTATTTTGACGAGTTCGCGGATCGGCGTCGAATTCGGTTACAGCATGATCTGGGTGCTGGCGATTGCGGTGTTGTTGATGATGGGCATGACGGCCCTCTCGGCCAGGCTGGGGGTCGTCTTAGAGGGGACGTTGTGCGACGAATTGGCTCGCCGCGCGGGGCGTCCCGTGGCAGCACTGGCGGGGATCTCGCTGTTTCTGATTGCTGCCTGTTTTCAATTTGGCAACAACCTCGGCGTGTTGGCCGCCATCGAACCATTTGTGGAAAGTGCTGATGCAACGGTCGCCGCGGACGCTGGTCTTTTCGCCAAATTGACCACCTGGCCAAATCTGTTGGTGATCGGGTTGAACGCGGTGATCATTTGCGTCCTGCTCGGTTTCCAAAATCTGTATAAGCCGGTCGAGAAGATGATGATGTTCTTGGTCGGTTTGATGTTCGTCGGATTCGCCGCAAATCTCATCTTGGCCGCCCCCTCCCCGGCGGACATCGCGCGGGGTTTGATTCCCAGTCTTCCCGCGTCCGAAGAGGGCGTCGACATGATGACACGATTCGCGCCGCTGATCGGTTTGTTTGCGACGACGTTTTCCGTCGCCGGAGCGTTTTATCAATCGTATCTCGTCCGCAAAAAAGGTTGGACGACCGACAATCTCCGGCAAGGAGCGATTGATTCCTCAGTCGGCATCGCCGTGTTGGGGACGATCACCTTGATGATCATGCTCACAGCTGCGTCGGTGCTGCATGGAAAGATGGCCGGCAGCGATCTCAAGTCGGCGACTGATGTCGCGCTGCAATTGGAACCTTTGTTCGGGGAGCACGCGTTCTTGGCCAAAAGCCTGTTCTGCATGGGGCTGTTTAGCGCCGCCTTCAGTTCGTTTATGGTCAACGCCATGATCGGCGGCTCGATGCTGTCCGACGGTTTGGGATTTGGCGGCGACATGGATGCCAAAGGTCCGAAGGTGGGTACGATCCTAGCGCTACTAACCGGCATGATCGTTGCTGTGGCGATCAAGGCGTTTGACTTCAACACGGTCAACCTGATCATCTTCGCACAGGCAATGGTTGTCGTCGGCTTCCCCATTTTGGCCGGAGCCATGTTATGGCTGGCCACGCGTCCCGATTTGACCGGCCAGCGCGCCGTTCCCCTGTGGTTGAAAGGCGTCGCAGCGGTGGGACTGCTGATCACTCTTGGACTGGCAGTGCGCACGTCACTGTCGGTTTACGAAAAAATTGCTGCTATGTAGCCTCAACGGTTTTTATTGCGGGCGTTGTCAGCAGCGGCGTGATTACGATGCGGCCGTTAGTTGTCGGCCGTTGTCTTGAGGGCCGATGCCCAGAATCAATTCGGCGGCGGCGTGGCTCCATTCCTCGGGAGTGCCGTAGCGTTCGGCGGATTTGCCGAAGCTGATTTTTAGCATATCGGTGTTGATGATGCCCGGGTTGAGCGGCACGGCGGCCATGCCTTCGGGAAGTTCCTGGGCCAATGCTTGCGTCAGGCCTTCGATGGCCCATTTCGTGGCACAATACGGTGCGACTCCTGGTCCGGTGGCGCGTCCCCAGCCGGAACTGTAATTCACGATCACCCCCGTGGCTCGTTCTACCATCGCGGGTACGAAATGGCGGATCACGTTGGCCGGTCCGTTGATGTTCACAGCGGTCATCCGCGCGAATTCTTCAGCCCCGACTTCCCACAGGGGAGCTTTTTCGTTCATGATCGCCGCATTGTTGATCAGGATGTCGGGCGGGCCATATTCATTGAGCACCGTTTCCGCCCAGGCACGGACGCTGTCGTCGCTACTGACATCGACGGTGGAGAAATGGTGCGGCGCAGCATAGCGCGATCGCAATTCGTCAAGGGCCTCCTGGGAGCGGCCGCAACCGATGACCGTCTGTCCGCTTTCGACAAATCGATCGACCAGCGCGCGGCCTAAGCCCTTGGTGACGCCGGTCAGCACAATGATTTTTCCCGCAGCTTCGCTCATGCCGCATCTCCAACCAATATCCGTACGAGTGATTTTATGAATCGTCGTCGGAAAGCTTATCGGAGCACACAGCGGGTCTCAAGGGCAGCAGGCACGGCGCGAGTTCGCCGGATGACACGACGTCCCCGCATTGCTCTGGGCTTAGCTGTGGGTTTGCGGATCGAGACCGACTTTCGCCAGGCCTTGGCGGATGAAGCTTTTGAGGTAGCGGGCGACGGCGGTGGAGTTCAGCAAACGCCGCCATTGTGTCGCCACCGCTTTGCGAAAATAGCGGCGTGACTCCGCGTAATGTCCAGAGCGATAAAATGACCGAGCCATGGAGAGGTATTTACGGGCGGCAAACAATTTACGATACCGCAAAGCCGGTTGCGGCATGTGCTCCGGATCGAACAATTCGTCGATCACCTGTTCGGCGGTCTCGCGGATGGCTTCGATATTCCGCCGCACGCGCCCGTCATGAGCGTTGACTTCCAGCAAAGTTTCATTGATTGAGCGGCAGGGAAAATGTAACAAGGTCGCAGCGAAGACGGGTAGGTCTTCGCCGTTGCGAATATGTTCGGGAAAACGGATGACGTCAAAGACATCGCGCCGGACCGCAGCGGTGCCGTTGCAAATGCCGAATTTGCGGTCCAGGAAGTCACGAAAGTTTTCCATCGGCTCACCCAACTCAGGGTGCAGCTTACCCGAGACACGAATGCCTTCCTCACAAACGGCAAAATGTTGGCCGAACACCATACCGACTTCGGGATGCGCTTGCACTTCACGCCGCAGGTGCGACAACGCATGGGGCAACAAGGCATCGTCGGCGTCGAGGAAAATGAGATAGCGGCCGTGGGCCAGATCGATGCCTCGATTGCGCGTGGCGGACTGCCCACGGTTCTCGTGGTGGAAATAGCTGACACGATCTTCGTACCGCGCGACGACCTCGCGGGTGTTGTCCGTGGAGCCATCGTCGATAACCAAAACTTCAAAGTCATCGCCGCTTTGCTGCAACGCCGATTTGATGGCCCGCCCGACGAAGCGACCGTAGTTGTATGCGGGAATGATCACCGAAAACAAAAATGTTTTCTGGGCAGCGGAATTTCTTGGCGACGCACCTCGTTGCCGATTGACCCAAAGTTGACTAGGGCCTTTCAGCGGCGGGTGAACGTTCCTGTCGCCATGTGGCGCAACGGAAGCGTTGGACCGAACGTCATGTCGTGTGGCCTGTCCTGTCATCAGCGATCCGTAGCTCCGTCCCTGGATTGTGCGGCGGTATATTGAGGATATTTCGGAATCCTGGCAAGGCCATCTCCAGGCGGAATACTCTCGCAATTTAACAAACCCGCGGAAAATGGCGGAAAACTACTGAATCCCGTTGCCTGAACTCAAGCTGGCAATCGGGGCATTGGGGGCCAACACGAAGATCTCGACTCGACGATTTTTCTGTCGCGACTCGTTATCTTTATTCGGGGCCAGGGGTTGGTAGGGACCGTAACCGGCAATCCCCATCCGTTCGCGTCGCAATCCGTGTTTTGCCAGCGAATCGCAGACGTTGATCGCACGGTGGGCGGACAGGTGCAAGTTGCTGGGGTGTTTCGATTTGGTGCTGGCTTTCGCGATTCGGCGATCGTCAGTGTGACCCACAACCAGAATATTCAAATCTTGGGCATCCCCTTGATTTAAGATATTCGAGAATTCCGTCAGCAGTTCTTGCGAATTCTTTTGCACTTCGGCACTCCCGGAGGAGAACCAGACGTCGGAGTGAAACTTGCTCACGCCGGTTTGCGGATCAAATTCGAAGTTCGGGTACCGACGGGCCAAATCTTGAAACTGCCGCGTCGATTCGGCTGAGAGCGGGTTGGTCGCGTTGCGAGTTGTGTCTAACAGATTCGTATACCGCGAACGCAGTTTGTCCCGTTCGCTTTGAGCGCTGACCAACAATTGCTCATCCGTTTGTTTGGCCATGCGGAGCGCTTGTAACTCCTGCTCCAATTGTTGCTGCTGAGCAGCTAGCGAGGCCGCTTGGTTATGGATTTGTTGCCGGTCGGCGGCCAAGGCTTGGTTTTGTTCGTACAATTGCCGCGCCCGGTTTTGGCTTTGCGACAACTGATTGCGGGGAACCGCGGTGCAACCCGAATGGCTGAACGCCATCGCGCCTACAGCGCAAAACATCATGATTCGCAGAGGGGAAGACACGTAAGGACTCCTTTCCCGTTCGATATCGCGGGGAGCAGGTCTGCCCACGATCGTGGTAGGCAACCGGCGTGCGAAGACCGGGGAATTGGCGATACACAGCCTGCTAGCGCATGCTGAGGATCACGCAACATTCGATTGTGTTTTGTGAGTAGTCGGTGTTTTTGAGAGACTCGAAGTGGCCGCCGCAAGACGATTGGAATGGAATTCCAACACGATACCCGTGGCAGGCAGCGGCGATTTATAACGACAAGGCCGCACACTGCCAAGAGGAACTTGATGAAAACCTCGCGCATTTTGCCGGTTGATTTATCTTGTAATTGCGAGCAACGCATCAACAGCGCATAATGGGTGAAATGCTTCGCGCAGGAACCGGAATTTCCCCCCTTGCAGGACGTGCCCGATGAGCGGATACAACCCACAAGCAGCTCAACATCCGGTGTTCGCCAGACGGACTGCTTTGCAGGCCGGTGCGGTGGGATTGCTCGGTCTGGGGATGAATCACCTCGACGCGCTGCATGCGGCAACGCGGGTTGAGGGAAAATATACGCCCGTGGAACCGACCGCTAAGGCGTGCATCTATATCTTTTTATCCGGCGGCTTGGCGCAGCAAGATAGTTTCGATCTCAAGCCGCAGGCCCCTGCCGAAATTCGCGGCGACTTTCAGCCGATTGCCACGCAGACACCCGGAATCGAAATCTGTGAACATCTGCCGTTGTTGGCACAGCGGAGCAACGACTGGTCGGTCGTCCGTTCGTTGACGCATCCCACCAACGGACACACGCTCGGTCATTATTTTATGCTCACCGGACGCTCGGTGGCTAATCCCGGATTTGTGGGGGACCGCAAACCGCGTCCCGGCGATTGGCCTTCCATCGCTTCTATCGTGGGAGATGCGATACCGCCGCGTAACGACAACCTGCCACCGGCGGTCGTCTTGCCCGAACGACTCGTGCATTGGTCGGGCGGTGTGATTCCCGGTGCCTATGGCGGACAAATGGGGCGTCGCCGTGATCCGTTTTTTATCGAAGCGTCTCCCTATGGCGATCCGATGTGGCGGGGTGCCTATCCGGAATACACATTCCCCAACCAGTCCAAAAAACCGCCCGGCAGTCCGGATGCCCGGACCTATCAAGCACCCAACCTAAAACTCCCCCAGGGGCTTTCACCCAAACGTATGGACCGCCGATTGGATTTGCTGGCTTCGATCGATGATCAACGACGAGCGATGGAGAGATCAGCCGAAGGCCGGTCGTACGATCTGCATCGCCAATCCGCCATTTCGCTGTTGTCCAATCAAAAAGTCCAACAGGCTTTCGATGTGACCCGCGCTGATGACAAAATCCAAGAACGTTACGGCCGCAACAGTTTTGGCTGGTCGTTGTTGATGGCGTATCGACTAGTCTCGGCCGGCGTGAATTTGGTGCAGGTCAATCTTGGCAACAACGAAACCTGGGACACACACGGCGATGCGTTTCCGCGGCTGAAGAACAAACTCTTTCCGCCCACGGACCGCGCCTTGTGCGCGCTGATGGATGATCTGAAAAACAGCGGTCAATTTGATAGTACGCTGATCGTCATGGGGAGTGAATTCGGGCGGACGCCGAAAATTTCACATTTGACCGACACCTTTTTCGGTCCGGGCCGCGACCACTGGGGAGCGGTGCAATCGGTTTTCTTTGCCGGCGGAGGGGTCCGCGGTGGGACGGTCATCGGCTCGTCGGACAAACAAGCCGGCTATCCCGCAGCCGACCCACAGACGCCGGACAGCATGGCCGCCACCATCTATCACGCACTGGGGATTCCCAAAACTGCAGCGTGGTACGACGACACCGGACGCCCGCACCATATCTACACCGGCGTGCCGATCGATGGACTGTTGGGCTAGCGTTCACGGTCCTCGGCAATGCCGGGGGCTGCGGGAACATTGCTTGCAGTGGCCGTTTGAAAAATCCGCACGCTGTCGTTGACCAACGCATCAGTGCCGTATCGCTCATGAACGTGGGTATGCCCCGCCTGCGCCAATTCCAGCCGACGCGTCGGATCCAGAATCAACGATTCCCAACCCTGCATCAAGGCTTGCGGGTCATCGGGATCGACCAACAGTCCGCCGCCTGAGGCATTGATCAATTCCGGAAACGCGCCGTGCCGCGGCTGCACGACGGGGACACCGTTGGCCAATGCCTCCAACACGTAGATCCCCTTCGGCTCATGATAAGTCGTCGGCACCGACAGGATATCCAACGACTTAAGAAACGCCACCTTTTCCGCATGCGTTTCCGGACTGCCGACGTATTCAAACGCCGGTCCCAAGGCCTCGATTGCCGGTTGCAGTTTTTTGAAGAATGCCGCATCCCGTTTGCCCAAGTAGCCCCCCGCACGAAACCGCACGTGCGGATGCCGTTCTTGCAACAACCCAAACGCGGTGAGCAGTTGATCAAACCCCTTCTCTGGACAAATACGAGCAAAGTAGCCGATTGTGGGCGGTTCATCACGCTGTAGCGGTAGGCCGTCATGTCCCGCTAGATCAATGCCCAACGGCAGGTGAATGAACTTCTCCCTGGGCAGGCCTAAAAAGCCCGACATGAAGTCGCTGTAATAATCACTATGCGTCAAAAATCCGTCGAACAATTGACCGTGACTTTTGATCAATTCCAAAGCGCGGCCGACAAACGGTTCCGGCAAATCGGCGAGAAAAATATCGTCGCCTTGCAGCAGGCAAAACACGGGGCCGGAAAACGATTCGCGTAGCCGGGGCATCGCGCCGGAAAGCAAGATGTTGCTAAAACAAATCACATCCGGCTGGAGTTGTTGGCCGAGAAAATCAGCCAGTTCGTGTGTCTCACGAAAATTGGGGCCATCGCTGCCTTGCAGCATGGCGACGGTCAGCGCGCCCAATTCTTGGGCGTCGTTGCTGATCGCGAACCGTGTGACCAGATTCAACAGTCCGGGGGAATCGAGCCAGCGCGTCCATCCGCGGGGGATTTTTTGCCAGATCGGAAAGCGATAATCCAAATAGACATTCAAGCCACCGAAGAAAATGCGATCGGTGCTGACGTTGGTTTCGTCGACACGAATCGGCGTATAGGTCGGGATTAAGCTGACCTCATGCCCGGCGTTTTGCAAAGCTCGCGCCCAGGTGTTGTCATGCATACACGACCCGCAGAACATTCCCGCGCCGCCGGCAGTGATGATGGCAATGTGCATAGGACCAGTTTCAAAACTCGGCTACCTCGGGTGCCACTGCTGGCTTGTCCAACAGTGTTTGTTCCGGTCTAGTGTATGCGTTGGGTGCACCTGGCAAAGCCAGTGGCACCCTCATTCTGGTTGGTTTTGAAACGGCTTTCGTGAATCAGGGCACCATTGCTTTAAAACAATTCAGCAATGGGCGAACCTTCATCGACGATGAAGTTCGGGCGACCACGGGGATCGAGATAGGTGGCATCCAGCGGAACGTCCATGTGCTTATAAATCGTCGCCGCCAAATCCCCCGGCGTGACGGGACGTTCTTTGATTTGCCCGCCGTTGTGATCCGTGGCGCCAATCACTTGCCCGTGCCGCATTCCGCCGCCGGCCAGCGCCATCGACATCACCACCGGCCAGTGATTGCGACCATCGGTGCTGCCTTGTGTTCCCATGTTGGGGGTCCGCCCGAATTCCCCCATGCCAATCACCAGCACGTCATCCAACAGACCGCGCTCATCCAAATCGCCGACCAAGGTTGTGACGATATGATCAAATAACGGCAATAATGGCTTTAAGCCCTTGGAGATTCCCCCATACACGCCGCCGGGAATTCCATGGTTGTCCCACGTGCCCGAAGCTGTGTGGTAACTTAAATCGAGCGTGACAAAACTGACCCCCGCTTCGACAAGCCGCCGTGCTAACAACGCTTGTTGGCTCCACAGATGTTTGCCGTAACGCGCGCGGACGTCATCCGGTTCTAGTGAAATGTCGAATGCCTGTTGCGCGCGGCGTCCGGTGACCATCTCCACCGCTTGTTGGCCAAAGGTATCGACCGCGCTCATCGAGCCGGATTGATCCAGGTCGCTGCGCAAACGGTCAAATTCCCGCATCAACGCACTGCGGCTGCCGAGTCGGTCTTGATGCAAACCTAAGGGCAAATTAAACAAACTCGCGCCGCTCGTCTTGCCTGTGTCCTCGCCCAGTAAGGAATAAATCGGCAGGTCAGCGGCTTCGTTGCCGATGAAGGGATCGTATTGTTTGCCCAAATATCCCGCGTAGCCGATGTGCGACTTGGACCGCATGAAGGCGACATAGGGCGGCATGCCGGGTTGGTTGGCACCGTGAAACTTTGAGACGACCGAGGCGATCGCCGGATACTTGTCGCCCAGTGGATTCGTCCGCGGTGCTGCCAGGCGGTTGCCGGTTTGAAACACGCGATTGGGTTCGTGGCTGCTTTTGCGAGCATCGACTGAGCGGATGATCGTGAACTTGTCGAGCATCGCCGCCTGCTTGGGCAGGTGCTCACAAATCTGCACGCCGGGCAGGGCGGTGCTGATGGGTGAAAACGGCCCCCGATTATTGAACGGCCGGTTCGGCTTCATATCCCAGGTATCGATATGACTGGGACCGCCGGTCATCCACAACAGAATCACGCTTTTGCCACCCGCCATCGCGCGGCCGGTTTCGGCGGCAGCGGCGCGGGTTCGTAATAATTGCGGCAACGAAAGCCCGGCCATTCCCGCCAGTCCCGCTTTGAGCATATTGCGGCGACTGTGGACCGTGAGTCCTTCGGCACGTTCCGCATTCATGGCGGTGAAGGCATGGTCGTGATTGTGCTGTGCAGTGGGCCGACGCATGGCGAAAATCCTTACAGGTTTCACAGCCCGCCCCGGGTCTTACCAGCGTCTAGTCCGCCAGTGCCGGATGCGTGATTTGAAAAACAATTGAACCGAGACTCAGTCGGCTTTCTTCTTACCTTCTTTTAAGGCCTCTTCGACGGCATCGAGCATCACATCCATGGCAAACGGCTTGCGCAGGTAATTCGCCACACCTAACATTTCCGCATAAGCCTTGTGACGTCCCCCTTCGTTGGCGGTGATCATGATCACCGGCGGGGGATTGTCTAAGTTTTTCAGAAACTCCAACACGGGAAAGCCGCCGAGTTGCGGCATCATCATGTCGGTGATAATCAAATCGGGTTCTGCCGACTTGATCAGCTTTTGGCCTTCGATTCCATTTTGCGCAGCCGATACGTCATAACCGGCAGCGGCGAGCACACTGGTGAGTGTCGTCCGAATCTCGCGGTCATCTTCGATCAGTACAATCTTTGCCGCGGAAGCCATGGGAGTGAATCCTCGCGTCGTATATCATTTCAGAAAGGGGAATTCGGTCGAATTATCAATAATTCGCTGCAGCATACCGTTGGCGTCGTCCGCAGATCAGAACTGTCGCCATTGTTTTTTGTGCAACGTCGACGGAATTTACGGATTGAATCACCTAGATGATAGCATAACGCCGGTCGAGTTGTCTTGGTGGGTCGTGTCGCAGGGGGAACGATACAGGGAGGGAATCTGTCGTGGCATGATTAAGCCCCATCCTATGGGACACCGGGGGGTTTCTCAAGTCCGGCTTTTGTAGGGGGACCAGAATCTCGTGTTTGTTGACCACTCAGTGGACATACCAGCAAAAACAGAGTGATCTGTTGCCAATTTTGCTGGAAAACCGCTTAACATTTGGTCAAACTTGGATATGATAGTAATTACGACTGGAGCGACTTCCGCCTGCAGAATCGATAACTAATGTTGCGATTCGTGCCGGGTGACCGAAACGTTCCTCACTCACCGGGGTTTATTCTACTAACCCTGGATATTCCCCGCCTCAATCTATCCGTCCTGCTGAAAGTGAGCAGATGCCACACAACATCCGCCACCATCGTCGTCAAAGTTCCTCCCGCTCTCCCCAATGGAGCCATACCAACCATCGGGGCTGCCAAGGAGGATCGGGTCGAGTTGGAAAAACCAATCGTACCGGTAAAATCGGTAAAGGGACTCTGCTTTTACTGACCGTTGTCGTCCTGGCGGCCGGCGGTGTCGCCTATGCCACTGTGGAAGGCAAACTCCCGAATTGGTTCTCGCGCACAACAGTGCGGACCGACTTGGTCACCTCGCCGGTGAAACGGGGCGATCTCCGCATTTCGGTCATCGCCACCGGAAACTTGGACAGTGCCTCCAACGTCACGCTCAGCAGCAATGTCAAAGGCCAGACGAAAATCATCTCGATCGTTCCCGAAGGAACACAAGCCTACGAGGGGATGGTGTTGGTCAAGCTCGACGCTTCGGTGTATCAGGACAATCTGGACCAACAGGTCATCGCTCTAAAGCAAGCCGAGTCGTTGCGTGACCAAGCCAGAGATGCGGTGCAGATCCAGCAAAACCTCAACGACAGTCAAATTGCTACCGCGGAATTGGCACGGGATCTGGCAAAACTTGATTTGGAAAAATATGAGGACGGAGATTACCCCGTTCTGAAAACGGCTGCTGAGTCCAAAATCACCTTGGCCAAAGAGAAACTGGCGCAAAGTAAAGACGCGTATGCCTTCGCCAAGCGGCAAAGTAAAAAAGGCTACGTCAACCAAAACGAATTGGAACAGAAACGTGTCGCTGTGACGACCGCCGAATTGGATTTGCAGACCGCTGAATTGGAATTTGAGGTGTTGGAGAAATTCCAATACACACGAGATATTGCCGAAAAAAAATCTCAGGCCGAACAAACCAAAAGCGAACTCGTACGCGAGAAACAAAAAGCTGAGGCGGCGCTCAATCAAGCCAAGGCGGACTACGAAGCCCGTGTGCTGACTGCTGAAGTTGAAAAAACCAAACACGACAAACTTGTTGAGCAGATCGCTGAGTGCACGATTGTCGCGCCGCAATCGGGACAGGTGATCTATGCGGTCTCCGATAGCCGCCGCAGCCAGGAACGCGTGATTGAGGAAGGGGCGACGGTGGACAACCGTCAGGCGATTATCAAATTGCCCGACCTGTCGCAGATGCAAGTCGACACGCGGATTCACGAATCAAAAATCGGTCTCGTCCAAGCCGACATGCCCGCCATTATCAAGGTCAGCCGCAAGTCGAGTCGTTTTCATAATGGCTATGTCAAATCGGTGGCGTCGGTGCCGAACTCACCAAGTTGGCGACAACCCGACCTCCGCGAATACACAGCCGTCATCTACATCGAAACCGATGATTCAAGCGCTGAGGGGCTCAAACCTGGTCTGACCGCGGAAGTCGAAATTATCTCCGATGTGCTCCACGATGTGCTGAAAATTCCGGTACAAGCATTGGTAGCCCGCAATGGCAAACATTTTGTGTTCGTCAACAAAGCGACCGGCCCGGAGATCCGTCGGGTCTTTGCCGGGGCGACCAACGATGTCGAAACCGAAGTCCGCGAAATCGAGACGCCCGTTGCCGATGCAAAATTTCCCGTCGGCTTGGCGGAAGGGGAAGAAGTGATTCTCGCGCCTCGCACCTCGTTGCCGGAATTATTCACTGTGCTCGAGGATGCCGAACCGGAAAAAGCGGTCAAGCAAAGTGACGTTCCCGACAGCAAAGGTCGCTCCGGTCGGAGTGGGGCGCGTGGTGGGAAGGGTAGCGGAAAACAACAAAAAGGACCTGGCGAAAAACAAAAAGGGGAAACGCCTAAAAAGAAATCAGCTGCCGGCGCGGCAGGAGATCCTGCGGCAATCTTTAAGGTCATGGACAAAAACGGTGATGGCGTGATTACCAAGGAAGAAGTCGCCGGCAGTCCAATGGCGGCCGGATTTAGTAAAACCGATACCAACAGCGATGAGAAAATCGACCTCGCAGAATTTAAAGTCGCGGCGGCCGCATTTGCCAAGAAACGTGGTGCCGGAGGCGGTGGTGGCAGCCAATGAGTATCGTGGCAGAATTGATCGCACTGGAAAAGCACTACGACCTGGGCCCGGTCGTCGTTAAAGCCCTGCGGGGGGTGACGACGCAATTTGCCGAAGGCGATTTTATTGCCATCATGGGCGCCTCGGGGAGCGGCAAAAGTACGATGCTCAACCTGCTGGGCGGTTTGGATCGTCCCACGCTCGGCACGTACAGCCTCGGCGGCGAAGATGTTTCGCTGCTCGATGATGACGAACTCTCGCGAATTCGCAACGAGCGGATCGGCTTTATCTTTCAATCCTACAACTTGATCCCGCAGTATACCGTCTTGGAAAACATTGCCGTCCCGCTGTTTTATCGGCCGGGGTACCCTGCGATGTCTGCCAAAGACCGCGATTGGTGCGAAGAGTTGGCCTTGCGGGTCGGCTTGGCGGAACGGTTGGATCACCGTCCTCCCCAACTTTCCGGGGGGCAACAACAACGCGTCGCGATCGCTCGTTCCATGGTGAATGATCCTGACATCATTCTCGCGGACGAACCAACGGGAAACTTAGACTCGACCACCGAGGAAGAAATTATGCGACTGCTGCATGATCTCAATCGCGAAGGTCGCACAATCATCATGGTGACGCACGAACCGCTCGTCGCCGACCAAGCCCGGCGACGGATCATCATGAAGGATGGACTGATCGAACGGGAAGAGTTTGGGCAAACACTCCCCGACGATTATCCACACCCTTTAGAATCCAATGAAGCGGTTCGATAGTCACTTCCGCGCCGCTGTCATTGTTTCATTGAACTTTCCAACAACACAGCTTACGGCTCCTCAAACGAGGCACGTTTTGAATTTCGCTCCCGCGTCTTTTCGATTCGTGTAAAAATCTTATGTTGCGACTCCTCCGTACGATTCGACTTGGCCTCAAAAACCTGCTGCTGCACAAACTGCGGTCGTTGCTGACGATGTTGGGCATCGTATTCGGCGTATTTTCAGTGATTGCCATGTTGGCCATCGGCGAAGGAGCCAGTCGACAAGCTCAGCGACAAGTGCTTGAGTTGGGAGCGACGAATATCATCGTCATCAGCCAAAAACCGGCTGAAGGTTCCAAGAGCAACAACGCCCAGACACAGGTTTTGCAGTATGGGATTCTGCGGGATGATTTTCGACGCATCAAGCAGACCGTCAACACCATTGTCGATGCCACGCCCATTCGCGAATTTTCCCAACCTGCGCGGTATATGCATCGCAATATGGACGTCCGTCTTGTCGGCTGTACACCGAATTATTTCAGTGTGAATCACCTCAAGATGGATGCAGGACGGTTTATTTCCCACCGAGACCAAGAGGATACTGCGAACGTCTGTGTCATTGGTCATGAGGTCGCTGAGACGTTGTTTCCCGGCGAAGAACCCCGCGGCAAGTCCATCCGTATTGGCAACGTGTTCTATTCGATCGTGGGGATGACTTCACATCGTACCGCGTCGGCGGCCATCGGGGGCAGTATGTCGGGGCAAGATTTCGATAAGGATGTCTACATCCCCTTGGATACGCTGCAATCCCGTATCGGCGATGAAGTGATGATCATTACCGCCGGCAGCCGCAGCAGCGAAAAAGTCGAACTCAGTCAAATCACGTTTCGTGTTGCTGATGCCAAGGATGTCGTCCCCACAGCGAATGTGATTCGCGAAACGCTGGCGCGCTACCACGCGGATTCCAACGACGTCGATCTCGTCGTACCGATGGAATTGCTCAAACAGGCGGAGCAGTTAAAAGTCATCTTCAACGTCGTCCTGGGGGCCATTGCGCTCATCAGTTTGGTCGTGGGAGGCATCGGGATCATGAACATCATGCTGGCGACCGTCACCGAACGGACCCGCGAAATCGGCATCCGCCGCGCTCTGGGGGCCAAACGGGGGGATATCACCGAACAATTCCTCACCGAAACCAGCGTGCTGGCCGGGACGGGCGGACTGTTGGGAGTCTCTTTGGGATTACTCACGCCGGTCGCCTTTTCAGCAATTCGCTGGTTGGCCAAAACGGCAATTATGGACTCCTCGGTCCAGTCCAGTTCGAAGATGTTTCAGATGTTTGACGGCCTGGAACCGGTCGTCGCTTGGTGGACCTTGGCCGTCGCATTCGGGATTTCAGTCTTCATCGGCATACTCTCTGGAATCTATCCGGCCCTCGCAGCTGCCAAATTAGACCCGATCGAAGCCCTACGACACGAATAATCAACCGGTGCTGTGGTTGAGTGCCGCCGGCGTGCTCCGAGATGCTCAAGATGATTCGGTCAATCTCTCGATGACGAAATAAGACACGCTGCGCGCCGGGGAGACTCTGCAATCAGCGTTGCGGGCCATTCTGAAAAAACGCGTTCCCGAACACTCGATTTTCCAAGCACCCCTGATGCACATTATGCGGATCCTCGCGTTATTCGACTCCCGCCGCCGCGTCGCCGCATGCATCCTGCTGTTGGCATTCTTCGCCCGCGCACCAACCGCTGCGGCGCAGACGCTTCCCGCTCCACAATTCATGCCCGTGGTTGGGGGACAACAAGCCGCATCTACGCCGGGTCAATGTGGACCGACTGCCTGTCGGTGTTGTCCTGCTGAAACGTATTGGATTGTCAGTCTACGGTGTTGTCCGCAAAAGACACCCTGTCCGATTTGTCCGAACTGTGTGGACTTCCTGTGCCGCACGCCCGATGGCTGCCTGACACGCTCCAGTCACGCCGCGTTTCTGGCCTCCTTGCTGCCCCGCGTTCCCGTGTGCTTCATGATTCACGGTAGCTATGTCACGTGGCAAGACGTACCCCATGATGCTCAACGCACGTTCTGCTGGCTCCGCGGCGCTGCCCCGCAACTACCGCTGAACTATGTTTATGTGACCTGGCCCAGCGACCCGACTTTGCCCCCTTTTGACATTCAAGGTCTAGGACGCAAAAGTGCCCGCAATGGATTTCAGCTGGCGACGCTGACTCAATCGATCCCCTGCGACCATCCCGTCAGCTTCATCGGTCACAGCCACGGTGCACGGATGACTTTGTCGACCTTGCACTTATTGGGGGGCGGAGTCGTGCAAGGATGCTGCTTATCACATCCGCCGGGCGCATCGCATCGGTTCCGCGCCGTGCTAGGAGCCGCAGCCGTAGACCATCATTGGATGAATCCCGGCGAACGTTACGGTTGCTCCATGCGCGTTACGGAATGCTTGTTGAATTTTCGTTCCCGGCACGACGGCGCACTCTCCCTGTACCCCTTCCGACGCCCCTTCTCCAAAGCCGCCTTGGGCAAAAAAGGCTTGACGAAACGGGACATACGAAAACTGGGACCGTTCGCCTGCCGCATCGCCGAATGCGACGTCACCCCTTACGTCAAGAATCACCACTTCTGGCAATACTACAACGGCCACCCCGCACTAGCGCTCTCAGCCGTGCCGTACGTCTACTTCCCCGACGTGCAGGCAAGCAACGTTGTCATTCCGCCGGCACCGGCCGAGTAGGTTCGCGGCGCGAGTTTGCGGCAACGTCAATCGTTTTTCACCCGGTGGCCGGTCACGGGCATGACGACGTCGATGTCCTTTCCGTCACGCGAACGTTTGATGGAAAGCACCTTGCAAGCATGGTGAATGTCGGACCCTAAACGGGAGATGGTGGCGCTCTCGACTTCTCGTCGGTTTTCATCAACCACAATCGTTGCTTTCCCGATCCAACTTTTGTGTTTGGGTTTGGGCGTCAATTCCCATTGCAAGCGACCGCCGGGAAGTGCGACAACGCGGCTGTTAAAAAAACTCAACGCATATTCATACGGCCGGGCCAGTCCGACTAACCCAAAAATGATCGGGTCTTCCTCCGGGAATGTGGGTATCGAGTTCATGCTGTCGATGGGCGAAGACATCGGATCATCCGGCGACAATGGTTCGCCGTTCAAGTCATTCCCGTCGCTGTCGACAAGGGCGACCCAATTACCTTCATCAAAGTTGGCAAGGGCGATCTTTACGATGTCTTCACCAAACAGGGGCTCATTTGCTCCTTCCAAAGGCATACCGTGTTCGATTCCCTCGGAGCGAATCACTTTCCAACCAGCGGGCAATGTTCGGGTTTTAAGATAAGCCAAACAGTCTTGCGAAGTCGGCGGACCAATGCGACGCGTTTCGGCGTTTTTCCCGTTGAATTGTATCGTTTTTTCCGCGTGTTTTTCCGTCTTATTGACTGTGTCCGCCTCGATTACACAGAACGTACCTACAAAGTTTGGCGTCAATAACTTTTGCGCAAGAATGCTCTTCAAGCGGTCTTCAGGGGATTCTGAGACGGTCCGCAGCGGATCTCGCTTGGAAACATCGGGTTGGACGGCAATCCAGCCTCCCACGCACATTGCACAACAAGTAAACGCTCCCACCAGAAATACCAAACGTATTGGTTTCATCGTGACATCTCCCCGTTTTACGAGCGACTGCGGACACGGTCGAATGGGCATTCCGAATGCCGGGGAAGTTATCAAGTGAGGCGAGATACGAATAGGTCGCAATTTTCGCTAACAAATTCGCATTACTGACCCGCCGCCCACCGACAGGCGTTTTGCCAAAAGGCGGCGTACTCGTCCCAATAGACGAAATTGCAGGCCCAGTGCGGCGCGGGGTCGGATGTGTAACTGAACACGCGGCCGCTGCCGAATTGGCCGACAGCAATCGCCGGGTCGCCCGTTTCTGAAAATCGAGCGACCACTTCGCAGCCCGCGCGGGGACGCGTGATGTTGTAACCCAAGATCGGTGGTGCTGCGGCGACATCCAAACCGGCCAACACCGGATGGTCGGGCAACTCCGGCACGATGGCAAAGCCTTCGCTGCTCTCGGCCAGATCTTCGATGTCGAGGCACTGTAGTGGGAGAATCTCCGCTAACTTGGTTCGTCCCCAGCCACCGCGGCCCAGTTCGCCGGTAAAGCTCATCCACCCGCCCAGGAACATCACCCCCAATCCGCTCTGAACCGCTTCGTTGGTCAGGCGGATGCGGTCGGGAAAGGTGAGCACCTGTTTGCCGAATTTCCGGCGGTCAAACATATCCGGACAAAGCTGAAACAGCTTGGCTTCGACGTCGGAAAAAATCAGCACGTCGTATTCATCCAGAATCCGTTCATACTCACCGGGCGGCAGTTTATAGAACTCCCACGTCGGCACACACGTCACCCGGTGCTCGCCACTGCTTTCTAGCGCCGTTTTCAGCCACGTGCTGTCATTAAAAACCTCCGCCCCTTTATGCCCACAATTAAACGGCGATTCCGCATAAAGCGGCCCAATCGCCAGCGCCCAATCCCCGACGTAGTAGACGTTTGCCATGGTTTCGGAGCCTGAGAGGAATTGTTAGTAAGGGTCACCACGGAGGGGAAATAGGCTGTAGACTATAGGCTATAGGCTGTAGGAATTGACGGTCGCATGTTTTGCTACAGCCTACGGACTAAAGCCTAATGCCTCTTCTTCCCCGTGCCCTCCGTGCCTCCGTGGTGAATTCTCAGTAAGCCGGTCAAAACAGCGGAATTAGTCTTCCACGATATTCGGTTTCTGCCCCGGCGTACTGTTGTCGCCAGCGGTGATTTTGCTCCACATGGTGGCTAAGAACCCGGCCGCGACGACCGCGACGACTGTCAGAATAATCGCGTTCGTGGTTTGGCCGTATAAGAAGTAACCGGTGGCAAATAGCGCGGAATAGACCCCCACGCAACCCACGAGCATGCAGGCCACGCCCAGGCCGATATGGGAATTACCGTCTGTCGGCAGAGGGACTCCGTCCGCGGCGGCTTTGTCCAACACGCGTTTCCAGCCCCAGCCACCGGGATGTACGAGGCGGTAGAAGCTGCGTAATTTTTCTTCGTCATCGGCAGGGGTGACCAGCGTCGCCACAACCCAGGCCACCGTCGTGATTCCGACGCCCGCGATCAGTTTTAACCAGGAAGGCATCTCTTCCGGAGCGGCGAAGGCAGCCCACAGGGCGACCACAAATGAAACCACCATCGCCACGATTTCGCTGTAGGGATTGATCCGCCACCAGAACCAACGCAGGATGAACAACAACCCGGTTCCCGCTCCGATCTGTAACAGGATTTCAAATCCTTGATAGGCATCTCTGAGGAACAGCGCCAAGATGCCGGCAAAAACCATCATCAGCACCGTAGAAATCCGGCCGACACGGACCAGTTCTTTTTGTCCGGCATCGGGACGCACGAATCGTTGGTAGAAGTCGTTGACGATGTACGACGAACCCCAGTTGAGGTGTGTTGAAATTGTCGACATGAATGCCGCGATTAAGGAAGCGACCACCAGCCCCAGCAAGCCGTGCGGCAGGAACGCCAACATGGCCGGATAAGCCAAGTCCCCTTTGACCTGATCGGCGGGCATATCAGGATAGGCCACTTGCAATGACGCATTGTCGGGAAAAACCACCAGCGATGCTAAAGCGACAATGATCCAGGGCCAGGGCCGCAGGGCGTAGTGCGCAACATTAAAGAACAACGTCGCGCCGATGGCGTGCTTCTCGTCTTTGGCGGCCAACATCCGCTGCGCGATATAGCCGCCGCCACCCGGTTCCGCTCCGGGATACCACACGCTCCACCACTGCACGGAGAGTGGAATGACCAACAGCGTTATCAAAAGATCGCGACTGGCATCGGTGCTGAGGTCAAAGGGCGGCAGCATTGCCATTTTGTCTTGAACGTTGGGATGCGTGATCAATTTGGCCATGCCACCAATGTCAGCCTGTTGTAGAGCGACGATGGCGGCGCCGATGGATCCCACCATGGCGATGATGAATAGCAAGAAGTCCGTCAGCAACACCCCTTTCAGTCCGCCCATGGCGCTGAAGATCACGGCGACCGTAGCGGCAATCACAATCGTTTCGGCCGGATCCAAACCAAGCATCACATGGCCGATTTTGATTGCGGCCAAGGAGACATTGGCCATGATGATAATGTTGAAGAACACGCCCAAATACAACGCGCGAAAGCCCCGCAAAAACGCCGCCGGTTTTCCGCTGTAACGCAGTTCATAAAATTCCAAGTCGGTGGTAATCCCCGACCGCCGCCACAATTTGGCGTACACAAAAACCGTCAACATACCGGTCAGCAAAAACGCCCACCAGACCCAGTTGCCGGCGACACCGTTTTCTCGCACGATGTTCGTGACCAATCCCGGCGTGTCCGCCGCAAAGGTCGTTGCCACCATCGAGAATCCCAACAGCCACCACGGCATGTTGCGGCCGGAGAGGAAAAAATCCGCAGAGCTTTTGCCCGCTTGCCGGCTAACGACGGCTCCGATCACCAGGGAGATCGCGAAAAAACCAAAGATGATTGACCAGTCAATGAAATCCAGTTGCATCTTTTTCTCTATCCTTGTGGGCGGTGGTACGCCGTTTATCGTATGGCCCCCCCGGCGGAGCCGGGGGCTGAGGGAATTGAATCGATTTAACGTTGGTCGCTGAAACCTTTTTGGCCGGTTCGAAAGTCCGGATAACTGATCCAGACCGTTGGTTTCTCATCGCCTTGAGCCGACGGCCAGTTCGCATCATCGTAGCCGGTCGACGTCCAATCGTCACCCGGCTTGTCGCTGACTTTCCAGGACGAGTCAGAAAAAATCGGCGTCACCTGCCCATTTTTGCCAATCAATTCACCGTAAAGATGAAATCCGCCGCAGCGCTCCGGTCCGCCCGGTTCCAACTGACGGTTCTCCGTACCATAGGCATGTGCCTCGACGGCGATCACGTTTTTGCCCGGTTCCAGGTATGACTTGATGTCATACAGCTCTAGCAAATGCGGATTGACTGGAGCTGAAAAATTCCGCCGCGCGAACTGTTCGCCAATCTGTTTGCCGTTGACGAACAATTTCACATGCGTGTCCCCTTGCACTTGGATGCCGGCCAACTCGATGTCCTGCGGATCCACTTCAAACGTCTTACGGAACGACGCGTGTTGAACTTGTTCCTGCTTCTCGAATCCGTGCGGATGATAAATCCACTGCGACGCCGGCCGCGAATCAAATGCAAAGACACCCGCCTCGGCCCGCGTCGCCGTCTCATCCCAGGCTTTGATCAGCATGTCGTACTCATCGACGGCGAATTGCAGATTGTCCGGCTGATTCGTCCGCAACCACAATTCTTGAAACGTGTTTCGCAATGCCAACGTTTCATCACGCACCGCCCGGGCCTCGCGGGCGAACCGTTGTTTCGCAGCGGCAATTTGTTCCGGGGACGGGTCACTCGCAGCAAAGTCTCGCAAGCTGCGGACCAACAGTTGCCCGCGCACATAATTGCGGTGCATGCGGGCACAATATTCGTAATAGTCCAGGTCGCCCTTGCGGCGGGTAATCACCGGGCGTAGCGCAGCGATCAAGGCTTCGGCCACGCGAGCATCCTCGCGGACCCGCCAGAGATCTTGCTCGGAATGCGCCGTTTTGCTGGCGTCGGGTTTTCGTCCGCCATACTCATAACGCGGCGCAAAGGGATGCCGGAAGTAATCGACAATCGGTAACCCAAACGGCCACTTCTCCAACAACGCAAACACGGCCCGCAACGGCGTCGCCGTCCCCGGACCGTTGTGCAGCGTGAAAAACCGATTGTAAAAACTCTCCACATCGGTCGATTGTGGCGACCATGTGACCTCGGCTCCATAAGCGTAGCCGAAATAATTCATCTCTCGCAGATTCTTCGAGCCGAAGTCCCCCCAAGTCGACGTGAAGGAACCGAGCGCATTGTGCCGAATACCGTCCAGCGTGAAATTACGAATGTTGATCAGCGCCGCCGAAGTCGTGGGGAAAATCCGGCTCCAGTTGTTCAGGCCCGGGAGCACCATCAAGGGAAAATCATGTGCCGCCAATTTGTCGACGCTGTCGTAATGTTGCTTTGGACCGTACACCCAGTCCATCAGCACGATGTCTTTGGGAATCGCGTTTAAGATCACCGACGGGTCCTTACGATTCACGATCACGTCTCCGTACATGATCATCGTTTTATCGTGATCCTTAAACAGCTTGTTCAACCGGCGGTAGTGTTGTGCATGCACCAAGCCGCGACCATCCTTCTTGACCGCCGCCTCGGTTTTGCCGAATCCCAGGTCCCACGATTCGTCTAATCCAGCATGGAAATACTTGGAATCGAAGACGTCGATCAATTCCAGAAAGCAATTCTCCAAAAATTCAAAAGCCGCATCGTCCGTAGCAAAGGAGTGCGAACCGGGATATTCGCTAAAGGGCAACACCTCAGCGTTCATCAACAAGGTCCCTTGGTTGCCCAGCATTTCGAAGATGGGGATCAACTCGATGTGATACTGCTTGGCATACGCTTCCAGTTCGTTGATTTGATCCGCATCGAAAGCACCGCGACCGACGCCAATTGAGGGATATTTCTTGAAGCGGTAGTTGTCTTCCAAATAGATGAAGTAGGTATTCATCTTATATTGGGCGATGAAGCGGATGATCGCTTTGTAATTCTCCATCGTCGAGGCTTGTCCGTAAGCGGTCTCCTCCTGCACACCTCGCATTTTTAGGTGCGGCCAATCGTGAATCCGCACCGCCGGCAATGGCTTCTTCGCTCCTTGGACCTGCGCGATTTGCCGTAGACTCATCGTGCCGTACAACAGTCCCGGTTCATTTTCCGCAGCGATCACGATTCCCTGGTCGCTAATTCCCAGGACATACCCTTGCTCTTTTGTCTTGGCTGAAAACGACAAGCCGTGTTCCTGCATCAACTTGTTGACGAGTTGATTCGTACCCGGTTTGCCGATCACGATGCTATTTGGGCGAGACGTGTCCGGTGCGCCCAGCGGCAGTTGGAAGCCGTAGATCTCCTGGAGCGCAGTTCGCAAATCCTCGGCCGCGAACCGTTCCGCGTCGGTGGCGTCTTTGCCGAGCACCACTTGGGTTTCGCGGTTGATCGTAAAACTGCCGTTTTGCGATTCGACTTTTTGCGGCGTGGGGAGAATGCCGAAATTCTCTGCGGCGTGCGTCCGACCTGCGGCGGTCAGACCGATCACGAGTGTGATCCACACAACCCATTTTTGCGGCGACCTGTTACGCATCTGATGACCTCAGGAGTTGGAACGTCATGTTTCGCACGCAGCGTCGACGGGAGGAAACGACCTACCATACCCCACTCGACTGTCGCATCCAACCGAACAGACGTGCGTAGCGTGTGGAATACACAAACATATTAGCGCAGCCGCCATTTCTCCGCTCAGATCGCATGGAAATCGGGCGAACGTTGACTCGAAATGTGGCACTTGTCACGATTGACCGGTCGGCAATGCGATTCACGCGATCACTGTAAATAGTGTTTCTCTCATTTTGAAAACGAACCCGTGACACATCCCCGGTTTTATCTTCCCGCCAATTTGAACGGTCCGACGGCTGAATTGCTCGGTCCCGAAGCGCACCACTTGCACAATGTGCTGCGGTTGCAGCCGGGCGATGAGATTGAGCTGTTTGATGGCGATGGAACCGAAGCGACGGCGCGGGTCGAGTCGGCGAGCAAAAAACGAGTTGAGGTCTCGATCCTCTCGCGACAACCGGGAGCGGCGGAACTGCCGGCGCCTTTGATCCTGGCCACAGCTGTTCCCAAGGGGGACCGTTTTCGCTGGTTGGTGGAAAAGGCGACCGAATTGGGCGTGACGCGTTTGGTCCCTTTGCAAACCGAACGGAGCGTTGTTGATCCACGGGCGACGAAGTTGGAGAAAATGCGAGCGGCGGTCATCGCCGCCTCAAAACAATGTCGCCGCGCGCGATTGATGGAAATTACTCCACTCCAAAACTGGGCGGAGTTTTTAACATCGCTTCCCGCAGGCGATCCGTTGCTCATCGCTCATCCCGGCGGCACAGCATGGCGCGCGGATTGGGTGGCGGGTGAGCGGCCGACGACGATCTGCATTGGACCCGAAGGGGGCTTCTCCGAGGCTGAGATTTCACATGCGAATGCGCGCGCAACTTTGGTTGATCTCGGCCCGCGCATCTTGCGCATCGAAACTGCGGCATTGGCGCTGGTCGCGCTGTGCGGTGCGTCGCTGCGATCTTAAACCACGTCCTCACAACGCGCGGATCTCGCCGAATGGATCGCTCGACCGGCAGAAGATGCCGAACGGACCGTGATTTGTCCATCACGATTCGCCGAATCTCCCCATGAAGGCTATCGGGAATAATCGGACTATTCGTCAGAATTGACTGAAGTGACGCCGCCACGGTTCCGATAATACCATTGGCTGTCCGGAAAACCGGACTTCAGCCCGCGCAACAGCGATGCAAATCTTTTGAGTTTCTAGATGGATCTGGAACTCAAACCCGCATCGCAAAACGGCGCGTCGCCCGCAAGGGCGGTGGGGGGAAACGGATTAACAAAACCTCACAGTTGTCATGGAAAGACATTGAGATATGCGTCATCGACTGAGATTATTTACTGGTGAAGACGAAGGTACCGCCGTCGCCGAGCCAGGCATGACCGTCAAGTTGAGCGAGATCACCCATATCCTGGCTGAAGCTGTCCAAGCCGACCGCGCTTGGTTGCACGACTTCGACAACGACGAAGTCCAAATCTCCGCCGACTTATACGATGTCCTTTCCGCCTATTGGAATCTCCGCCCCAGCGCCTAATCGTCTCTTGATAAAGATAGGTGCCACCGGCGGCTTGTCCGCCAGTGCAAACGGACCCCGGGTGCAAACACGAATCGGCAGCCAGCCGTCAGTGTGACCCGGTCTCGACTGTTGTTAGAGATGGCAGCGGGCTGTGCGAGCCATTGGCTTTCCATTGCATTTTCCGCCTCTGGAGATGGTCGAGTGACACCGAAATTGTGGAATGTGGCACTCGTCGGCGGCGGATTGCTGCTGATCTTCGCCGGTATACAACAGTGGCGAACCAACCAGCAGCCCACGTACGTCGTCACGGAATTTCTTGAAGCGATCAAATCCAACGATCGTCCCACGGTTCTCCGTTTGATGACCCCCGAATTGCGCGAGCAGGTAGCGGTCGTGGCGGACGATTACGCATCGGCTTGGGCCCCGCCGCCGGCAAACGCTAGCGGAAACGGCGAGTTGACGTTTGATCTCAAATCGGTCCGCGTGCAAGGGGACACCGCCACCGCCGATTCGGTCTTTCGGCATGCCGGGATGCCGTTTGTCAATTCGCAAATCGAATTGCACCGCTCACCGACCGGATTGTGGAAAGTCGCCCGCGTCGACAATCGCGTCAACTTGGCTTGGAAAATGTTGGAAAACCAGCAGTTGACCGTCGAATTGCGGAATGCTCTGAAGGATCTTCCCGGCGCGCAAGTCGCCGAAGAACCCCAACCGCAACGCCGTTGGGAGTGATTGCCGCCGGCAATTGCCAATTCACTTGCGAATGCTGGTGGAGCAGACCGCTCGCTAATTTGTTGTTACCCCTTAGCAACTCAGCAGCGCGAACCGGTAGTTGCCTCGCAGCAGCGCAATCTGCCAATCGAGATGATCTTAAGTTGACGTTTCTTGGTTGATCGCTATTGACCGAGCCTGCGAAATGGCGAAAATCCGCCCTCTCTCCTCTCAACTTTCGTATCGATCATCTCTACACTTCTCTCAAAAACGGCGGCGAACTCTGCGCCGGCGCGAGCATTACGTTATGAATCAACCAACTCAAATTGTTTCTCTTGTCTTTCTTGCGGCTTGCTTGGGCGGATGTGGCACAACGCGGTGGTCCGATACCCCCCGTACCGCCACTGAACAACGCCTGATTTCCAATGCGATCGACGAATCGGTCAATAGTATCGACGTCAGTCCGCTAGCCCATCAAAAAGTCTTCTTCGACACCAGCAACATCGACGACAGTGTGCAACAAAAATACTTGATCAGTAGTTTGAAATATCACTTGCTGAGAAATGGTTGCTACGTGTTGGAGAAAAAAGAAGAAGCAGACTACGTTGTCGAAGCCCGCGCCGGTGTCATCGGGACGGATCACCACGACCTGTTAATCGGTATCCCCGAGTCATCGCTCGGAGCGGGCATCCCCGGCATGCCGGCGTCGCTGCCGGAAATGGCTTTGTACAAAAAAACCAACCAACTGGGTGAAGCAAAAATCGGACTGTTTGCTTATCACCGCACCGACGGCAACCTCGTCTGGAGTTCCGATACTAAAATCTCCAACAAGCTGGCCAAAAGCGTTTGGGCCATGGGCATCGGTCCTATGCAGCGCGATGGAACAGATGGTCCCATCCGCTGGGCGGGCGAAGCTCCTCCGCAGTTGCCCAAGCTAGCGATGCCCGCGCTTTCGGTCCCCCAATTCGCACGCAAGGATAAGCCGGAAACGCCTGAATACGAAATGCCGGAATTGGCGCCGCCCCCCTCTGAGCTGGATTCTGGAAAAGTTTCCATCCAGCCGGCCGGGAATGAAATTCCTGTTCTCAAATAAACCTGTTCGCATAGAAAACCGAGCGGTCCTAAAAATTCTAACGGCGCGGTATCCACGAGATTCCGCGCCGTTTTTCTGATTATTTCTGCCGCGACGTTGCTTGCGACGACGGGAATGCGACAATAAGGACGGACCGGGCACTGCAGTCGTGCCGGTTAACCTTTGAACCATTTCGTATCTCCCGTATGTCGTGACGATGCAAACACCCAATACCGAATACACAGTCCTGGCCCGTCGTTTTCGTCCGCAGACTTTCGACGAAGTTGTCGGCCAAGGCATGGTGGCACAGGCCCTGCGCAATGCCATTTCCAGTAGCCGTGTTGCGCACGCCTATTTGTTTACAGGCGCACGTGGCGTCGGCAAGACGTCGACGGCGCGGATTTTGGCCAAATCGCTCAACTGCCCAAACGTACAAGACGGCGACCCTTGCAATACCTGCGAAATCTGCCTGGGCATCTCCGCCGGGACCGACGTCGATGTGCTGGAAATCGATGGAGCGTCGAACCGCGGCATCGAGGATATCCGGTCGTTGCGGGCGAATGTGAACGTGAAATCGATGCGGACCCGTTATAAGGTCTACATCATCGACGAAGTCCACATGCTCACGCGGGAGGCGTTTAACGCACTGCTTAAGACGCTGGAAGAGCCGCCGCCGACCGTTAAATTCATCTTCTGCACGACCGAACCCAACAAGCTACCCGACACGATTCTCTCACGCTGCCAGCGGTTTGACTTTGGGACGATCGACACACCCAACATCAGCGTACGGCTCAAACAGATTGCCGAGGCCGAGGGGATTGCGGTTGAAGATGCCGCCGTCGAATTGATCGCACGTCGCGCGGCCGGGTCGATGCGGGACAGCCAATCGTTGTTCGACCAACTACTCGCCTTCGGCGGCGATCCGATTACCCCGGCCGACGTGCATCGTCTGTTTGGCACGGCCGACGATCAGCGGTTGGTGGAATTGTTTGAAGCAGTAATTTCCGGCGAGAAGGGAGCAGCGCTCCAGGCGTTCGACGCAGCCTTGGAAGAGGGGATTCAACTCGGTGAAGTCACGACGCAGTTGTTGGACTATCTTCGTGATCTGATGGTTTTAGCATCTGGGGCGGAGCAGGTCCGGCTCAGTTCGGTCTCCCCCGAATTGCGTCCCCAACTGATTGAACAGGCCAAACGGTGGGGCTTGGAGACCATCGTGGCTGCGATGGAGATCCTTTCGGAAGCCAAAGGCCGCATGCAGCGAGTCGCCTACGGACGCGCCTTGGCTGAATTGGCGCTGGTGCGGATGTCATTACTACAACACCTACACGACCTATCCGACCTAATCCGTCAGGTCAAATCGGGTGCGGTCAATCTCCCCGCCACGAATGGCGCAGCACCAACGCGGCAGCCACCGGCAGCGAATCGAACATCCGCGCCCCCACCTCAAAAAAAAATGGCCCCCCTCCCCACTGAGACTCCTTCAGCTGCGATTCCCGATCCAGAAACACGGCCAACGATCGATTTTCAAACAGGTTCGGAAGAGGAAATATGGGCGGAAGTCCTTACGAGGGTTCCGGATATGGTGAAAACCAATGTGCAACGGTCCTCGGGAATAGCAATTATCGGGCCAAACGCACTGGAAATATCCTTCCCTAAGAGCTATCATTTCAATCTCGAGTACTGCCAACGCCGCGACCAGATGGGGCGGTTGGAGGCTGCACTCGAAGAAGTTGTCGGGCGAAAGGTGGGAATTACCCTGAAATTGGCGGATGACCCATCCCCAGCCTCAATACCGGACGAGGAGAAGGCGTCACCAACAGGCACCAAACATCGGATTGATCCCGAAAATGATCCTTTGGTGAGGAAAGCCATGACCGTGTTCAATGCGACGGTGGTGAAGGTCGAAGAGCGTTGACCGCGGCACCTGATCAATGTGAAGGAAGCGAGTCCAATGTTAAAAGGTTTGGGAAACATAGCGTCGTTGATGAAAAACGCGCAGGAAATGCAATCGCGCATGAGCGCCATGCAAGAGAATCTGGGTAAAATCCGCGCCGAGGGAACTGCCGGTGGCGGGATGGTGACCGTGGAAGTCACTGGGAAACAACAAATCGTCAACTGTAAGATTGAACAATCGCTGATTGACGATGGCGACCGCGAAATGCTGGAAGACCTCATCGTGGCTGCCACAAATCAGGCGCTGAAAAAGGTGCAAGAAGCAACCGCGACCGAGATGGCCGGACTAACCGGTGATATGAATCTTCCCGGACTGGGTGACGCACTGTCGCAACTCGGTTTGGGGGGTGGAAATTCAGCGACTTAGTCCGCCATGGCGGCGATTGTTCAACCGCGTGAGATTCTTCCACATCCATGGTGTTCGGAAAACGCTCTCCGAGACTGCCGGTGGCTCGGATCAACGGCGCGGGTTTTAGGGATCGGCTCAGCTGGGGCCATTGGCCAGGGAATAATGGTGCGATTGTGAATCCGTATGGACCGGCGGTCGAAAACTTGATCGATCAATTCCAAGCCTTGCCTGGCATCGGCCGCAAATCGGCTGAGAGGTTGGCGCATTACATTTTGCAATGTTCCCCTGACGATGCCCTGCAACTGTCGCGCGCCATTGAGCAGGTCAAACAGACCGTGCGTCCCTGTTCCGTTTGTTTCAATTTAACGGATGAAGAGACTTGTAGCATCTGTTCTGATTCGCGGCGCGATCCCCAAGTGGTTTGTGTGGTGGAACTGCCTCGTGACTTGATGGCTGTCGAGGCTGCTGGCGTATTCGGCGGCCGCTACCACGTCCTGCAAGGCCGGATTTCTCCCTTGGAAGGAGTCGGGCCGGAACAACTAACCGTTGATGCTCTGATTCGTCGCGTGAAAGATACACCTGTAACGGAAATCGTGATGGCCACGAATCCTACACTCGAAGGGGACGGGACAGCTTTGTACCTCAGTAACGTTCTCGATGGCCTGCCGGTCAAAATCACTCGCCTGGCGCGGGGGATTGCCGCAGGAAGCGTGCTAGAGTTCTCTAACCGCGAAGTCCTGGCTGATGCCATGCGGGGCCGACAGCCTTTTTAATTTCATCGTCTTAAGTCAACGCCAACCACGGAAAACTTTGAGTTCGTCCCTCGCCGAAGCGATTCCAACATGCAACTGAATATTTCGCAACAGATGAAGATGAGCCAGCAAATGAAGCTGGCCCCGCGGATGATTCAGTCCATGGAAATCCTGCAGTTGCCGGTCATGGCGCTCAAGGAACGCATCGATCAAGAACTCTCC
Organism: Symmachiella dynata; assembly: GCF_007747995.1. Lineage (NCBI taxonomy): Bacteria > Pseudomonadati > Planctomycetota > Planctomycetia > Planctomycetales > Planctomycetaceae > Symmachiella > Symmachiella dynata. Next base: position 5,640,534 of record NZ_CP036276.1, on the reverse strand, counting down.
GAGAACATCTTGCTCGAGCAGGCGGTGCCCGACACCGCTGCCGACATGTCGGATTCCGAATTGCAGTTCGAACGGGACCGCGACCGCGACGACCGCGAGTCCGCCGACTTCGAACGCAAGGAACTCGTTGTCGACAACGACAAAAACAACGAAGCCGACTTCGAACGCTTGATGGAAATGTCGAAAGAATGGCCCGACCATTTTTCCTCGACCAACCCCTCAGCAAATCGAATCGACGATCTCAGCAGTAGCAAGCACGACACGATCACCAATATCGAGTCGCGCCCCGAATCGCTGCAAGAAAACCTGTTGGAGCAGTTCCACTTTTTTAATTGCTCTCCGGCTGTTCGCGAATTCGGCGAGTTCTTGATTCAAAATCTCGACGACAACGGCCGGTTGCCGGTCAACCCCCGCGGCACGCCGATCGTCGGGCAAAACGGCGCGCCGCACGATTCGCTGCAGGAGATGATCGAAGTCTACAGCGTGCGGATTTCTCCCGATGATGCGCAAACCGCGCTCTCATTGATTCAAAAACTCGAACCACGCGGAGTCGGCGCGCGGGATCTAAAAGAATGCCTGCTGCTGCAAATCGACGATGACACGCCTTACCGCGATGTGTTGATCGCCTTAATTACCTCGCATCTCGACGACCTGTATCAAAACCGGCTCCCGGTGATCGAACGGAAGACCGGCTATTCTCTGGATGTGATCAAAGAAGCTTGTGAGCAACTGAAGCATCTCAATCCTTGGCCTGGACGCGGCTTCGACGCTGCCCCCGCGCAAAGCATTGTGCCGGATGTCTACATCGAAAAAGATGACGACGGAAAATACACCATCCGACTGGAACGCGAATACACGCCCAACCTGACGATCAGCCGCAAGTACCAAGAACTACTCGCCGGCGATGCTGATGCGGCGACCAAGGAATACGTCAAACGCAAAATCAACGCGGCCCGCTGGATTATCGACGCTGTCGAGCAACGTTACTCCACGCTCAAACGCGTTTCGCAGGCCATTGTCGATCACCAGACGGAATTCCTCGACAAAGGCCCGGAGTATATTGTCCCGCTCAAAATGGAGCAGATTGCCGACGTGGTCGGCGTGCACGTCACGACCGTCTCTCGCGCCGTCGACGACAAATACATCCAAACCCCCCGTTCGATCATCCCACTCAAACGGTTCTTCGGCGGCGGAACGACGAACGCCGAAGGTGAGGAAGTCGCCTGGGATGTGATCCGCATCAAATTGCGTGAGATCGTCGACGCCGAAGACAAAAGCCGCCCGCTCAGCGACGACGCCCTGGTCGATGAATTAGCCAAACATGGCTACAAACTCGCCCGCCGCACGATCACCAAGTACCGCAAGGCAATGGACATCCCTTCGTCTAGACAGCGCCGCGAATACTAATTCTCGCTGGGATGCTGGTCTACTGTCGTTTGCAAAAAAAAACCTCACGCAAAGTCGCAAAGCTCGCAAAGAGATTTGCGATGTCAATGCGGTTAGCAGCGGTTTGATTCGCTCGAGCGCTATCTACTAAAGCAACTTTCGTTCAAAAACGATATCCGCGCCACGCAGCGTTCATTTCTGAATCGGTTTGTCCCGGTCCCTTCTTTGCACTGCAAACGGTCAAAGTTTGCGCGCCACACGCGCTGTGAAATCTTCCACCAATTCAATCCCCTTTTATTTTGTATCAAAAATTACACCGGTACGTGGTCTGGCACGGAACGCACAATGCGACGGCAAGCCGTCGGTTTGGGATGTTGCGGTTTCACACCCGTTAATCTGTGTTTTATCCGTGTTCAATCTGTGGCTAAGGAAATATCGCCCCGGTTGAGTCGCGGCCACAGGCTGCGCTCAGGCCTTGGCGGCTTTGCGTGAGTCTTTCTTTTCTGCAAATGGGAATACGTGCATCACGGCTTGATTCATGGGAACGTTACTCGTTTGATTTCCCGTTGCAATCTCATTAGGTTTGATAGGGAGGCGGTCCGCGCGTTGGCGGTGGAATTGGCCTGTGCTTGATGTCCCCCTGATGAGGATCCTACGTTGCAAACGACCCAATCCCTGTGGCAAAAATATGCCGTGCTGTTTCTCACCCTGTTGGCAGTTGTGGCTATTGCAAGTGCCGCAGTTGCTGCTGAGGAGAGCGTCGAGGAACAGATTCTGTTGGAGGACGGTTTCGCTGATCTGAAACCGGGGCAATTCTCCAGTCTGGTCGGCGCGCACACCGAATACCATTATCTGCCCGATAGTGCTCCCAAAGGGCATTGGAGCGTCACCTCTTTCACCTCGCGCATCAGTTCCCAGCGGGCGTGGAAGGTCTTTGAGCAGGACGGCGAAGCGGTTTTGGCCCAAATCTACGACAACGTCAAAACCAAGCATGCCCATCCCATGGTTGTTGCCGGTGACGAAGCTTGGCGGGATTATGCTTGCGAAGTCCGCTTTGTGCCCGAATCGGATCGCGACCAAAGCGGCGTCGTGTTTCGCTATCGCAATGATCGCTGTTATTACTTTTTCGGCGTCGATGGCGATCAGGCGATTCTGAAAATGGTCCGGCACGCGACCGCCTACCGCAAACCGTACGAAAAAATCCTTGCGTCCGAAAAATTTGACTGGAAACCGGGAGAACCACTCGTCGCCCGCATTCAAGTCGATGGTGAAAACATCAAAGCCCAATTTGTTGATAGCCCAACACTGACCGCGACCGATGCGACCTATGAATCCGGCAAGATCGGTTTGATGGCAGATGTGCCAACCCGTTTCCATCAGGTCAAAGTCACGACCACGGCAAATGAGCTGCAGCGCGTCGAAGACGCCATCGCCCAGCGCGAAGCGGAATTGCAAAAACTGCAGGCAGCGAATCCGCAACCGGTGGTCTGGAAGAAAATCCAAACCGAAGAATTCGGCGTTGGCCGCAATCTCCGTTTCGGCGACCTCAACAACGACGGTCAGGTCGACGTGTTGTTTGGACAAGTGCGGCATCATGGTCCCAAGGATCGCAACAGCGAATTGAGTTGTCTGACCGCCATGACGTTAGACGGTGAACAACTGTGGCAAGTTGGCGAACCCGATCCCTGGAAGGACCACCTCACCAACGATGTTGGATTTCAAATTCACGACCTGGATGGCGACGGCAAAGCTGAAGTCATTTACTGCATGAACATGGAAATCATCGTCGCCGACGGTACCACTGGAAAAACGCTCTACAAAGCCCCCACGCCAAAAACGCCGGCGACCACGAAGGCCCCCTACGACAAGTTTCCCCGCATTTTAGGCGATTCGCTCTACTTTTGCGATTTGCGGGGCACGGGCCACGACAGCGACATCATCATCAAAGACCGCTACCGGCATTTTTGGGCGCTGAATGATCGTTTAGAAATCATGTGGAGCGGAGAATGCAACACCGGGCATTATCCCATTGCCTACGACGTCGACGGAGATGGCCGCGATGAATTGGCCATCGGCTATAACCTATTCGATGGCGATGGCAAGCATCTGTGGTCATTGGACCACAAAGTCAAAGACCATGCCGACGGGATCGCCGTTGTTCGCTTCGGTGGTCCGGACGATGAGCCGCGGATCCTGTGTGCCGCTAGCGACGAAGGCATGTTCTTCGCCGACATGCAAGGTAACATCATCAAGCACCATTACCTCGGACACGTGCAAAACCCGGTCGTCGGCGATTTTCGCACCGACATGCCCGGCTTAGAAGCGGTCTCGATTAATTATTGGGGCAATCAGGGTATCGTGCATTACTATGATGCTCGCGGTGACATTTACAAAGACATCGAACCGTGCCAACACGGCAGTATGTGTTTACCGATCAATTGGACCGGTCAGCCTCCGGAATTTTTCGTCCTCTCACCCAACGTCCGCGAAGGCGGAATGTGGGACGGTTGGGGCCGCCGCGTTGTCAGGTTTCCCAACGACGGTCATCCCGACATGTGCAATGCGGTCTTGGATATCACTGGCGATTGCCGCGATGAAATCGTCGTCTGGGGTCCCAACGAACTGTGGGTCTACACACAAAGCAACAACCCACTCCCCGGAAAACTGTATAAGCCAACGCGTAATCCGCTCTACAATTATTCGAATTACCAAACAACAATCTCATTACCCGGCTGGTCTGAAAAATAGCGTAGCGGCGAAGAATACGCCTCATAACTTGGTGACAAGCCAGAACAAAAAGCGTCCCGGGAGGGCGAGGCTCCCGCCGAGCCGCGCGCGACCAATTCGTATTATTCGTCAAAAGATTTCGCAAATCACGCCCAATGAACCAATGCGGCTCAGCAGGAGCTTCGCCCTCCCGGAACGCGTCATGAGTAGGAGTCACTCGTGCTCGGTCGTGGGTCAGTGAATCACTCTAGCTTGGTTGCGGCAGGGCGGTGCTGAGTTAAAATCAGTTTGTCAGTGCGGGGATGTCTCCGCCCATGAAATCTGTCCCCTCGCATCGGCCCGCATCGTGCAAAAAAACTCTCCTCCGGAATCCTCCGAGGTTCGCAGCCTATTTTACGTCACGCTGACTGCAGTGGCGCTCACCGTGCTGTTCTGGCTGCCGCTTTGGGAAGGGGGTGGGTTGATCGGGGGGGATACGTATTCCTACTTCTTCCCGCAAAAAACCTTCTTCGCCGACAGCCTCGCTGCGGGCGAACTGGCCGCCTGGAACAATCGCACCGGCTTTGGTTATCCGGCCATCGCCGAAAGCCAAACCGGCGTGCTCTATCCGCCCAACCAGGTGTTCTATCGCATCTTTGAGGCCAACGGCGCTTACGTTGCTAACCAGATTTTGCATTACGTATTGGCGTTTATTTTTACGTGGTTGTACGCTCGTGCCATTGGCCTGCGCGCGCTGGCAGCGGTGTTGGTCGCGCTGGTTTATACCTACGGCTGGTTTCCACCGCGAATGTGTTTGGAATGGGCGATCATCGGCGGAACGTGGCTTCCCGCCTCGCTGTGGGCGGCGGAGTCGTTTCTGCAATCGCGGCGGTGGCTATGGCTGTTTGTACTGTCGTTGACGCTGGCGCTGTCGATGTTGGCGGGGCATTTCAATTTGGCGTTCATCACGCAATTGGTGCTGCTGGCCTACATCCCATTGCGCTTGTGGTTCACGGCGGCCAGTCTTCCCGAAGAGACACGCGCCCTGCGTAGCCGCTGTGCAACCGGTTTGCTGACCGCCATGGTCTTAGGATTCTCACTCGCCGCCATTCAATTAGCCCCCACCTGGGAACTCCGTGGCCGCAGCCAGCGCAGCGCGTCGGCGAACACCGGTTACGGACATATGCCGGTCTGGTATTGGTCGCAGGTTGTGATGCCTTGGAAATGGTACCGCGCGGACGTTGATCTCGATCGCGTGCTAAATGAAAACCTGCCACCCGACTCAGCGATGACTAACAAAGTCGAAGCACATTTGTATTTCGGTCTCGCCCCGTTGGTAGTGGTGTTAGCGGGCATTGTCTTTTTGCGGCGGAAATTGTTTTCGCGACACATCATCTTCTGGATCGGGCTGGGTATTGCGGCATTGCTGTATACCCCGGGATGGTTGTTGCCGGTTACGCAATATCTGCCGGGGTTCAGTTTCTTTATGGGACCGGGACGCTATGGCATTGTCGTGACACTGGCATTCGCATTGCTCGCTGGGACCGCGCTCGATGCGATTTGCCAGCGCATGAATCTGCTGGGACGGTGGGTGCTGGTGGCGGTTGTGTTTGCAGCGACGACGGCCGATTTGTGGTACGTCAGCCGCGCTGTCACCAATGTTGTCATGCTGTCCGACGCTCCGCTGCGGCACGTCGACGAAAGTCCCGTTGCGCAGAAATTAGCCGAATTCACGGGTCCGACGCGTCTCTATGCACCGGGGGCGAATCTGACCAACATCCTCGGCACGGCGTCGTATCCCGTCTACTTGGGTTTGGGGCCGGCGGAGTATTTTGACGAGTCGTTGTCGCTGCCCGCTCCGTTTCCGTTGGACGCTCCGCCTCCAGCCGATCAATTGGCGGCCGTACAGCAAGCGGGGGTTACGCATGTTTTAAGTGGGCAGTCGTTGGAGTCCTTGGGTTGGCCGATGCGGTTGTTGTGGTATGGAGTCGATCCGTTTCTGCATCGCGCCTGGGCCCGCTCTCCGAATGATCCGTTGTTTCTTTATGAACTCAGCGAGACGCGCGGGCGAGCGTATTGGGAATCGCCATCGCCGGAGGCAACGGTTGAAATCGAAACCTATCGCCCCAGTCACATCGTCATCCGCGCCGCATCCAAAGATGGCGGGATGTTGGTGTTAACAGATTTGGAATATCCCGGATGGCAAGTCGACATCGATGGCAAACCTGCAGCAGCGACCACGGCGGCGGGACTCTATCGTGGCGTTGAGGTCCCGCCCGGAACGCACACGGTCACATGGAATTACCGCCCCGTCTCTTTATACTGGGGGGCGGCCATCACGGTGGCGACGCTGCTGCTCTGGGCCATCGTCGGCCATCTGCGATATTGGCACCCCGGTCGATTCAACTACTTTGAAAAACAAAGCGAGACGCCATGAAAGCGGCATTCATCACATCCACCGGCAGCCCCGATTGCATTCAATACGGGGACCAGCCGCAACCGCAGCCGACCGACAATCAGGTCTTGGTCAAAGTCGCCGCTGTCGCCGTCAATCCGATCGATACCTACATCCGTAGCGGCATGATTGCCTTGCCGCTTGAGTTTCCCTACATCATCGGTTGCGATCTGGCGGGAGAGGTCGAAGCGGTCGGGCAGGGGGTGACGCGATTCAAAGTCGGCGATCGCGTGTGGGGCAGCAATCAAGGATTGATCGGCCGCCCGGGGACATTCGCCGAATATGCCGCCGTCGATGAGCAATGGTTGTATCCCACACCCGCCGGCCAAAGCGACGAAGCCGCCGCCGCCGGGGCGCTGGTGGGCATCACCGCGCACTTGGGACTGTTCCGCAGCGGACGTCTACAAGCGGGCGAAATCGTGTTCGTCAACGGCGGCACCGGCGGCGTGGGGTCCTCGGTGGTGCAATTGGCCAAGGGAGCCGGCGCCACGGTCATTGCCACCGTGGGCAACGCCGAAAAACAAGCCGCCTGCAAAGCATTAGGCGCCGACTTGGTCGTCGATTACCACTCGCCCACCATGGACGACGAGATCCGCCAATTCATCGAACCGCACGGCGGCATCGACCTCTGGTATGAAACACAACGTTCGCCAGACTTTGACCGGACCGTGAGCCTGATGCGGATGGGCGGCCGCATCATCTTCATGGCCGGCCGCGACGCCCGCCCCGAGTTCCCCGTCGGCCCCTCCTACACCAAGGACCTCAGCTACCTCGGCTTCGCCATGTTCAACGCCAGCGCGGAACAACAACGCGAATGCGCCGCAGGCATCCACCGCTTATATGAAGCAGGCGGCTGGACACCAAACATCGGCCAGCGATTCCCCCTCAGCGAAGCAGCAGCGGCGCATCAATTGCAGGAAGAAGGCACGCTGCAAGGGAGTGGGGGTTTGTCGGGGAAGATTGTGGTTACGGTTTGATTGGGGGGCGTATTACGAGCGTGATACGGATCAATTTGAAAGTGACGTAGGGCAGGCTCCCGCCTGCCGCAGATGCGATTTCGTGACCAATCTAACCAACGGCAGGCGGGAGCCTGCCCTACTTACTCGATGTTGATCGGTGAATACACAGAGGTCACATCAGAGCGTACACAATGACCGAAACCACGCCCAAAAGTCGTCTGCCACGCACGGGCACTCTGGTGCTCATCGCTGTGGTGTTACTGATTGGCGGTGGTGCGTTGATGGTGTGGTTGCCGTATCATCGTAATCAAACGGTGATAGCAGAAGTTAAAATGCTTGGCGGATCAATCGAATGGGAGATCGTCCGTCCTGCCTGGATTCCAGATGTGGTGGATGATCAGTATTTGGGAGTGTTCGAGAGGGTATACTCAGTTGGTTTATCCAACACACAAGTCAGTGGTACTAGGCTTGAGCAACTCCGAGAGCTGGCTAACCTTGAAGATCTATACCTCAACGACACCCAAGTCAGTGACACTGAGCTTAAGCGTCTCCGAGGACTGACCAACCTTGGAGCCCTGTCTCTTGAAAACACCCAAGTCAGTGACGCTGGGCTTGAGCATCTCCGAGCGTTGACCAACCTTAAAATTCTATCGCTCAGTAACACCCAAGTCAGTAACGCTGGGCTTGAGCATCTCCGAGCGTTGACCAACCTTAAAATTCTATCGCTCAGTAACACCCAAGTCAGTAACGTGGGCTTGAGGCATCTCCGAGTATTGACCAAACTTGAAATCTTATGGCTCGACAACACCCAGATCAGTGACTCTGGGCTTGAGCATCTCCGAGGGCTGACCAAGCTTAGAGTCCTATCGCTCGAAAACACCCAAGTCAGTGATGCTGGATTTGAGCATCTCCGAGGGCTGCCCCACCTTCATCAGCTGTATCTCGAAAACTCCCAAGTAAGTGACGCTGGGCTTGAGCAACTCGGAGGGCTAACTAACCTTGACCACCTATTGCTCGATAGCACCCAAGTCAGTGACGTTGGGCTTAAGCATCTCCGAGGGCTAACCCACCTTGGAACCCTATCTCTCGACAACACTCAAGTCAGTGACTCTGGGCTTGAGCATCTCCGAGGGCTGACCAAGCTTAGAATCCTATCGCTCGAAAACACCCAAGTCAGTGATGCTGGATTTGAGCATCTCCGAGGGCTGCCCCACCTTCAAGGGCTGTATCTCTACAACACCCAAGTCACGAATGCAGGAATCAAAAAACTCAAGGTCGCCCTACCCTATTGCTACATCCTAGATGATTCAACTTCTCAGATTTTCTGGACGCGTTGATCAATTCATCCACGTTGCCGACTTACCTAATCGTTCAACAGTAAGCTCAAGCTGACCATCCCGGTTCGCGACATTCGACTCAATGTTCTCATCGCGAAACGGCGTTTTCACGGTGATCCAAATTCTAATTGAACTATTAAAAAACGGAATAAAGTGACGTTGGGCCGGTTAAACCGGCCGTTGTGAGTGGCGGGCGTCCGGCACAGCGAGTAGGTCAGGCAGCCGCCTGACAGTTTGTGAGATTGATTGTCGAACATGGTTTGCGTTAGCTAACCGGTTGACCGACGTCACTCACTGTTTCGATTGTAGAGAAATTTAAGTTGTTTTACCGAGTGTTCCTCATGGGTTACGATATTCACATCTCTCGAAACGACGAGTGGTCGGACGAGGAAGTCGGCGGCGGAATCTCGTTTGAAGAATGGCGTGACTACGTTGCGGCGGATGATACCATGCGGATGGACAACGAGGCCGAGGTGCGAACACCACATGGCGACGTGATTCGATATGAAAACAAAGGACTTGCTGTATGGACCGCATACTCGGGCTACGATGTGTCGGGCATCAAGGCTTGGTTAGACTTTTGGGGAGGCCGTATCTCGGTTAAGAATCCTGACGACGAAATCCTTAGAAAAATGTACCAAATTGCATCAAGTGTGGACGCCAAGGTTTTGGGTGATGACGGCGAGGAGTACGGCCCAGGGGGAGAAGTATTGGATACCAAAGACGAAGTCTTGCCTACGCACCAAAAGCCGTGGTGGAAGTTTTGGTGACACAACGGCAGGCGACCAAGACATGCGTGGGGGCCCCAGATAGATTCGATTTCGGCCGACGAAGTCGCCGCGAAATCTGCCCGTAATGTTGCCAAAAATACTCAAATCCCTCCAACGGTCTGCTAGGCCCGACTTGTAATTGGAGATTTCGCCCAAATGGATGCGCAGCCTAATCCACAATTCCTTTGCACCAGCTATGTCAACGACTATCCCGGGGGGCCGCTGCATATCACCGCCATTGAGGAGGGCAAATTGCGTATTGTGAGCGTGCTTTATGGCACCGAAGTCGCGCGGTTGCGGCTGGTGGGCGGGGCGACTGTTGATGAAGTGCTTGCCACGTTAAAGATGATTCAGCATACCGCTACAGCCTTTCCGATCGAACAGTTGGAAAAGATCGTCTGGAGCGATTTTTCACCCGACATCGTCTTGACCTACCACGACGGAAACAAACGCAAAACTGCGAGGACATGCATCGCCTCGGACCAAGATAAAAAGCAACTGCTTTCGGCGATCGGCAACTCAGTGACTACTCCTGTGAAGTGCTCTGATGAGTTAGCCAGCGTGCTGTCGGTTGCGTGGTCCCAATTTTTTGGGGCCATCATGACATTAGTCTGTCTCTATGCGGTCGTCATGATGTGGGATCCGGTCGTCATTGGTCGTGTTCGACACGGTGGACTGTTACTCCTCGTGGGGCGCACGGGATGTGCAATGATTGGAGTGGTCGTTTTCCTTGCATGCTGCACGAGCGCCTGGTTGGCCATCCGAAAACGATCGCGCTACTTTACCTGTGTTTTTTACAACAGTCGAATCGTATGATCTGATCGAAGTGGCGCAGGCCCCGTTGTACCGACCGTTGCGAGTGGGGTTTCATCCGGCACAACTGGGTCTACGACACTTTCTGGACCAACCTTGTTAGGCACATTGTTTTCTATGAATAACGCTACCAACCGTCGTTCGACAATACCGGCATGCATCGCGATTGTGGTGTGCGTTGCTGTTGTCGTCTCTATCCTCACAGTACGACGTGCCGCAGAGCGTGAATACGCGTCGTACGAAACGCTGTGTTCATTGGGCGCGGAGGGCGACGACTGGGTTAGCTTTCTAGAGATTATCACCGGCCGTCCCCCCATTGTGCAGCTTGAGATCCCAGCTGAGGTGCCAAAGGAAACGACATTCGCCCTGCTGCCCGACCTTCGCAACCTAGAAGCACTTACGCTTGCATATGATTCACTTACAGATCGGCAATTGGACACGATTAGCGAGTTGGGCCTGAACTCACTTAATTTTGAGGGCGACTTTCCGACTGACTCCGACATCAGCCGACTCTCTCGTTTTCGCGGTGTGCAATTTATCTACGTTCCACCCGGTAACCTTTCCAGCGAGGCACAGAATAAAGTTCGAGCCTTGCTTTCCTCTTCAATCATCGACTTCGACTGATTTTAATCGCGGATTATTCAGGTTGATGCTATTTACAAGTAGTTTCAAAACCCTCTGACGCGTCACGCAAACACTTGTATTATAGATTCCTGAACAGGCACGCCCGGGTTTTGAAACTGGTTCTAGGCACAACGCAGTCGCCACGAGTGAGTGGGGGACGTCCGGCACAGACGGACCACTGCGTCCCTGGACATCGCAATGGCTCGCGGGCAAACGGAGAAGGTGAAATTGCTACAGAGGTACGGCGGCCGGAGCGGCGGTTCCTAACGACATCAACTGGAGGAAGTTGAAAACCTCTTACCATGAGCGAACATAACAGCGAGAATAACATCTACACATGGCTGGGCGCACAGTCGTTGCCGATCCAAATTATGCTTGGTCCGCCGATTGTCATCTTCGGGACGCTTTATGGATTCGCGGTATTCGGGTACGTTATTTTCGTCCTGGTTCTTCCAAGTATGATCGCCAACCTACCTCGAAAGTGGGCGTTTCGGCGTTCGATGAAACGAGACCTGCGCGTTGTCGAATGGAGACACGTTCGCTCGCAGTTGTTGGCCAATCCCGATGACGCACTGCTCGTTGAGTTCAAAGGTGATGGATACGCTTGGTGTTGTCCACACGCGTGCTGTCGTCATCTCCCACGCTTCGACAAATTTTGGGAGGACGGAACGTCTGTGTTTTACGGCTCATGGCGGGATGACTATTTGAAGCTGAAACATGATGCCGCCCTTCAGTGCATCCAAAACGGAAAAGTGCTTTTGAAGGTGCCGCCAGATGCCATCCTGAATGATTCCCGGTTGCCTCGGGATCGTGTGCACGTCATCTACGGCAGCATCCGGCTCATTGCTGGGATGCGCAGTGACGAGAACGGTCACGGGAGACGGGCCGGCTAAAAAATTGGCAAACGCCCGGTCATCCAGCTAGACTCTAACGCTGTTTAAGAAGTCGCCGGACGGCCGGCCTGCAAAGTTGCCAACGATACTTAAAAACTCCAATGGCTCGAACAAGTCTTTGAGGCCACCCACGTGATCTCTGCAATTGACCACCAAGCTTGTCCGGATTACTCTCCAGGTGGATTGTTGAGTGGAAGACAAGTTAGATTTCTAAGAAGCGAAATGCGTACCTGTCTAATATTCACAGCATGCTGTCTGCTCGGATGCCAAACCGACTTCATGGGATTTCCCAACCCCAAAAGCACGGCGACTCCGTCGCCAGAAGAGATTCAATACTGCCGTGATGTGATGTACATCAATCCCGATCTGGACATCGAACCACTCGGGTTCTCCCTCCAATCGGGAATGGACGATGTCATCCGCTTCAAATTCCTCGCAAAGACTGACGACCCATCGAAAATCTTTGACGCAACCCATGTCGATTCCGCGAAATTCAAATCTGACTTTGGCGTTTATGCTCTAGATCCAGATGCCAAAGATGACTGGTGGGACGTTTCTTCCCAAACACTCGTTGGCGGGAACTTCACCGTGCCTCCACCAAAGTCTCAAGGAACCCGGGGCTTGAACATTGGATTCACAGAAAACGACAATAGCACTCTGACGATCTACGTTTTGTGGCACGAAACATAACAAACGGATGGACCGGAGCTGGAACAGCCGGGCTGGCTCGCTTCGCTCGTTCACGTCAATTCTCGGCCCGGTGATCCTGATCGTGATGCCTCAAGGTGTCGGATGATAGTCGAGCTCAAAGACGCATTCATTTATACTCTCGCAATTGGCCCGGCCTTATGCCTTGTGGTTTTCGCACCGCTCTGGGCGCCGGAGTACCTCTTCCCGATACCAGAAACCAAATCACCGCTCCGTCCTCGTTCGTTGAATGCTGGTGACGCTGCTGGATTTCTACCAACCGCCTTAATTGTGTCTGCGATTTCCTTGCTGCAAGTTGCATCAACAACTTCGGCAACATATCGACTTGCCGCATCGGCCGCCGCCGTGCTTCTATCGATAATGATCTGGGTTCGCTCCATTCAGTTTGTGGATTCGTTTTCTCTTCAATCTAAACTGAAGCGGGCGACGATCATCGGATTCATCTACCCCATGACGATACTCACCGCATCGTACACCGTCGCAACATTTCTCATCATTCTCGCGTGCATCATCAAGTACGAGACAGCAGTGATCCCGTACATTGTCGTTGCCAGTTGGTTTCTGCTGTTAGCTCTGCCAAGTTGCATGATTCTACGGCGTTGCTGTCGACATCTGCTCGTCCAAGACGCATAACACAACCATGCCCCGGAGTTGCCGTCCGATCAGAATCTCGAATCCACGTCGCTGGCGACCACCCGGTGATTTTAGACGTTATGCCACAGAATCCGGAGTTCGATTGATGCGATATGATGCGAATATCCCCGAGATGGAACGCGAACGACTCGCTCTGTTGATTGGTCGCCAACTGATGGCCGTTTCCACCGATCGTTGGGCTGTCCAACTTGCTACCGACACATTCGATGTCCTCATCATTCCCGAAGAAATCGCTACACCGGATGATGACCACGAATGCGCTGATGTCACTCGCCCCAAGCTGATAGAACCAGTTGAATCTGAATTCGAAACAATCGCGTCTGGATTGGGGACAATGACTTCGTTGTGGATACTCTCGACCGTCGTTGTGTTTTCGCCGCCGAGAATTGGGAATTCGATCACCTCCAACGACGCCACGATTCCAGAAGGCATCGATTATGGTCCAATATTTTCACATCCTTCACAGCCACCAAGCGTCAATCCGGCGCAAGCCATCGTGGACCTCGATATCGCCTTCGAAATCGGTACGGATACCGATCAGCGAATAATCGTCTATACTGACGGGTGTGGGTTCTTCGTCTACACCGCCATCAACGAAGAACCGATCGCAAAAGAGATCTGTGTACGAACCAAACTACGTGTGGCATAACCAGGCGTTGTACGCGAGCGAGCGGGCGACGACGTTGGTTTTGAAGTTAATGTCAAATGTGCCCGCCGCTTGAACTTAGTCGTTACCCCCACTCAGAACATCGTTGGACATTTTATGGGCTTCCGTATCGCACTGATCGCCGTTCGTGGAATTGACGCTGATACGCTATACGAACGATATGGCGTCCGACGAACTGGCCAGCATGAAGAGATTGCCGAGTCTCCGGTTTGCGGTGCCACGGTTTCCACTGGCTGGGAACTGTTGTACCTAAATGACTATCCGCGACCTCATAGCGAAGCCTTGGCCGAATTATCTGCTAATTCTGAACTGTTGTTCTGCGATGTGAACGAGACGTGCATGTCGAGTTTTGCAACGGGATGGGAAAACGGAGTGGAAAAGTGGATTGTCTTCCATGACGCACAGCAATCGCCAGCACATTTGGTAACGGATGGTGAACCTCCTGATGGATACGTTGCAATCCGCGATGCCAAGCTCCGAGAGCAGGCTGACGATGACGACGATGTTGATCACGTATTCGACGTGCCCATTGATTTATTCGCGTCTTTGACTGGAATTCGTTACGACATGGAATTACCGAATTCGGCGGGAAAAGACTACGAAATTCTCGAACCAGTGTGATACCCTGGGATAACATCACATTGCATGCGAGCGGTGGATCAAGCGGCTTCTGAAGCATAGGTTCTTACCCGCTCCCAAGCGAATTTGACCCATTTCACGCACCGACCCATCCTGTCTTCGATTCAAGAGCACGACTCGATTCTTCAGATCAGTCATTTCATCAATAAGACGCAGCGGGATCACTGCACCGCACCGAGGTGAGTATTGAAGTTGAACCCGTCTACCTCCTTGGTCTCCGCCTTACCGGCGATCATCATCGCGTTCGCATTTTTCGGCTATTTTTACAACAAAGCATTCGCGATTGATGATCCTTACTTTCTGTTTCAAGCACAGCATGTCTTGACCGACCCTTGGCATCCCTCCTCGTTCGACATCGCTTGGAATGATCGCTTTGATCGCGCTTCCATCCTCTCGCCGACGGGGCCGATGATGGCATACATCTTAGTGCCGACGGTGCTGGCGGATGGGGCGGAGTGGGTTGCGCATTTGACGGTGACCCTCTTCCTCTGCTGGTCGGCCTATTCCATGGTGCGGATTGCCTTGTTGCTCGGGTTTTCCCGCAATGAGGCTCTCGTCTCCTCACTGATGTTGGTGGCCACGCCCACCGTGATTGCGATGAGCAGCACTGCGATGCCGGACATTCCGGGGCTTGCGTTTGCCCTTGCGGGGCTGGAACGCTGGCTGGCATTTCAGGCTCATCAAAAGTGGCATCAGGCATTTTTGGCGTTTGTGTTTTTGAGCCTCGCGGTATTGACCCGTTCGCATACGGCGGGGATTGTCGGGATTTGTGCGCTGACGCTGGTACTGCCTCTAAAGGGGCAAATTGCAAAACGATCTGTCTGGTGGTTGAGCGTGGCTGCTTTGGCTGCCATTCCGGCCGCTGTGCTTGTTGTGTCTTGGGTGACAGGGGATACCGCGGCAGAGACAAATAATCTGGCTCAAACCACAAGCTTTCTGAACCTGCGAAGTGCGAGCAGTAATTTTCTGGCGTTCTGTGGTCACTTCACTTTAGCGTTACCATTGGCTGTGCCGTGGTTGCTGATGCGGGGCAAGCAGCTGTTTCGTTGGCAAACACTGGTGGCCCTGCTGCCCACGACGCTGATCTGTTGGGTCACGCTCATGCCTTGGTGGGTGTTTGTCATGGCGGGGCTGGGGGCGGTCAGCTTGGTGGACATCTTGTATGACGCGTGTCAACGTCGCGACGCGCTACGGATTCTGCTTGGCTTATGGCTGCTGATTACCTTACCCATCTGTTTGTACATTCATATGCCCAGCAAGTATTTGGTGTTGTCGGTCCCGGCCCTGGCATTGCTGTTAATCCTGGAGAGCCGTCACTATTCACGCTCGATCCGTCGGGCCGGTTTGGGAGTCTGGTTAGCGGGATCGCTGCTGTTAGGATTTCTTATCATTGATTTCGATGCAAGCAGAACCGACTTCGGTCGCCGCGCAGCTCGCGAACTTGTCGCGACAAAACCGCTTGAGGGCTCGGTTTGGTATGGGGGGCATTGGGGCTTTCAGTGGTATGCAGAAAAAGCTGGGGCCAAGTCAGTGCTGAGTCCCGCCTTTCAGCCGCGCAAGGGCGATTCTATTGTCTGCAGCGAAACGTTTTTCATACAAACGGCCAAGTATCACTGCCGGGCAATTTCATTGCTGGAAGAGACGCAGCCGGGCGGACAAGTCATGAGCAATGGGGCAGGGTTCTACAGCAATTATTTTGGCTATTTGCCGATATCCTGGGGGCGCGGCGATTATGAGCGTTTCCATGTCTTGGTCGTAACAGACCCCGGCACACGCTGGTAGTGGGGCGGTCACGCAGCGGACTTACGAAACGACCTTTGACGCATGCGTTGGCGTTCGCCTAGCCGATAATGCTGGACTAAACGTGGCATTTTGAATATGTTGCTGATGGTACAAAAGTATCACGGGCAGTCGTACTCACTCGAAATTTAATTTTGGGTTCACATCCGGTGACGTGGGCTATCATAGAGTAGGATGCAGATATTTGAGTGCAAAACCATCAAAACAGTTTCGTTTCTGCAAGACAGATAACATCGGTGCTCCCGGTGCTGAGGAAGATGCAGAGTTCCTCAACTCCTGCTTCGTTGAAACAGGCGATTTGGAATTGTTATCGAACCCTGAAGACCGGCACGTTATTATTCTTGGCCGTACTGGTACCGGGAAAACTGCTCTCATACATAAGCTGAAGACGACAGACGGCGCTCGTGTTATTGAAATAAAGCCCGAGAACCTTGCGCTTACGTATATTGCAAACTCCAACGTGTTGAATTTCTTTACAGAACTTGGGATAAATCTGGATCCGTTCTATAAGCTCCTCTGGCGCCATGTGTTTACCGTAGAAATCCTTACCCGATTCTTTGACCAACATCCAGTCGGCGATAACTCTCCAACGATTTACGATCGCCTTCGCACGCTCTTTTCGCATTCCAACAGAGAAGACTCAGACTTACGACAATCGATTGATTACCTCGAAGAATGGGGCAAAAGTTTCTGGAGTGAGACGGAGTTTCGCATCAAAGAAATCACGCAGAAAGTAGAAAATGATCTTCAGCAATCACTTAAGGCGACCATTGGCACAGATGTATTGCATGTTGGCGGCGAGCTGTCAAAGGGCAAAAAACTCTCCGAAGAGCAGCGTGCTGAAGTCATTAATCGTGGTCAAGAAGTCGTAAGCAAAACGCAGGTTCGTGACCTCCATCAAGTCTTTTCGCTTCTTGACAAGGTGCTAAGTGACAAACAAAAAACATACTACATCGTAATTGACGGCTTAGACGCGAATTGGGTTGAGGAGCGCCTTCGTTACAAGCTCATTATGGGGCTGATAATGACAGCGAGGGAGTTTATCCCCGTCAGTCACGCCAAAATTGTAATTGCATTGCGTCGTGATCTAATTGAGCGTGTTTTCCGCCGAACGCGTGAGTCTGGCTTTCAAGAAGAAAAATACCAAGGCCTCTATCTACCATTATCTTGGAGCAAGCAGCAAATTCTTGAAGTGCTCGATAGTCGTGTTAGGAAACTCGTTCGGCGACGATACACAAAGAAGCCTGTCGGCTACAAGGACTTGCTGCCAAAGACCTACCGTGGTGAATCCTTGGGTGAATATATTTATTCAATTGCAGATCGTCCTCGTGATGTCATTGCGTTGTTCAATATCTGCGTTTTAGTTGCAATTGATAAATCTGGACTATCGGAAACTGAATTTACTAAGGCCGTTGCGGAGTATTCGCGTGCCAGGCTGCGAGCTCTTGCAGACGAGTGGCACGCAGATTATCCCGACTTAGTTGACTTCACTGAGTTGCTATCCGGCCGCACGACTTCATTTAAGATTCACACTGTTAGAAGTGCACACGTGGTTGATTTGTGTCTTAACATCGTTTCTGATATTCCTGGCGGAAAAGGCATATTGCATAGTTCTGCACGCGGTGTAGTCGATGAACTGATCAAGCCTGAGGACTTTCGTAAAACGCTATTTCAATGTTTTTACCATATCGGTTTGGTTGGCCTGAAGACCTCTGCTGACATGGCTGAGTCGTGGGTAGATGACACAGGGCAGGCTGTCACCAGACGCCAAATCGATTCCAATACCAGCGTTGTGATTGCGCCGAAATATGTCGTCGCAGTGGGCATCGATATGCGTAGCTAGCAAGAAATGCCTACGGCCGTGAGCCGACCGAGATCTGAGAACATAACTTGCTGCTTATTGCCAGTGTTTATTAGGCGTTCGCCGCTTCCGCATGTTATCGGGCACCCACTCGACCCCCAAAATTGCCCCACAAGCGGGATTAACGGTCTTGGCGATTCAAACGAGCATTGCTTATCTCCGAGAATCGATCGCTTACGAGAAAATCCAGTCAAAGCCCCCGAGCTTGGCCTGCACAAGCTCGAAGCTCGAAGGGCGGTGGGCCCGCCCGCTGGGCCGTGGGGGATACTGGCCGGTGTTACTGGCCGCGATTGTTTGTGCCGCTTTGATCCAACAAAGCCGTCAGCTCGGATTTCATCCAGCGTCGGCAAAGTTCCGTCATGGGGATATTCCGGCGAGCGGCTTCTTGACGGATGGCCTTCCAGTGCGAGAGTGGTACGAACAGTGAAATCTGTTTGCGGAGTTCATGATTTGGCATGTGAGCAACTTCTCCTTGACGAAACGGGCTTCATTTCCAGAGTTTGTTTTTTAGGCAGCGTACTTTTTTAAGCAGCGAATGTGGAGGAGATCTGCGGACTCCAAATCCGGTTACGCGCTGTCGGCTATTCTTCATCCAGAAAATCGGCGTCAGTTAACCAGTCCGCTCCGGCAAGGTGCCGCCGATCGGTCCGCTTGTCGATCGGCGTCTGTCGCCGACTTGTCCGTTTTTGACTCGCCGGTGCCGGGGGCATGTCATGGTCGTCGACCAGATCATCCAGATCGTCATCGACATCGTCACAGAGGTCTCTGGGAGACAATCCCGCTTCATCAACGGGGAACGAAAAACGTGCTTCTTTAACCATGGCTGTTCTCTTCCTTGTGATCGGGGACCAGGAAACGGGACAAACGTGACAGAAAGCCGATGTGTTTCGCAGCGTGCAGAGCCTTCCGCGTTTCATATTTCGTAACGGTTTGACTTTCTGTCGCCGATAGGGTACTGTCTATTTGTACATCATTCAAGAACAAAGTTCTGATTTGTTCATATTTGTGATAAATTGATGGGAATTGCCCATGGGGTCAAAATCCGATTTGCGGGAGCCGGTCAACGCGCGGCAGAGCCTGTCTGTTCGGTTGCAAGCGTTTCGGATGCGCAAAGGTTGGAATATGGACCGGCTCTCCGAAGTCGCCGGGGTTTCGCGCACAACCGTGTATCACCTCGAGCGGGGCGACATCGCCAAGCCGCGGGCTTCTACACTCTATAAGCTGGCAGTTGCGCTGGAGATCGACCCGCACGAACTTTCACCCGATGCGATGCCGGTCGACGCCGGTGGTCCGGGGTGGCCGCCCGAGGGAGAACGGCGGCAAGACGATCCGCGGGCGAAGTTCGACTTGCGCACAAATACCTGCATAAAAGCCGCCTATCGTGGTGCAGCTGCGCATTTCGCGGGGTGGTCACAGCAAGAGTGGGACGAACTCTACAGCACTTTCGGCGTCGGTGGTCCATTGACCGAGCAAGGCGTGTTGGAGATCGCCCGCAAGATCAATCGCAAGCGCGAGACGATTCATCAGCTGCAAGTTGTGTTGGAAACACACCATGCCGATGTCGCTGCGGGGTTGATTGCCAACTTGTATCGTCTCGTCCAGGCGGAGCTTGATGCGGCTATGCCCTCACCCATGTCGGCTCCGGTATTGCAAGACGATGGCGACGAAATGCCGCACGATGGCGATGCCGCAGTAGGGGCGGCCCCAGATGATTTTTAGCCGGTTGCCTGACAAAGTTCAAATTTGTTCAGAATTCGCCTGGCCGGTTGGCGCTGGGGAATCTTGCCAGGATTTCCGGAGAAAACCGGCAATTCCACGGCAAGTGGGCGATATTTCGCTGTCATCGCTGAAGCGGGCGGGGTCCTTGCAAAGCTCGGCCGTGTTCTTTAATAATTAACGGCGCACAAGTGGGTGCTTCCCGGTACGAAACCCATTCACCAGATGTCGGCGTGAATTGCGGTCCCGGGACCGGGCTGATTTGATGGCTCGCGACTTTCAAAAACCTCGTAAAGGCAAGTGACTGATGAAATTGTTGCAAGGAAAATGGTTGGCTGGTGCGTTGTCGCTGGCGTTTGTGGTTTCGTGCATGGGCGGATGTGTGAAACCGGAAGGAACCCCGGCTGCCGGAAGCACGACCGGCACGACCGATGCACCGGCTGAAGAAGCTGCTGAGGGAGAAACGGGTGTCGACGTTCCCGCGCCTGAAGCCGCAGCCGGTACTGAAGAGAAGACTGAATAAACGCGTCTCCGTGTTTTATTCCACAAATGTCCAGCCCGCTGAGCCCATCGCTCCGCGGGCTGTTTTCGTTAAATATGTGCCGATGTTTACGTGATTGCGCTCGCAATTCCGCTCCCACCCGGTTGCCGGTCAGCCGCCGTTCAGTTATTTTTAACGATAACAAACCAGGGCAAAGCGATCGTTGCCCAACGGTCCCTCCTTCGACACGTTGCCTTCTGCCCAGAGGCCCCTACCACCAAGTCAACTCGCGAGGCCGCCATGAGATTCACTTGCATTGTTCGCTGTCTGGCCGTTGTAGCGTTGGCCACGGCCGTGGTCACCGTTCCCGGTTCCCTGCCTGCGGAGGAGACGTTTGAAGTCGATCCGCTTGACTGGCCGCATTGGCGTGGTCCGGAATACAACGGGATTTCCCGCGAGACGGGACTGGTGGATTCCTGGTCACCGGACGGTGAGAATGTCTTGTGGTTCAAAGAGTACCTGGGCTCTCGTTCGACTCCGATCATCATGCGGGGCAAGTTGTACACCATCACGCGGGACGACGTGGCAAGTCCCCGCGAAGGCGAAAAAGTGGTCTGCGCCGATGCTGTGACGGGCGAGAAGATTTGGGAAAACAAATTTAATGTTTATCTCTCGGATGTCCCGGCGGAACGGGTCGGCTGGTCCTCGGTGGTTGGCGATCCGACAACCGGGCGGGTCTATGCATTGGGTGTCTGCGGACTGTTTCAATGCATCGATGGGGAGACCGGCGAGACGATTTGGTCGCACTCCTTGTCCGAAGAGTACGGCGCGCTGACCACGTACGGTGGACGGACCAACGTTCCGGTCATCCATGGAAACCTGGTGATCATCAGTGCGATTATGATTGATTGGGGCGACATGGCCAAACCGGCGCATCGCTTCATCGCATTCGACAAACGCAACGGGCAGCCAGTGTGGTTCAACGGCACACGTTTACTGCCGTATGACACAAACTACAGTAGCCCAGTGCTAGCGACGATTGATGGCCAAGAAGTCTTGGTCTTCGGATCGGGCGATGGCGGCGTGCACGCCTTTCAACCACAAACCGGCAAGCCGATTTGGTCCTACGACGTTTCACGGCGAGGCATCAATGTAACGCCGTTGGTAGTGGGAGACCGGGTATTTGCCGGGCATAGCGAAGAAAACCTAGTCGGCACCAAAATGGGCGCTGTGTTCGCCATTGACGGCACTGGTGAAGGAGATGTGACAAAATCCAAAGAACTTTGGCGCAACGAACGGATGATGGTCGGCAAAAGTTCGCCCATTATGGTGGACGGCAAGTTGGTCACGGTCGACGACCGCGGCGGCGTGATTGTGCTTGACCCTGAGACAGGCAAGACGATCGCCAAAAAGAAAATCGGCCGCATGATGCGGAGCAGCCCGGTGTATGCCGACGGAAAGATTTACGTCTGTAGCACAGGCGGGCGCTGGCACATCCTCAAACTGGAAGACGATCGGATTAAGATCGTCCATAAGCTGATGTTGAAAGACAGAAGCTCACATGGCTCGCCAGTCATTTCGCATGGTCGGATTTATATCCCGTTCATCGAAGGCATGTACTGCATTGGGAAAAAGGATCAACAGCCGACAGCTGATCCGCGTCCCGCCCCTGCGGAGGTGACTCCCGTATCCGCAGATGATGTCGCCACGCAGGTGCAAGTTGTACCGGTCGAAGCCTTGCTCAAGCCGGGACAAAAGCTGCAGTATCAAGCGCGGCTTTACAACGCACGGGGGCAATTTCTCAAGGTGGCCGACGATGCGAAATTTAGCATCGAGGGCATTGGCACAATCAGCGGAGACGGGAAGTACGAAGCCTCCAACGATCCCGCGCATTCCGAAGTCAAAGTCACAGCCAACGTTGGCGATCTGTCCGGCACGGCTCGAATTCGTATCGTGCCGCCGTTGCCGTGGAAGTTCGAATTCGACGATGGCCAAGTCCCGGTGACCTGGGTGGGGGCGCGCTATCGGCACATTGCTCTGGACTTTGATTTGCTCAAAAAACTGGAACAGCAAAGTCCGTTGGCCTCACAGCTGTATATCTACTTGATGACCAGTTACATCAACAGCGGCCGGCCGGTTGCGAAATTCGCCGACGATTCTCCACGGATGACTTGGAGCGCGTTGTTGCGGTTCTTGGAACGGCTGGATGGCTCGGATTCGATTCGTACTTTAGACGAAGCGAAAGCGGCACTCGATCCGGCGCTGCAGTTATTGGCGGATGAAAAAGTGGTCGCCGAATGGGATTGGGCGACGCCGACACCGGACGTCATTCAATTGACTGTCAAACAAGGGACACGACCGGTGGATGGCAATGGTGTGATGACCAAGATCAAAACCATTCCCAAAGGGGCGCGTAGCCAATCTTGGATGGGACACGTTGGGTTGCATGACTATACGATTCAAGCCGACGTGCTCGGTGCGAGCAAAAATGGAAAAATGCCCGACATCGGTTTGATTGGTCAGCGGTACACGCTGGACTTGATGGGGAATAGTCAGCAATTGCAGATCCGCACATGGCCGCCGCAATTGCGGATGGCCCAAACGATTCCGTTCACATGGGAACCGGAGGTGTGGTACACAATGAAACTGCAATCCGCGATTGAAGACGGCAAAGCGGTCCTACGCGGCAAGGTTTGGAAGCGGGACGAGGCGGAACCGGAGCAATGGCTCGTCGAAGCGGTCGACATGGTCCCCAATCTGACCGGAAGCCCCGGCCTGTTTGGAAATGCCAAGGAGGCGGAGTTATTCATCGATAACGTCCAAGTTATCGGCAACAAGTAACCAGTGAACTGCCGGCAGCCCTATTCCGCTCTCTCCATCGGGAGAGAGCCGGGGTGAGGGCCACACAAAGTTGGGCTTTCCCCACCTAAAAACCCGCCCAATTCCACACTGCGGCTGTATACAAAAATAACAATCGTCAATCATCGAGCCTCAAAATAACGTAGTGCTCATTGATCTCATACAAAATCCAACAAGGTGTTTGACCATGAAACGCAAGTTGTCACAGGTACTCGTCGGCTGTTCGGTGTTGACTCTCGTCGGCGTCGTGACTGCGGTCCTCCCTTCGGCCGAGTCGGAACCCAAGGTCGGTCCAACGGAACTGGCTCTCGAAGCGATTTCTAAAATGGACGTCCAGCCGCTCGACTGGCCGCAATGGGGCGGCAGTCCGGCACGCAATAACACTCCAGCCGGTAAAAATATCCCCACGAAGTGGGATGTGGCTGAGGGAGAAAACATCAAATGGTCGGCCGATCTCGGCTCGCAGACCTACGGCAACGCGGTGGTCGCCAACGGAAAAGTCTATGTGGGAACGAACAACGGCGCCGGTCACGTCAAGCGTTATCCGGCACGGGTCGATCTGGGCTGCCTGCTTTGTTTCGATGAACAAACCGGAGAGTTTTTGTGGCAGCACTCCAGTGAAAAGCTCCCCACCGGCCGCGTGCACGACTGGCCGCTGCAAGGCATTTGTTGTGCTCCCTACGCCGATGGCGAACGTTTGTGGTACGTCTCCAGCCGTGGTGAAGTCGTCTGCTTGGATACGGCCGGTTTTAAAGACGGAAAAAACAACGGACCCTACACCGAAGAGCCGAACGAAAACAAAGACGAAGCCGACGTGATTTGGAAGTTCAACATGATGGACGACCTGCAGGTTTCGCAGCACAACATGTGCAGTTGTTCGGTCACCTGTGCCGGCGACGTCCTGCTGGTCAATACGTCCAACGGCCTCGACGAATCACACATCAACTTGCCCTCGCCCGACGCACCCAGCTTTATTGCGTTGGATCGCAACACGGGCAAGGTGATATGGACCGACAAGTCGCCCGGGACAAACATCCTGCACGGCCAATGGTCCTCGCCAACCTATGCGGTCTTGGGTGGGCAGCCGCAGGCATTGTTCGCCGGTGGTGACGGCTGGATTTATAGCTTCGATCCCAAAGGGGATGGGCAAGGCAACTCCAAGATGCTGTGGAAGTTCGACTGCAATCCCAAGACATCGGAATGGAAACTGGGTGGCCGCGGAACCCGTAATAACATCATTGCCACGCCCGTGGTTTATGACGGTCTGGTTTATGTCGCCGTGGGTCAAGATCCGGAACACGAAGAGGGCCTGGGCCATCTCTGGTGCATTGATCCCACGAAGCGCGGCGACGTGAGTGAAGAACTCGCCGTCGACGCTAAGGGGGAACCGATTCCCCATCAACGCATTCAAGCCGTCAACGAAGCCAATGGAGAAAAAACGACTCCCAATCCCAACTCGGCCGCCGTCTGGCATTACAGCCAGTTCGACTGGGATGGCGACGGAGAGATTGCTGACTTCATGGAAGAGATGCATCGCTCCTGCGGCACGGTGGCAATCAAAAACGATATCTTGTTTATTGCCGACTTCAGTGGTCTGTTTCACTGCTTGGATGCCAAAACAGGCAAAGTACATTGGACGTACGACATGCTCTCACCCGCCTGGGGTTCGCCGTTGATCGTGGAAGGTCGCGTCTACATCGGCGACGAAGATGGTGACATTTCGATCTTTCCGTTGACCACCGATCCTGAAGAAGCATTCCATGAAGTCGACGGCGAATTGCTCCCCAAATTGGGCGTGATCAACATGGAAGAGTCGGTGTACAGTACGCCGATCGTTGCTAATAATGTGTTGTTTATCAGCAACAAGAGCAAGCTGTACGCAATTTCCCCGAAGGATTAATTCGCAGCGAGCTTGTCATAGCGAATCTAGAAGCGACGTACCCTCTGATCGTGGGGTGCGTCGCTTTGTTCGTTTCCCCCTAACGCTTCATGGTTCAAGACTGCGTGCTCAAGCTGACTGTGGAATTGTCGAGGCGTCGTCCGTAGAGCAGCGAAACTCCTCCGCCAATTTACGTAGTCGCTCGACAGCGGCGCGTCCGGCGCGGGCTTGGAGGATGCGACAGGGAATCGCGAAACAGCGGGCCAACCGTGTGATTGGTTGCGACCAGGACCGCAGGGCGACCGTGATTTCGCCGGTGGTGAGATTTTTTTCGACACTGAAGGTTTCGCTGCCCATCACTGGATGTCCGACAATCGTGGTGTAGGTAAACCCGGTCCGCCAGATACCGTCTTGGGGAGCATCAAAGGTTTCCAATACCCGCGATGCGAAAAACAGATCGATCCCGGGGAACAGATGGTATTGCGTGCCAACCGTGTCGCCTGATTCGAGGGGAGTCCGCAATAAATTCGGCGTGACCAGCGACTCTGGAAAAGCGCGATAGGAGAACACGACTTCTGCTAAGGCCCGATGCAGTCCCGCTTGCATCGGCTCGCCGGGCGGCTCGCGGCCTGCGATGCCTGTGTAGGCATTCTCCCGCACTAACCGCTCCTCACGCGGTCGCGTCGCTTCCCAGGTTTCCCGTTCCAGCCAGGGGGCTAAGTCAGGCTTCCCACCCAGTGGGCGAAATAGGATTTGCATTGTGAATGCCTTCCACACAAAATTTAGTTTGGCCCAGGCTCAGTCATGGTTTGCTGCTCAACGAAATGCCAACCGCACACGCCGGACAGCGCGAACCCGAACGCATTGATCACCGCGTGATAACGCAACATCCACGGTATGTCGATCCCTAGTAGATGCACGCCGCGAAAAACGCCGGCGGCAAAAAGAATGGACATGCACATTCCTGCGATTAACGACAGCCCGGAGATGAGCAGCAGGGACCGGCGCACCCCGGAGAAGTTCCGCACCGCCACGCGGCATTGGCCCCAGGCGATGATCATCGCCACGGTGGACAGACCCCCGGCGGCCAGCCATTCGGGATACCGGTAATTGAACCGCGATAAGGTGATCCCCGTCGCCAGCGCCGGGATTCCGAACAACGCCAAAGCTGTGGCAAAGCGGACGATGTTGCCGCGATGATGACGGATGACTTTTCCCGCGAGTATCAGCAAGATGAACCCCGCATAGTGAAAGTGGACCGCTGTCGCCAGAATGATGATGTCACTGAAACCAAAGACCGTCAGTTCCGAACGCGCCATCACGGTTGCGACACCGCCAATCGGCAGGTAGAGCATCGCCACCTGGGAGCAGAGACGTTCCAGTGACCGACCTTGACCCGTGTAGAAATCCAACAGACCGATGAGGGCGATCAGCCCGGTCGTTAGCAACCACGGAGTTGCCAGTATTCCCGCCCACGTGCCGGTGGGTAGTGTAAAAGAGATTGCGGCCAGGGTGGCTGCGGGGAATTGGATTCGCCACAGAAGGGCCCACAATTGCGAGACGGACTTCGACGGCATCGGCGCTGCCGTCAGCGGCAATGTGAGCGGCATGAGCACCAAGGGGGCCAACAAGAAAAGCCCGGCCGCCCAGCGCATCTCAAACGGGTCTGGTGTCATTGAGAGGGCGACAATGGCGATCAGCCAAACCAGGCTCCCCCGCCGAGCAGCGCGTTGCCCGGTTTTGCATGCAGCGTTGCAAGATGGCAACGACGCTATTGTTGGTCTGGCGAAAACATTTTCCATCGCGGTTTCTCAATTCTAAAGGCTATCGGGAACGCCCCAATCTTTAGAAAACAACCGCAGTGGATCGTCGGATTTAACCGCTGTTTTGAGAATGACTACGTGGCACCGACCATTTGTTCCATTTCGTGGACAAACCGTCCGACCTCGTGTTCGTTGTTGCAAATCCAGACCCGGCGGACTTGCGTCCAGGTGACGAATAGG
Organism: Symmachiella dynata; assembly: GCF_007747995.1. Taxonomy (NCBI): domain Bacteria; kingdom Pseudomonadati; phylum Planctomycetota; class Planctomycetia; order Planctomycetales; family Planctomycetaceae; genus Symmachiella; species Symmachiella dynata. The sequence continues at coordinate 5,613,324 of NZ_CP036276.1, read as the reverse complement.
TCGTGCCCATTAAACAGCCCTGTCGATTCATCCAGCAACGTTATGCGAACGCCGAGAGCTTCGTCGGTCGCGGCGACTTCGCCGATGTAGAGCGTGTTGTCTGTGGTGAGTAATCCGACTTTGCGTGCCGCTTCAAGAATTGCCATAGTTCATCCGTGCCCTGTGTGATGCGGGTCTCGAAAAAGCGTCCGATCTAATGGTGGCGTTATAGCAGATGGCTGGGCAGCGTACCAAGCCCGGACAAAGAAGTGGGCCCTCCCCCGAATCCGTCGGGAGAGGGCCGTCTGCACGATTTTCGACCGCAACGGTCAGGTTAGTCGAGCTCTTTGATTTTCACATTCCGCACCCACACTTTTTGGCCGTGGTCTTGAAAACCAAGATAGCCTTTGCGGGCGGCGTCTTTGATCACCGAGCCGAATTTGTGCTCGGTCCCGTCGGGCCGTAGGCCTTTTTCGGTGAAATCATCACAGTTCATTTCCGAAACGACTTCGCCGTTGGCGACGATTTGAATGTGCGGGCCTTTGCAGGTGATTTGCAGAGAATTCCAATCGCCCGGTTCAGCAACAACATCGCGGGTGGCCGGCATAAGGTCATATATCGCGCCGAAATCGTGAATCCCCGTTCCGCCGCTATACACCTGGGCTTCGAACCCGGTCATTACGGGATTTTTGGGGTCGGCGACGCGGAAGAAAATTCCGGAGTTGCAATCATCGCTGCTCATTTTGACGTCGCACTTGAGCACGAAGTCGCCGAATTGATCTTCATGGATAATCAAATAGCCGCCCGATTTGAACGGGACCAGACTTCCCTCTTCAACCGGTGTGGCGATCTCTTTACCGTTGTTGCAGTGCCAACCCGTGTGATCTTTGCCGTTGAATAACAACCGCCAACCGTCGGCCTTTTCGGCTTCTGTGAGTTGATTGGGGGTTGCTAGGCTTTTTTCAGCGGCTGCGGCGCGGGCGGTTTTCATCACGCTGGCCAGGGTGACTGGCACGCCCCCTTGGCGTTTGCTTTCGTCGGCCGCTTCCATGAAGGCATAAATTTGGAGAGTTTCCGCTGCACTCACCGGCGGTTTGCCCGTGCGGAAGAATTTCACGATTTCGACGAGCAACGGTTTGTAGCCATCATATTTTCCGATCGGTCGAATTTCTTTCGTGCCGAACGCCGTGCCGCCGTATCCCCCTTTGCCGCGAATACCGCGAAACGTACCGATGCGTCCCCCGTCCCAAGTCCCAACGGCAACATCCATGTTGGGGGCGCCCACGCGGACGACCGATTTGCAACCGGTGCCCATGCAGGTGAACAGCGTTTCCACGCCGTGAATACCGTACCAATAAAAGTCGGGATGCGTCGCTTCGAGTGAACATGGGCTATAGGCGTCGCAACCGACGACCTCGCCGATGGCACCGTTGCGAATTGCCTGGGCGCCGGCGGAGTAGCGTAACGACGAGGATGAAAAGACCGGTACGTCATAAAACTGGGCTGCATCAAAAATCGCGACGGCATCGGTCAACGAGCCGGCGATCGGCTTATCAATAAAAACCGGTTTGCCTGCTTTGAGAACCGGCAGAACTTGTTCGTAGTGCGGGCGTCCATCGTTGGTTTCCAGCAGCACCACGTCGACTTTTTCCAGCAGAGCATCTATGGAATCGACGATCTCCACGTCCATCGCTTTGATTTTTTCAGTGTATCCCGGAACGCGACTCGTGCTGCTCTCAATGTCGGGGCTCCCCTTGGGATAGGCCGCCACAACGCGGCAATTGGCAAATTCTGGTCCAGGATCATTGGAGTTGAGCATTCCAGCAAAGGCCAGTACGTGGGACGTATCGAGACCGATGATTCCCACCCGCAACTCTTTGTCAGCGGCAAATGTCAGTGTGGCGGGTAACAGGGCAATGCCTGCCATTAGTAGAATTAACAAGCGACGTGTCATGGGGTTCTTGCTCCGCGGAGGATTATAGGGGTGTGCGATTGAGAAGTTTTTCGAGGGAGGCAGGTGTGGTGAAAGTACCACTTATGTTGCCTTCCATTGAAGCTGTCCTGCCCCCTGGATGCAAGTGGCGGGGAAGAATTCACTGCGGAGAATTCACTGCGTGGACGAGAGAAACGGCGCGGCGTTATACTGGCGACTTCCAAACTATTGATTCCCCGGGAGCCATGATCGATGTCCGCCGTTACGACCAACCCGTTTATTTCGCTGCATGCTGACGACAATATTGCTGTTGCGGCGCGACAAGTCCCCGCAGGGACAACATTAGAAATTGCGGGTCACAGCTTGACCACGAACGACACGATCGATTTGGGGCACAAAGTTGCGGTCACAGCCATCGCGAAAGGGCAGCCGGTCAAGAAATTCGGACAGACGATCGGTTTCGCTTCCCGCGATATCCCAGCGGGGACCTGGGTGCATACCCACAACGTGGTCATTGGCGAACTGGAATTGGATTACGCCTGCGCCAGCGACATTCCACCCGATCCGGCGCCGATCACCGGACGCACGTTTATGGGCTACCGCCGCCCCGATGGCCGCGCTGCGACGCGGAACTATGTAGGAATCATTTCCACGGTGAACTGTTCGGCCAGCACCTCGAAATATGCCGCCGCGCAATTCGACCAAGCGCTGCTGGAGCAATACGAAAACGTTGACGGCATCATTCCGCTGGTGCACAAAGCGGGTTGCGCGATGCAGTATGGCGGAGACGATCACTATCAACTCAACCGCGTCTTATCCGGTTTCGCCAAGCATCCCAACATTGGGGCCTATGTCATTGTGGGACTCGGGTGCGAAACGGGACCGGGTTCGTTTTTGGCGGAAAAAACGGGTCTGGTGCAATTGCAAATTCCCGGCCAGCAACCGGAAGAGTTGCCGTTAATCTTGAACATTCAAGATGTCGGCGGCGTCCGCAAAACCGTAGAGCGGACCGTGGAAGTCTTAAAAGAACTACTCCCCGAAGCCAACAAGGTCCGCCGCGAACCGATTCCGGTCTCGGAATTGATTTTGGGATGCGAGTGCGGTGGGAGCGATGGTAATAGTGGTGTGACCGCCAACCCGGCATTGGGGATTGCCAGCGACTTGCTGATCGCGCATGGCGGCACGTCGATTTTGGCCGAAACGCCGGAGATTTGCGGGGGAGAACACACCCTCACGCGGCGGGCGGCGACGAAGGAGGTCGGCGAGAAATTGATTGAGCGGGTTCGCTGGTGGGAGGAATACACGGCGAAATTCGGTGTGGAGATCAACAACAACCCCTCACCCGGCAATAAAAAGGGGGGGCTGACCACGATTTATGAGAAATCGTTAGGAGCAATCGCCAAAGGGGGCCGTACTGCTCTCAAAGCGGTATATCAGTATGCCGAACCGGTGACCGAAAAGGGCTTTGTCTTTATGGATTCCCCCGGTTACGACCCCGCTTCAGTGACCGGCATGGTGGCCGGCGGCGCCAATGTGGTGGTGTTTACGACCGGTCGCGGGAGTTGCTTCGGCTGCAAGCCGGTTCCCTCTATAAAAGTCGCCACCAATACGCCCATGTACGAACGGATGGTTGACGACATGGACATCAACGCCGGCAAGGTTCTAGACGGCAGCACCGTTGAAGACGTCGGAGCGGAGATCTTTGAGATGATCGTAGCGACCGCTAGCGGCGAGAAGACCAAGAGCGAGGCTCAGGGCATTGGCGACGAAGAGTTTTGCCCTTGGAGTATTGGTCCGGTGTTGTGAGGCGGTAGGCGGTAGGCAGTAGGCAGTAGGCAGTAGGCTGATGGCTGATGGCTGATGGGGTGGTTGCTGTTGTTGAGGCGATGGTGGATTTGGGGTCTTCGACGGCAATTTAGGTTGGGATTTCGAAAAAGTAGGGGAGTGTTTTGCGCTCATCTCAATTTTTTGTTGGCGCCCCAGTTCCGTGCGGAGGAGGTGTCGCTTGTTTCTTATTGCTTGTGCAAAGCAGAGTTGATTGAGCTCGCAACTCTTTGAAGTTTTTCGACTTAGCGCGGGTGATGTCGCATTGAGATGGACCGGCATGGCTGCCGCTTCATTCGTGATGTTTGTTTTGACCGCCAGCATCATTACAGCTGCGACAAGACCGAGAATGGATAATTCCCGGACAATCGCTACAGAATGCCAACTTCCCTGACCGATACAACTCGCAGGACGAAATTGTCGTACGCTTGTCGCCAAATCATGGGGGGGGCTGGCGTTGTTCTTGAATGCAGACCATGCGTTTAAGTAAGGATAAATCTGATGCGGATGCAACACTGGTCAAAATGGGTGATGGCGTTATTGGTGAACGCGGCATGCGTTGCCACAGCCCACGCTCAAGACTACCCCGTCGACGTCACGGATCAATCCGGCGTCTATCAACCACAAGCCGGGACCGGCACCGTTGAGGCGACCCAGATGGGTACGCCGATGGATGCTGGGCAATTCACCGGTTACTCAAGCGGGTACGGTTCAGACCCGGTCCAACCTTGGCCCGAAGTCTCACCGTTTGACAACTCGTTTGATCAAACTTATTACGACGAAGGGATGTGGTACCGCCGCACCAATCGTCGTCAACAAGACTTCTACATTGGTGTTGATTTCTTCAACGCTCAAGTCAAACGTCCCCACAGTGGGAATGACGGCGGATTCGTAGGAGCAGAAGTCTCCAACGAAACTTCGGTCTATGACTGGACGGCTCGTGAGTTCTTGGGGCAAATCATGCACTTGCCTGATAAGGACATCAACAATCCTGTATCCACGCAAGAGTTTGGGTACAACAATTCGCGCCCCGCTATTCGTGGCCGATTTGGAGTCATCAATCCTGACGATAGTAGTTGGGAAGTCGTGGGCTTTTGGGTTCCCGGCGACGAGCAAACCACCTTCACTGCGCAAGGCTCGCTTGATCGGACACCTGATGACTTCGCGTCCAACGGAGAAGGTCCTTTCGACATCTTCTATGTTGATGGCGATGGAAACCCGGTTTTCACACTGGCTAGTCGATTCCCCGACTTTGGACGGTTGCCGTTCGACGAAGGTGTGGTGATGAAGTTTAACTCCCAATCTTGGGGGAGTGAATTGAACTTCTACACGACCCCGGCACAATACAAAAACGGGGTGAGTAACTTCCACGCATCGTTTGGTGTGCGTTACTTAGGAATCTCTGAGCAATTCGGTTATCGCGGTTCCGACTCCGGCTATTCCGAAGCGGTTGTCGCCCCGGACGGACGGCAATATCAAATCAGCCCGTACACGACCGATATTAGCAGCCACATGACCAGCAATATGGTTGGTCCGCAAATGGGACTGAAATGGGCACTTGGTGGCGATAACTTGAAATTGATCACCGAGGTCAAAGGTTCTATCGCTGCGAACTTCGAATCAAACAAGTTGCGGTACACGGGATACGGACTGGACCCCACACTGCAATCGGACCTCAAAAACCAGGATCCGCTGAATGGTCGTGACGAAGATACGGATGTCACTTATGCACCAATCTTCGAAGTCTCCTTCATGGCAGAACTTGGAGTGATGCAAAACCTGCCGGTCTTCAAACGATTGCCCGGATTCAACAGCTCGAAGTTCCGGATCGGTTATAACTACACGCAAGCTTGGCGTATCCGTCGGCCTGCTCAAGCCATTACCTATTACGCTCCGGAACCACGTTTAAACGATAGCCGTGACTCATGGCACGTCGGCGGACTCGTCGCCGGCTTCACCTGGACACGCTAGTTGAGTCGCCAAGTCTCCGCATCAGATTGGCGATACGTCCTGAGAGTCAGGTAAATACGAAACAGAGAGCAATGGACGATTCCATTGCTCTCTGTTTTTTTGCGCGCGTCTGTCGATCACGGCTGCTATTGCCGGATCTTGGCTGGCGCTATTCCTCAACCGGTACGGTTGAACTGCCGCGACCCTCGGGAGTGAAGGCGCGGAGTTTGATCTTGGCGTCGTATGCCGGAGGATCTTGCGGATCATAGAGCGGAGACTCGACGACCGGATCACTGCCATCGGTCGTATAGCGAATTTCCAGTCCCGGGTAAGGGACGATGGCTTTGAGTTTTCCGTCCTCTTCGATCGCTCCCGGCTTGGGAATCCGGAAATGGACCCCCTCGCGTTCCAGTCGCGGTAACGCATAGTTGCCCACAAATGCCGCAAACGCCGGCCATTGGTCGGCGACGTCTTCGTCACTGACATCGGGATTCCAAGCGCGCTCGGCGAACGGTAGCAGCCGGGGGAGCATGTACCACTCCAGCATCTCGGGCGTATTGATCGTCTCGGTCCAAAGTTGAGACTGAATTCCCAGGATCAGATCGCGTTCTTTCTGCGGTAACGGCTTATCGGTCAGCGCCAAGGGGCGGTATTCGTAGACATCCTTGGTATCCGTAAAGCCGGACCAGAAATGCCCTCGCTCGGTGGGGTTGTTTTCGTAGGCCATGTCAAAATAGCTTGTACGAGGATTGCAGAGTACCGTGGGCTGTCCGGTTTTGAGCCGCGCATACGTCGCGTCACCGTCGAAGTCCCATTCGGTGATATAGGCTTTCCCGTCGGCCATCCGTGCGGTGACAAACGGTGCGTTTTCATGCCAAGAGCCGACATGCACGGTTCCCGATGAAGTGTTGTCGATGATCTCGTACAATTTTTGCGAGAAGTCATCGCGGATTTTTCGATGCACGGCGACCGATTTTTCCGGATCGACTTTGGGATCGACGTTTTCATATCCCATGGCAGCTATGGCCGGGGAAAGCGTCCAGGCTTCTTCCGGGGCTTCGTCGCCGCCGATATGCACGTGAGCCAACGGAACACCGGCCGCATCGTGCATCTCGTTGACAGCGGTGAAAACTTCTTCCAAGAAGGGGTACACACCCTCCATCGCTGGATTGAGAATGTTGTCGTCAAATCCTTGCGGGCTGAGGTGCTCGGATTTGTCTTCCGGATCGATCATTAAGTAGCCCGGTTTGTCGAGCAGCGCCTGGATGGCGGATCGCGCATGGCCGGGGACAGCGATTTCGGGAATGACTTCGATATGCCGCGCTTTGGCGTATTTCAAAAGGTCGATGTAGTCTTCGCGGGTGAGATAGCCCGAAGGGCCGGTGCCGCCGTCGTTTAAAACGACAGGCAATTGCACGACTTTTCCGTCCGCGTCATGTGTCACGTGGCCTCGCTTGGAACCGATCTCGGTCAATTCCGGCAAGCTGGGGATTTCGATGCGCCAGGCTTCGTCCTCGTTGAGGCGTAGTTGCAGTATATTCATTTTGTAATGCGCCATTTGGTCAATGACTTTTTTCAATGTCTCCGGCCCGAAGTAATGGCGACAAATGTCGACCATCAATCCGCGGTAGGAAAATTGCGGTTGATCATCGATCGTCAGGTAAGGCAGGTGGTCGCCGAATCGGTCGAGCAATTGGTCGATCGTTTGAATTCCATAAAACACCCCGGCGGCCGATCCGCCGCTGAGGCTGACGCCCTCGTCGTTGACGGTTAGTTTGTACTGTTCTTTGGCGAGCTCGGGATCGATGGTCAGGCTAACTGTAGCGGCCTCGTCCGATTCGTTGGCTTGGCGATGCTTGTTGAGCAGGGTGGTCAGCGCGTCGCTTTCGAATTTTAAATCGTCCGACGACTCGACGGCTGCCAATTGGGCGAGGTCGATTTTTTTCGAATCATCAAGGTCAACGTTCCGCGGCGCTGGCAGTGCGACTTGTGGTTCGCTTTCGCCGTTGTATTGGGAGTGGCGGGCATAGCGGGATTTGGCATCCGCGCGAGCTCCAATTGGTTCCGGCGAAGGAGTGAACCCTTTGATCGGACCGTATTCAATGGCGATGTCGCCGACCAAGGCCTCGTTCCCGTCTTCGTCGATGCTGACCAAATAGAATCCGACCGGCGGATCGCTGTTGAGCATGATTTGACGCATGCCAACAATCGGGATCGTCAACGACTCGTCGGCTTTCAGCGGTTTAAAGCCGTCGGTCGGTTCGATTTTGTAGCGGCCCTGGATTCCGGTGAAGCTGGCTTTGACCGTTTCGTTGTCTTGAGCAAAAGCTTCTTCGTCGAGATACATAAACGGTCCGATGCGGAAGTAGAGCGCCCAGCCTTTTGCCGGCAATGCCGTTTGTCCGTTGTTGGTCAGAACCAACCGCGCTTTGTTTTTGGACTTTGCCAGATACTCGTGATGGTGCTCATACGTCTCCGGTCCATCGACGTTGGCATCGTGTATCCATTTTAAATGGAGGTGGCTGGTGTCGGGGATTTCCGTTGAGTCGGCGACTTCCGCGTCTGCCGCCTCCTCCGTCTCGGCCTCATTGGCCAAGGCGGTTTCCGCTTCATCCAGGACTTTGGCTAATTCCTCTTGGTTGCTGACTGAGGTCTCATCGTCCGCAGGGACTTCATCCGTGAAGACTTCGGAATCTGTGTTTTCATCGGGAGCGGAAACTTCTGCCTCTGGGGCTGGGTCTTCCTCGCTGGAGACAGTACAGCCGATGGGAAAAAGTGCCCCGCAAGCAAACAACAGCAATGTGCAAAGGGAGAGTGTTTTTGTCGACATGGTGGTCGAACCTCACGCGAAAATAATGGACGATGGGGGAAGATGGCCGCGCGGTTGGTTGTTCATCACCAAACCGCAGGAATGATCATGGTGAGATGTTCGGGGACGATGGTCAAGGGTGCGGCGCGGTCCAACGACTTTGGGCGACTTTATTCTTGGCGATGACGGCCGTGACTGGGTAGAATCACGAGGGGTGTTTTCATGCAACATGATCGAACGAGGTAACGGACGGGATGGCGAAGAAACGTAAACCAAAGTCCCCCAGCCCGGGCGAGGACTCCGAACGTCTGCAGCGACGTGCGGCGCTATGGTCGAAAGAGGACTTGCTTTCACCTGCGGATCCGGCTGAGGATCTGCTGACTCCCGAGGAGTGGATTTCGATCGGCATTGCACTCGATCTCTCGACCCGTGAACTCTGCGTGGCGATCCTGATCTTTGAAGGGCAGACGCGCGCTAACATCGCCCGCCAATTGCACAAGAAGGATGGTCAACCGGTCAGCCCGGGGACGATTCGCGTCTACATCGACCGGCTGTTTCAAAAACTGCGCGTCAATGACCGGGTTGGGTTTGTGCAGCGAATCATGCGGGTGCATTTGAGATTGTCCGCTGCAAGCTGATCGACGGATTATAACGATGCTGCGGGATTTCTGGTGGTCACTCTCGTTAGCAGCAGTCAAGTCTGCCTGGGCAGTTTTGATGTGCTGATTTGAGAAAACCTATTTTGTCAGCGAAGGGGAATTGGAAGAAGATCTGCTTGACATTGAGCACGCGGTGTTGTCATATTACACAGTTAGAAGAACCTTTGTTGACGGGAGCGGACGTTGCCCCCGATTAACAACCCTCCTCGCGGGCCACACCAAAAGATATCCTACCCAAACGCCTACCCACGGCCCCACCCACTGAATTGTGAACAACACGATTCGAATTCCTGTTGCAATCATCGAAGTGAATTTCATTCCGTCGGAAAATTCACGCCGTTTGTACTATTTGCCAAAATCATCGTCTTGACGGCGACACCTCCGGAGACCCGGAGCCGTTGGATGAGTTTTTACGGGAAGAACCCCACCAAGGAGGCACTCTCATGCACTTTCGACCCTCACGCCGAGATTTTTTGCATGTTGGATTTTTAGGCGGATTGGGGCTGACCTTGCCTCAGTTTTTGCAAATGCAGCAAGCCCGCGCCGATCTGAAAGCTTATGAAAGCACCGAAGGCACGGCGAAATCGGTGATTTTCATTTTCGCACCCGGCGGCATGGCTCACCAAGAGACATTCGATCCCAAGCCCTACGCTCCGATCGAATATCGCGGACCGATGAATTCGATCGAAACGAATGTTCCGGGAACCCGCTTGAACGAATTGCTCAAAAACACGGCGCAGGTCACTGACAAACTGGCAATTTGCCGGTCGATGACCCACGGCGAAGCGGCCCATGAGCGGGGGACGCACAATATGTTCACCGGCTACCGTCCGAGCCCGGCTTTGTCCTTCCCCAGCATGGGAAGTGTGGTGACGCACGAGTTTCCTTCGAAGAACCATCTGCCGCAATACGTCTGTATTCCGAATCAGCCGAACGAATATGCCGGCACCGGCTACCTGAGTTCATCCTACGCCGCTTTCAGTCTCGGTTCGGATCCCGCTGCCAAAAACTTTACGGTCAAAGACCTCAAACTGCCCGGCGGCGTCGATGACACGCGGTTCACGCGTCGCCGCACGGTGCTGTCGGCTGTGAATGATCATTTTGTCTCCAAGGAAAAAGCAGACTCTTTGGATGCTGTGGACAGTTTCTACCAACGGGCCTATTCGCTCGTCAGTTCCGAAAAAGCGCGGGAGGCGTTCAACATCAACGCCGAGCCGGATGCGGTCCGCGATGAATACGGCCGCAACTCCGCCGGAGCTCGGATGTTGTTGGCCCGTCGACTGTGCGAAGCGGGGTCGCGGTTTGTCACACTGACCTACGGCAGTTGGGACATGCACGACAACATCAACGGCGGAATTCGAAGACAGCTCCCGGCATTCGACCAGGCCTATGCAGCACTGATCCGCGATCTGGATCGTCGCGGCACATTGAAGGACACTTTGGTCTGCATCGCCAGTGAATTCGGCCGTACCCCGAAAATCAACGGCACCGCCGGTCGCGACCACTGGCCCAAGGTCTTCAGCGTCGTCATGGCTGGAGGCGGGATCAAGGGCGGCATCACTTACGGAACGTCCGATGCCACTGCCAGCGAACCGGACCAGGATCCGCTGACCGTCGAAGACTGGGCCACCACGATCTACAAGTGTTTGGGAATCGTGGCTGACAAAGAACTGATGGCTCCCGGCGATCGTCCCATCGAAATCGTCAACGGCGGCAAGGTCCGCAAGGATCTATTGGCCTAGGCCGAGCAGCGAAAATCTCGCTTGCTAACATCTGCGCTCGCTCCCTGTTTTGGTGAAATCAATGTTTTTCGAAACGGCCCTGCCGATTTTCGTGATGGAAACATAGAGGTTTGTCATGTTGCGACGATTTTCTTTAGGTGTTTGTGCCTGTGTGACGCTGGCTGTCAGCACGTTTGGGACCGCTGCGATCGCGGCTTCCCCTTCGCTGAACATTATCCTGCCGCGCGGCGTGCAGCGGGGAACGGAAAGCGTCATCTCCTTCAGTGGAGCTCGCATGGCTGATGCCGAGGAGATCTTCTTCTATTCTCCCGGCTTTGAAGTCACCAAAATCGAAGCCGACGGGGCCAACGTCGCCAAAGCCACCGTCAAGATCGCATCCGACTGCCGACTCGGCGAACATGTGGCTCAGGTGCGTACGAAATCCGGGATTTCAGAATTCCGCGTGTTTTACGTCGGGGCTTTGCCCATCGTTAATGAAGCTGAGCCGAACAATGAATTTGCGGAACCTCAAAAAATCGACCTGAATGTCACCGTGCATGGCGTGGTCACGAACGAAGACGTCGACTACTACATGGTCGAAGCCAAAAAAGGTCAACGCATCGCAGCCGAGATCGAAGGCATGAGGTTGGGCGAAACCATGTTCGACCCCTATTTGGCAATTCTGGATTCCAAACGGTTTGAACTGGCCTCGGCCGATGACACGCCGCTGGTCAAACAGGATGCGGCTGTCTCGGTGATCGCACCGGAAGATGGACAATACATTATCGAGGTCCGCGAAAGTGCATATGGCGGAAACGCAAAATGCCGCTACTGCGTGCACATTGGCACGTTCCCTCGTCCCACCGGAGTTTATCCGGCTGGGGGAAAAATTGGTGAAGAAATCGATGTGCGGTTTCTGGGAGATGCCGGCGGAGAAATCGCCGCCAAACTGCCGCTGCCGGCGGAGATCATTCCGGACTACTCGGTGTTCGCCACAGCGGAGGGCAGCATAGCTCCCTCGGGAAATCCATTTCGGTTGTCAGAGCATGGCAATGCTTTAGAGGTCGAACCGAACAATGACTTCGCTCAAGCGACCCCCGCGGAATTGCCGCTGGCGTTTAATGGAATTATTTCCGAACCGGGCGATGTCGACTGCTTTAAGTTCGCCGCGAAAAAGGGACAAGTCTTCGAAGTCGAATGCTACGCTCGTCGCTTACGGACTCCGTTGGATCCGGTCCTCAACTTGTATAAAGCAGACGGTAGCAGTCTTGCCGGCAACGATGATTCACGCGGTCCCGACAGCTATATTCGTTTTAAAGTCCCCGAAGATGGCGAGTACATCGTCCGCGTCACCGATCACCTCGGCAAAGGGGGAGCGGACTACGTGTACCGCATCGAGTTTTCCGGGGTCACGCCGACACTCAAATTGGGGATTCCGCGTACTGCCCGCTATTCGCAGTACCGCCAATCGATTTTTGTCGCTCGGGGAAACCGTTTCGGTTCGCTCATCTCCGCCAGTCGCGCCAACTTTAGTGGAGAATTGATTCTAGATCCCAAGGAATTGCCCCCTGGGATCACGATGGTCTGTGAGCCGATGGCCGGAAATCTGAACACGATGCCGGTGGTCTTCGAAGCCGCCGCCGATGCACCGTTGGGTGGGATGCTCGTCGATTTCCGCGCACGACATGCGGATGAGAAAAAAAACATCAGTGGCGGGTATAGCAACCGCGCCGACTTCGTCATCGCCGCACCGGGACAATCGTTGTACTCCTGGCGCGATGTGGACAAATTGGCGATCGCGGTCGTGGACGAACTTCCGTTTCACTTGGAAATCGTAGAGCCCAAAGTGCCGTTGGTACGCAACGGATCGATGCAGTTGAAAATCGTGGCGCATCGCAAAGAAGGTTTCACCGCGGCGATCAACGTCCAATTGCCGTTCCGTCCCCCGGGAGTCGGAGCGTCCAGCTCGGTGACCATCCCTGAAGGGAAAAACGAAGTCCTGTATCCTTTGAACGCCAATGGCGGTGCGGGAATCAAAAAATGGAAGATCTATGCTCTCGGCTCGGCCGACGTTGGGGGAGCAGGTTGGGTGGCCTCACAATTGGCGACCTTGGAAGTCGCCGAACCGTATGTGACCATCGCCTTGGAACGCTCAGCCGTCGAAAAAGGGCAAAAGACAGAAATCTTCGGAAAGCTGACACACAGTCGCCCCTTCGAAGGAAACGCGACCGTTCGTCTGGTCGGGCTGCCGCATAAGGTCGCTGCCCCGGAATTGGCGATTACCAAAGAAACTGCCGAGGTCACCTTTGCCGTGACTTCCGATAAGACCAGTCCGGTGGGGACTCACAAAAACGTGATTTGCCAAGTGATCATCACCGAGAACGCCGAGCCGGTGGTACATAGTAACGTCGGGGCCACCGAATTGCGTATCGACGAACCGTTGCCCCCCAAGCCCGATGCCCCCGCACCGAAGCCGAAGGCAAAACCTGAACCCGCAAAACCGGCCGAGCCGAAGCCGGCACCCGAAAAACGACTGACGCGTTTGGAAAAATTGCGACTCGAAGCCAAAGAACGCGCCGCAGGAACTGCAGCGTCAAATTAATTCCACAGTACGCCGGTTCGCGCTGAGGAAGGCGCGGGACCACGACCACGACATATATTTCTCATGGCCCCCGATTCGCTGGGGAATGAACGAGTTATTAAGGAACACGAATCATCATGCATTTCGTATCCCAATGGCGACGGATTGTGTTGGCGTTGACAGTCATGCTACTCACCGCCGGCATGACGCGCGCGGACGAGCCACAACCTGTTGAAATCCTGGTTTATCCTCCCGACGTTCAGCTAAATACGTCGCGCGATCGGCAATCATTGATCGTGCAAGCCCGTTATTCCGACGGCATCACGCGCGACGTCACCGAAAAAGCCACAATGAAATTGGCCGATCCGGCATTTGCGAAGCTCGAAAATAGCACGCTGTATCCAACAGCCGACGGGGCGACGGAGTTGGTTGTTGAACACGCCGGCTTGACGGTCAAGATTCCGGTTAAAGTGGCCGCTGCGACCACGGACCGCCCAATCAGTTTTCATTTAGACGTCATGCCCACCTTCATGCGTGCGGGATGTAACATGGGAAGCTGCCATGGCGCAGCACGGGGCAAAGACGGGTTTCGCCTCTCGTTGTTCGGATTTGATCCGGTCGGCGATCACCATCGCTTAACACGCGAAATCAGTGGACGACGAATCAATCTGGCGCTGCCCGAGTCGAGTCTGATTCTGGAGAAATCGACCGGAAGAGTCGCGCATGGCGGTGGCAAACGTTTTGACGCAGATGGTGAAATCAATGCAACAATCGTTCGCTGGCTGAAAGCCGGAGCGCCGCTGGATGCCGGCGAAGTCCCGCAGGTCGTTGAATTAGAACTCTACCCCAAAGGAGCCGTGCTCGACGGGCAGGGGACCACGCAAAAATTAACGGTACGCGCCAAATACTCCGACGGAACTGATCGCGACGTCACCTCACTGGCGCAGTTTATTAGCAACAACGATAACTCGGCGACCACTTCACCGGATGGCGTTGTTGAAGCCCAGAACCGCGGTGAAGCCTTCATCATGGCCCGCTATGACACGCACACCGTGGGAAGCCAATTCATCGTGCTGCCCAAGGGGTTGCAATTCACCTGGGCGGAAACGCCGGCGAACAACTACATCGATGAGTTGATCTACGACAAACTCAAGAAACTACGTATCCAACCGTCGGAATTGTGCAGTGATGAAGAGTTTTTGCGTCGCGCTCATCTGGATATTGTCGGCGTCTTGCCGACAGTCGACGAATATAGCCGGTTCATGCAAGATCAAGCGCCGGACAAGCGCGATCGCCTGGTGGACGAGTTGCTTGACCGTAAAGAATTCGTCGAGATCTGGGTGATGAAGTGGGCGGAGTTGCTGCAAATTCGCACGACCCGGGCGGTGACCTACAAGTCCATGCTCCGCTATTACAACTGGCTGCAAGGGCAGGTTGCCAGCAATGTTCCCATGGACAAAATGGTTCAGGAATTGTTGGCCTCGAATGGAGGGACATTCTCCAATGCAGCCACGAATTACTATCAGACCGAAACGGAAACGTTGAAGGTTTCGGAAAACGTCGCGCAGGTGTTCATGGGCATGCGGATTCAATGTGCGCAATGCCACAATCATCCTTTCGACCGCTGGACGATGGACGATTATTATTCGTTCGCCGCCTTCTTCTCACAAATTGGCCGCAAGCAGGGCGAGGATCCTCGTGAGAAGATCATCTTCAATAGCGGTCGCGGTGAAGTGAAGCACCCTGTGACCGGGGCTGTCATGCCTCCCAAGTTTTTGGGAGGAGCGGTTCCTGATGTCGCTGGAAAGGATCGCCGCGAAGTGATGGCCAAATGGTTGGCATCGGCCGAGAACCCTTATTTCGCACCGAATCTGGCCAACATCGTTTGGGCGCATTTCTTCGGAAAAGGCATCATCAACGAAGTCGATGACGTGCGGATCAGCAATCCGCCGGTCAATGCCGAGTTGCTGGCCGAATTGGCACGGCGATTCACCGAATACAACTATGACTTCAAAAAACTGGTCCGCGACATCTGCACGTCACGTACCTATCAATTGGCCACGCAAACCAACGAAACCAATGCCACCGACAACAGCAACTTCTCGCACATGGCGCTGCGACGCGTCCGCGCTGAGGTATTGCTGGATGCCGTTACGCAGGTGACCGACACGAAGAACAAGTTCCGTGGCTTGCCGAGCGGGGCCCGCGCCGTGCAGATTTCCGATGGCAACACGTCGACCTACTTTTTGAAAACATTTGGTCGCGCGTCACGCGGTACTGTTTGTGCTTGCGAAGTGAAGATGGAGCCGAACTTGTCTCAGGCCCTACACCTGCTCAACGGCGATACGGTGAACAATAAAATCAAGCAAGGCAAACTGGTCGAACAGCGGCTCAAGGAAAAGAAATCGCCGCAAGAGATTATTGATGAGATCTATATTCGCTGCTTGACTCGGCATCCTACGGATAAAGAAAAAGCGGCGTTGGAATCAATACTCGTCGCAGAGAAGGATCAGCAAGCTGTTTTAGAAGATGTGTTTTGGGCACTGATGAATTCACGTGAGTTTCTATTCAATCACTAGATTCAGTTCCGGTGATTCGGAGATTATAAAATGTTGAACTTTTCCAAACATCAAACCGCCAAACGGTCCATGATTCGTCTTGTCGTTGCTATGTCAGTGGTGACTGCCACGCTGGCAACCGTTGCGCAAGCCGCGGACAAGAAACCGGCGGGTGATAAAGCACCGAAAATCAACTTCATCGATCACGTCCTGCCCATTCTGCGTCAAAAATGTGGTTCCTGCCACAACACCGACAAGAAGACGGCGGACCTGGATCTGACCTCTTATATCGGCACGATGCAAGGCGGCGGCTCGGGACCGGTCATTGAACCGGGCGCTGCTTCGGAAAGTTATTTGTTCGAGTTGATCACGCATCAAGCCGAACCCAAAATGCCGCCCGATTCCGAAAAAATGCCGGCAGAGATGCTGGCCGTCATCGAAAAATGGATCGACGGCGGAGCATTGGAAACAGCCGGCAGTAAGGCGATGGCGCCCAAAAAGCCAAAGTTCGATTTTTCATTAAAAGGCGCACCAACCGGCAAGCCCGAGGGACCGCCGCCGATGCCGGGACGATTGAACCTTGAACCGGTTGTGCATACCGAACGGACAACCGCAGTCACTGCGCTGGCCACCAGTCCTTGGGCACCGCTCGTGGCCGTGAGCGGGCAGCAGCAAGTGTTGCTTTATCACTCTCAGACATTGGCATTCCTCGGGACGCTGCCATTTCCCGAAGGTGTGCCCCACGTCCTCAAATTTAGCAGTACCGGCGATTTGTTATTGGCTGCCGGCGGACGGGGCGGTGCCAGCGGACGCGTGGTGGTTTGGAATATCAAAACCGGCGAACGAGTCATCGAAGTCGGTGACGAACTCGACGCGGTTTTAGCCGCTGACATCAGCGCTGATCAAACCATGGTCGCTTTGGGTGGTCCGGCACGCGTCGTGCGGATCTACTCCACTGCGGACGGCTCGTTACTGCATGAATTGAAAAAACACACCGACTGGATTTATTCCATCGCATTCAGCCCCGACGGTGTGCTGTTAGCGACGGGTGATCGCAACGGCGGCATGTTTGTCTGGGAAGGTTACACCGCCCGCGAATATGCGTCACTCCGCGGACACTCCGCGGCAATCACCGGGCTGTCTTGGCGCAGCGATTCCAACATCCTGGCCTCCAGCAGCGAAGATGGCGGCATCCGACTTTGGGAAATGGAAAACGGCGGCAATGTTAAAACCTGGTCGGCACACGGTGGTGGCGCAGCTGCGGTGGAGTTCACCCGCGATGGCCGCCTCGTCTCCTGCGGACGTGATCGTACGGCGAAACTGTGGGACCAAGCAGGCAAACAGTTGCTGGCCTTCCCTTCATTTCCAGACATCGCCCTGCGGATTACTCATTGTGACGAAACCAACCACGTGATCGCCGGCGATTGGAGTGGAGCGATTCACGTCTGGAACGCCGCTGACGGAAAACCGGTCGGCGATTTGACCATGAACCCCGCCACGTTGGCCGAACGGCTCACCATGGCCGAGCAACAACTCGCTGCCCAGCAAGCCGAACTGAAAAAACAGACCGACGCCAACACAGCCGCACAAGCGGCCGCAACCAAGGCAACGGCCGATGTCGCAGTCGCCAAAAAAGCGGTCGCCGACACGCAGGCTCAACACAACCAAGCCGTCGAAGCCGCCAAGGCCGCGAAAGCGGCGGTGGATGCAGCAACGGCTGAACATCAGACTGTTGCCAAAACCATGGCAACGCTCGAACCGTTGGTTCCTTTGCTGAAGGAGTCCGCCACGAAGGCACAAGAAGCTGCTGCGAAAAATCCTGAGGATAAAGAACTGGCAGCGGCTGTGGCACAACTGGCCGAGCAAATGACCAAAAATTCCGCTGCATTGGTAGCCGCCACGAAGGCATTGCCGGAAAAGGCAGCCGTGCTTGAAAAATCAAAACAGGCACTCGTCGCCGCCGATAAACAAGTCGTCGATACCAAAGCCGCGTTCGATGCGGCCGGCAAACAACTGGCAACAGTAGAACCCTTGTTGAAACCAGCGGTCGACAAAGCCGCTGCGACTCAACAAGCGGTCAACGCCGTGACGGCACAAGTCGCCACCTCCCAAGCGGCTGTCGCTCGTTGGCAAAACGAAATCGAATTCACCAAGAAACTAACCGTCTTGGCTGAAGTGAAAGCCAACCACGCACAGTTGGCCGGTGTTGCCGCCGAAGCTGCCGCAGAGTTGAAGAGCTCCGAAGAACAATTGGCGCAGGCGAATACGGGAGTCGCGACCGCTGAGGCAAACGTACAAGCCGCCAACACCACGGTCCAACAAACCAAAGACGCCATCGCCGCGGCAACCGCGCAAGAAGCGACAACCACAACAACGATTGCCACCTTGGATGCAACTGTGGCTTCGTTGAACGAAACGGCAGCTAAGGCGGCACAGGCCGTCGAAAAATCAGGCGGAGACGCGGATGTGGCTGCGATCGCCGCTCAGGTCAAAGTTGTGGTCGACAAGAAGAACGCCGACTTGGCTGCTGCCAAAAAATCTCTAGAAGAGACCAAGGCCGCACTGGCAAAGGCCAAGACCGACTTGGTAGCCGCGGAGAAAAATGCCGTGGCCATGGTGGCCGCTTTGGAAGCCGCGAAGAAAGTTGTCGTCGATCAAAACGCTGCCGTGCAAGTGGCGAAGGACAAATTCGCCGCCGCCAAACAAGCTGCCGATGCCGCAGAGCAGTTGGTGGAAAAGACCCAAGACGAAGTCAAAGGCCATCCGCAATTGGCCGGAAAAGCCTAAGCGAAAGAGTTGATTCCACAGATCCCTGGAAACCGGCAGCGCGTCGCGTACTCATTCGCGGTGCGCTGGTCCCGGTTGAATGCGGATCGCGGCAACGGTATCCTGCAAAGTGGTTCATTGGACACAGCCGGGCGTATGTTGTGCGTAGCTGATCGTGAATTGCAATTCGTGACATCTCACCTTTTTGCAGGACCTGAAGCATGGCCGATACCGATCGTCGCAACTTTCTAAAGACCGCTTCCGCAGCCTCTGCGACTGCAACCGCAGTACTGGCCGGCGCGCCTGCGGTTTTGGCCAAAGGGGTTAATGATAAACTCGTCGTCGGTTTGATCGGTTGCGGCGGACGCGGGCCAGGCGTCGCGCAAGGTTTTACCGGTCAGCCCGGAGTCGAAATCGCCTATGTGTGCGATCCAGACGAACAACGGCGAAACAAAGCAGCCGCACAGTTCGGTGTAAAAAGCGAACACGCCGTCGGGGATTTGCGCAAGATTCTCGATGACAAGTCGGTCGATGCCGTCATCGTCGCCACTCCCGACCATTGGCACGCACCCGCTTCGATTCTGGCCTGCGACGCCGGCAAGCACGTCTATGTCGAAAAGCCTTGTGCGCATAATTTTCGCGAAGGGCAACTGTTGGTCGAAGCTGCGCGGCGTAACGATCGTGTCGTACAACACGGCACACAACAACGCAGCAATCCCTTCACAGCCACCGCCATTCAGATGCTCCGCGAAGGGATGATCGGCGATATCCTGGCCGCCAAGGCGTGGAACGTACAACGTCGCTCGAATATCGGTCACGCCCAACCGAGCGAGCCGCCGGCTGGTCTTGATTACGAGACTTGGATCGGCCCCGCAGCGATGGTTCCGTTCCAGGAAAACCGCAGCCATTACAACTGGCATTGGTGGTACGATTTCGGCACGGGGGATATGGGGAACGATGGCGTGCATGATCTCGATTATGCAGTCTGGGGACTGGGCGTCGATACGCATCCCTCCCGTGTGGTGTCGTTGGGAGGTAAATCGTATTTCGATGACGACCAACAGTATCCCGATACGCAAACCGCGCTGTTCGAGTACGAAGGGGACGGTTCGATCGGCAGTCGCCGACAATTGACTTTCGAAATGCGATTGTGGGACAAGAACTATCCCTACAACGCCGACAGCGGCGCGGAATTCTATGGCACGGCAGGACAAATGTTGCTCAGCAAACGGGGCAAGCTGTTGGTCTGGGACGAACGGAATCGCCGCATTGACAAACCGGTCGCAAAAAATCCGGTGCCGCTAAAGATCTCAAACCACCAACAAGATTTTGTGGATGCGATCAAGACATCGCGGCGACCTAATGCGGATATCGAAATCGGCTTTCGCTCCGCCGCCTTGTGTCATTTGGCCACCATCGCCAACCGTTTGCAGCGGACAGTCAATTTTGATCCCGCTGCCGAAAAAGTCGTGGGCGATGCCGAAGCGCAGGCGATGTTATCGCGCACCTATCGCGACGGCGGCCACTGGGCCATTCCGGCAGGGGTCTGAGGTCGATGTCCGTCAAATTCTTCAAGCAACTCGCAATTGCCGCCGCGCTAATGATGGGCTGGGGCCTACTCGCTGCGCAGGCGGAAGACTGGCCGCGCTGGCGGGGGCCGCAGGGCGATGGGACTTGGCAAGCGCCAGAGCTTCCCGAGCGCTGGCCCGAGACTGGTCTGCAACAAGTCTGGAAACAGCCGATCGGCGGCGGGTATGGCGGGATCTCCGTCGTGGGGGACCGTCTGTATGTCATGGATCGGCCCACCGAGCCTGAGCAGGTTGAACGCGTGTTGTGTTTGAATTGCACCACGGGCGAAAAAATGTGGGAACACATCTACGCCGCCGATTACGGAAAACTCGAATACGGCAACGGCCCGCGGGCAACACCCACAGTCTTCGAAAACCGTGTCTACACCTTCGGCACACTGGGGCATACGCATTGTTTCGACGCCGATGACGGGACCGTAATTTGGTCGCACGACTTTTTAGGCAACGACGATGCCACCGTTCCCGAATGGGGACTGTCCGGCTCACCGGTGATTTGGAAAAATCTCGTCATCGTGCATCCCGGTGCCAACGGCGGTTGTTATGTCGCCTTGGATCGAATAACCGGGGCGGAAGTCTGGCGCAGCAGCGACGATCCAGCCGGGTATGGCACGCCGATTATCATTTCGCACAACGGAAATGAGCAACTCGTCTGTTGGTCTCCGCGACATATCCTGGGACTAAAACCGGCGGACGGAACGATTCAGTGGTCGATTCCCTACGAAGTCCAGTACGATGTCTCGATCGCGACACCTATTTTTCGCGATGGCATCGTCTTCGTGACCGGTTACTGGCACGGCGCCAAGGCCATCGAGTTGGGCGATAAGCCTGACGAAGCCAAGTTGCTGTGGGAGGAAAACCGTCATTTGCGCGGGTTGATGTGCCAGCCGCTGTATCGTGACGGATATCTCTACAGCTTGGACAAAAACCGTGGGCTGGTCTGTTTTCAGTTTCGCGAATGCGAAAAAATGTGGACGGACGACAAGCACCGCATGACCCCGCGCGGCCGCAATCCGCAAGCCAATCTGGTCTGGCTGGGAGACACGAATCGTGTGATCATCCTCAATGCCGAAGGAGATCTGATTCTGTCGCGGCTGACGCCCGAGGGTTACGACGAACAGTCGCGCACCAACATCATTGACCGCACCTGGGCACATCCCGCCTTTGCCGGCCAGCACGTGTATGTCCGCAACGACAATGAAATCCTCTGCGTCCGCCTGACCGACTGACAACGTCTCACTGCATGCCAATCCCCGCATCCCGGGAGGGCGAAGCTCCTGCTGAGCCGCGCGCTATAAAAAAGCCTCGCACAAAACTGGTAGGGCAGGCTCCCGCCTGCCGCGCGCCAAGCCCCCTTTTGCAGGTTAGGCGCGAACCTTTTTTTAAGGCCGCGCCTCTGAAATCTGTTCGGCACGCGACATCGAATGCTAAGGCAGCAAAAATGAATTATCGAGAGATCGCAATTCTCGAAGAAACGCGGCAAGCGGAGGGGACAGCTGAGATTGCCAGCGAGAGCGAACATATCGCCGGGGGATGGATGGCGTTTGCCGGCATGGGGTCCTGGGCGAATCAGGCGTGCGGGATTGGCATGGCCGGCCCGGTGAGCGATGACGACCTGGACCGGCTAGTCGATTTCTATGTGCAGCGCGGCGTGGAACCGCGGCTTGAAGTCTGCCCGTTTGTTGATGAAACCTTGATCACCGGGTTGGCCAAACGGGGCTTTGAGCTGCGTGAGTTTGAAAACGTGATGTTCCGCACGGTCGCTGCTGATGACGATTTGCGGTCGCTGCTCGAGCATGGTTGGCCGCCGGGACTGGAACTGGTGCCTGTCGATGCGCACGACGAAGGACAAACTCGCACCTTCATCGACGTCGCCACTTCAGGATTTCGCCCCGCTGGCGAACCGGTGAGCGACATCTTTTTTCAAGTCTCCCACAACACGGTCGCTCACCCCCGCTCCAGCCATTACCTGGCGCTGATCGACGGCGTACCGGCGGGTGGCGGGGGGATGGAGACCACCGCGGCGGTCGCATGCCTTTTCGGAACGAGTGTGTTGCCCGAATTTCAGCGACGGGGAATTCAAGCAGCGCTCATTGCCCGGCGATTAGAACGCGCGCGGGAATTGGGTTGCCCGTTGGTTACGATTCACACCCGGCCGGGCATCGCCACCGAACGCAACGCGCGCCGCTTGGGCTTTGAGATGGCCTACACCAAGCTCATCATGGCCATGCCCGGAGAGGGGCTTGCTGTTTCGCCGTAGGATATTTCGGAGTAGCATGGATCAGTTGTCGTCAAACCCGCTGAAACCCCTATCCCCGGATACAAGGCCCCCGCCATGTCCACCAGCAAAAATCGCGGCTTGTTCGAAAATATCGCACCGATTCTTAACGTCAAAAACTTTGCTGCCAGCCTCGAGTATTACGAAAACGTGCTCGGCTTCGAGCGGGGGGAATGGGTCACCGAGGACTTGTTGATCGGCTATGTCGAGCGGGACGGCTTCGGCATCTATCTCAGCCAAGAGGGGCAAGGACATCCAGGGACTTGGTTATGGATCGGCCTGAAAGCACTCGATCCGCTCTACGAGGAATTTCAAACTGCCGGTGCCAACATTGTGATGGAACCGACCAATTTCCATTGGGCCTGGGAAATGCGGATCCAAGACCCCGACGGCCACGTGATCCGTTTCGCCGCAGAGCCGCGCGAGGATCTGCCGTTTGTGGCGTGATGTGGAAGGGCAGTGGAATCAATTACTGGTCGCCCCGCTTTGAACTTCGGCTCCTGCAAAAGGTGTTAAGCAGGCCTCTTGTTACCTTCAATCATCGGTTCCCACTTCCCAAACCCATCAGCACCCGTTTATCATAGGATTGCGATTTCCAGAATGAATTCGCGTCAGGCGGCCACCTAACTCACGCAACTCACAGGGCGAAAAACCATGCTACACCGGCGCGATGCGATGATTCGGTTGGGGCAAGCGGGCTTGGGCGGGCTGGCGCTGCCGGGGTTGTTGCAGGCCGAACAGGCTGCTGCGGCTGAGACGGCTTCTGGGGGAAAAGCCAAATCGTGCATTCTGCTTTACCTGTGGGGCGGACCGCCGCAGCAGGATATGTTCGACCTCAAACCGCAGGCACCGGCCGGCATTCGCAGTCTGTTTGATCCGGTCGAGACCGTCGTGCCGGGCATCCAACTCAGCGACCAATTGCCGTTGATGGCCAAACACACCGACAAGATGGCCGTCGTCCGCTCCTACACGCATCACAGCAACACGCATGAGGTGGGCGTCTATTATTCGCTCACCGGGAAAATCAACGACACGCTTGCCGTCCCCCGCAATCAACGCAATCGCAATGATTTTCCCAACGTGGCTTCGGTCGTTTCCAAATTTGCGCCGCCCAACGTGATGCCGGGCAGCGTGACGATTCCGCGGCCGATCGGGCACGATGGTGTGACCTACACCGGAACCTACAGCGGATTCCTCGGCCCGCGTTACGATCCGATGGAACTCAAAACCCCCGGCGAAGTGACCGGCCCCGCGCCGCACAGCATCGAACTTCCCGACGGCCTGACGACCACTCGTCTGCAAGCGCGGTTCGGACTGCTCAATCTGTTGGAGCAAGAGGACCGCATGATGCAAAAGCACGGCCACAAGTTGGCCTCCGATAAATTCGGCATCGGTCATTACCGGCAACAGGCGTTCGGTATGCTCACCTCGCCGGAGGCGCACGGTGCTTTCGACATCACCAAAGAACCCGACAGCATGCGCGACCGCTACGGCCGCAACGAATACGGCGAAAGTTTCTTGTTGGCCCGCCGACTCGTCGAAGCGGGTGTGCGGTTGGTGACCGTCGTCTGGGTTTATATTGCCCCCGATGGCAACGTGCTCAACGTGTGGGACAACCACGGCGGAACCGGCTCGCTGGGCAAGATCAGCGGCTATGCCATGCTCAAAGAAAAGTACTGCCTCCCGCCGCTCGACTTGGCCTATTCGGCGCTGTTGGACGATCTCGACCAACGCGGCCTGCTGGACGAAACATTGGTGGTCGCCTTGGGCGAATTCGGACGCACGCCCAAAATCAACAAGGACATGGGCCGCGACCACTGGGGCGCCTGCCAATCAGTGCTGCTGGCCGGCGGTGGAATTCGCGGCGGGCAGATCTACGGCGAAACCGACAAACAAGCCGCCTACGTCACCAAGGACCCGGTCAAGCCCGAAGACATGATTGCCACAATGTACCACGCCCTGGGCATCCCGAACGACGGCGTGATCCACGATCCCCAAAAACGCCCGCACCGGATTACCGATGGGGAGCCGTTGGTGGGGTTGTTTGGGTGATGTGGGTTTTCAAATGGGGAATCGTCGAGGCGTAGGTCAAGCTGTACATAACGATACCGAGACCGAAGTGAAGCTTTTGATTGTCTTGGAAAATCAATGCGTACTCCCAACAGGATATTACAGACCAAGCTATTCTTGGTAATCGGTCTGTCTTTTGCATTCATCGTTTGCGCAACGGTGTTGGTGTGGTTTGGTTATCCGCCTCTTAGGGAATATTTCCTTGTTCGCAAAGCTGCGGACCGATCAGAGCATGGCGATCTTGCAGGCGAATTGACCTATCTGGAAGCCCTGGCTCGTGAATTCCCTTCAAAACAAAATCGATATCTCCTGTCTTATGCATTGACCACTCGGGCGATTGAATTTAGTGACGCCGGTGAAATTGAAAAAGCGACGGAGGTTTTTGACCGGGCAGTAGGTTACGCCTATGATGATCCAGGAGCATATCACAAATACGCATGTATGCTCATCGACAATGACAACATCGAAGGTGCTGCATTTTTATTATCACGTGCTGAATACTGGAATAATCGTCAACCCCAAGGTCTGGACGTGGTAGGCTTCCAATACCACACAGACGCTCAATTGATTTTCAACATCGCGCAGAAGTCTGCTGCGAATAAGATGTGGAATATCAGTGTCAAGCATTACCGGTTGTTTAAACAAAACCACGATCAATCTAGAGATATCCTCGATGGCAACACGCCATATGACCAGTTAGCGAGAGAGTTGGCGGTTGATCTGAAACTGCAATTATCAGACGAGGACATTCAAGCAATTGTGTCTGAATTCCAACGGCAATCTCTATGAACCCTGTAGCCTGCCGCAGGGTTTCCCAGCACTAAGCATCCCCAACGACGCCGTGATCCACGCCCCCCAAAAAACGCCCGCACCGGATTACCGATGGGGAGCCGCTGGTGGGGTTGTTTGGGTGATGTGTAAATGTGGTTGCATACAATGGTGTCAAATCGCATTAGAATATGCGGATGTTTGATCAGACGTTGACGCTTTAACCATACTGCTAAACATCTCACAGCGCTCAATCATGACTTGGTATGCACAACATGTATTCGCCCAACCTCGCGATGACGTAATTGCGGCGTTCGGTTCGATTCCCTCTTTAGCCGATGCGATTTACCATGTTCCGCACTTGCACGACATGGAATCCGAAGAACGAGTTGTAGATGGGGTTATCCTCGGCAACGATGGTCCCATTGATTTGCATCGGACTGTCCGTCGCGGGCCGATGCTTCCTGTCGATGGGTTGTTGGTGATTCGCGAATTATGTGGCCCGGGCGGTAATCATGGCACTGAGTGGTTCGGCGCGGATGCGGTATTGTGGACTAATATTGGCGATGGTTTGACCGCGTCCGACGATCCTATCTTAGATTGTGACATCGTATTTGCAGACGCACCGGATTGGTGGCAGAACGTTACTCCGCCTACCGGATTGTTGCGTCAACTCCAAACGTTCGCCAACACAACCAAATCCGTTATCGCGTATTATGCATGTCACACATGGGGCGGCGATATAGAATGCAATTTCGGTTGGGTGTGGGATGGCCAGCGACAATCATCCTGTTTCTATCGTGGTTGTGTGGCGGCGAATGTCGAGGGCAATGAAGAGACCGGTATCTATACCGATTTGAGCGGTGCTTTCGCGGTTGATCATGTTGGCCGACGCCTTATCGTCGATGGAGACGTACTGACGTTGATCCTCCTGCACTTTGGTCTGTTACTTCGCGACGGTTACTTCGAATTGCACACGCGATCATTTCCATGGGCAAAGTACAAGCTGAACAAAGACGCCGGATGACGATCGGCTAATCTCCTCGCGATTCACCGTAAGGATCTTCTACGGTTGGAATAGCAGGCGACAAAAATGGGTCGTCAAGTTCGTGTAATGTACCCCGGCAGAGATGCCACACGCGAAAACAGTTTGTGAAATCGGACAATCGGGAACTGTCCTCATCATCGCGAATATAGAGGATCCCATAAGATCCTGGCGAGTTATCGGCAATCCATTGGAATAGCTCAATCACGTATTCGGAGCGATGATTGTGCTGCCCGGTGACGAATACCGAATCGCACATGTTATAGCGATTCAAACTCACGAGTTCATTGGTAATTGTTTCGACATATTCAACGAGATTGTCCCAACAGCGATCCTGAAGAATCGAATCGGTATTGTGGGTGTGATACTGAACCCTAGCCCAACCGTGGAACTCAAACATTCGGATTCACCCTCGTTGAAAAACTGGACAATATGTCTCCTCACTCCGCCGATGCAAACAACCCCGTCGCATACCATTTCCCACTCGCCCCCAACACCAAATCGTAACCGTAGAACACATGCTTGCCGGACACGCCGGCCCAGTGGCCGGGGGATTGGCGCCAGGCGTGGACGCAGTCTTTGGCGCCTTCGATTAATGTTTCGCCGCCCCAACTGACGGCGGCGACTTCGCCGACGATGAGATTGTCGAAGTGGGCGTTCAATTCGTGAAACCGGCGGTCCCAATTGTGGTGGCCGACCTGTTCGATGCGTGCCATCACCCGCGAATGCTTGTGTGTTTCGGAGAGCAAGTGTGCATCGACGTCGCTCTCGGTGCTCTTAGGGGATTCGGGGTGAATGCGAATGGCATAAATCAATGCGCGTTGCGTGATACTTGCACGCGGCAAACCGAGCACGGTCTGTGTCGCCCGCAGCGAATAAAATCGGCCGGGTGAAAAGGGATGCGCGGAGATCAGTTTGCCGTATTGCCCCGTTTCGTCATCGATCAGGTCCATCACAGCAATTCCCTGTTGCTGCTCCATGTGCTTAAACGCCTCGTGATCAAGAAGCCTGGTCGCCGGCTGATCGTCATCGCCTGGGACCTCAACGTCCGTCGGCAGCACGACTCGCACGTATTCGTCTAGCGTCTCGTGTAACTCCGCTTGCGGAAGGACGGTCTCCGTATAAGCCGTTGCGGCGGGAGTTTCTTGGGTATCTCGGAAAAAGATCAACAACAGTTTCTGTTCCTGTTGCGCTTGGCGATACGCGTCGTAATAGTCGGTCTGCCACTCATGACGGCCGATTTGTTCCGCGGCGCAGACTTGTTGTCCACCGATCAAAAACAGCAATGTTGCCAGGGTATACCATTGGTGGTTATTGAGTATCCAGCGTTGCGGGAGCATGCGAAATTCTCTCAAATTTGAAGGCGATTGTTCGAGCGATTAGAAACGTCAGGGCCATAAATAACAGGCGATTTCACGGCGACAAGTGAACAGAAGTTACCCCGCTGGCCTTTGAAAAGTGGTTTGCGGATGGAGAGTTCCTCTCGTTGGTTCGCTGCAGTGCGAGCCGTTTCGATTCTTTTTGGAAAATTACGCAATCGGCCAGATATTCTTGCCGTGTCTGCTGCCGGATGTCGCGTTCATGTATGACACACAGAAATAAAATGTTCGGCTGGGCCAAGCCTTGCGACCCTTATCTCGCAGGTTCAGCGGTTCAATTCCGTAGGAACATTTTTTTCTCTGTGAGCCCAATCCGAGGCTCGTCAGTTGTTCTCGATTTCTCTCAATCGATGTCATGCATTCGGCCGTTGTTTCCAGTTCGCTGAGTTGCTCGCGATGGAATTGACCGGCTCGCTCAAAGTCATTTCAAAACGCTCTAACGTTTCCCACTGACGCTGAACTGCGAGTTTTGAGAACAAGCGGAACCGGGTTTTGAAACGGCTTGCCCAGGGGTGACAGTCCACATTGCTTCCGAGGCTCGCCCAAGCCTCGTTGAAATCGCTTCAAGTTGCGCAAGCCGACCAGTCGATACAATCGATGGTGTAGTCCTCCGATTGCGGTGGATGACTACGCGCCTGTTTCGAGATATACACGTCTTGGCACTGTCCTGACCATTCCGGCGGAATCCCATGACATCGCCCGTATTCTTTGCCAGCAAAATTGCATTCCTTCACGCTCCGCGCCTGCACCGGTGGGCCGCTGTGGTCTTGGCACTGTTGTGCCTGGGCTGGGAGGCGCGATTGGCTCCGGCCGCTGTGCCGATTCCTACGCGACCGATCTATACCAACCAACCGCGGTTTCGCATTCCGTTTCGTTACGATCCGGCGGAACTAGAGCGGATGTCGGCGACGCAGATTTTGTTGTATGTTTCGGACGACGAAGGAATCAAGTGGCGCAAAAGCCAGGCAGTGGCGCCGACCGATGGACGATTTACTTTCAACGCACCGGGCGACGGCGAGTACTGGTTTGTCGTACGCACTCAGAGTGCCGACGGCAGTTTGACGCCTGCACAAGAATCGATTGAACCGGGCCTGAAGGTCATCGTAGATACGTCAGCGCCGCAACTGTATTTGACGGTACGGCAATCGCAACCGGGCTGGGCGCAACTGACTTGGAAAGCGGTGGACACTCATCTCAAGCCGTCGTCGCTGACCTTACACTACAAACAAGGCAACAGCACGAAGTGGAAACCGTTGTCGTTCGTCCCGAACACTGAGGGACAGATGCAATGGCAGATTCCCACCGGCGGCAATATCGTCGTCAAAGGGACGGTGCAAGATTTAGCGGCCAATACCGGCAAGGCCGATATGCAAACATCCATCGCTCCGGCGACGGACATTGTTCCCCGGACCAACGTTCCTGGGTTGCCCAAGCCAGTGGCCAACAAAGGCCGCGGTTCGAAGAGTAACACCGGATTGTATATTCCCAAACGCTTCTCCGAGACCGAAGAGGGGAGCGCACAATTCAAACCGGTTCGGCAGGATTCCACTCCGGATCCGTTCGCGCCATCTCCCTCCCAACAGGAAGGGTTTGTGGCCAACACCAAGCCAATTGGCTCGCGATGGCACGACGATGAAACAACGTCGCCTAATCAGGCTCAAAGCGATTTGCCGGCTGTGCCGTTTCGGTTCGTCAATTCACGTGAATTTAATATTGGCTACAAAATCGATGACATCGGGCCGTCAGGCGTGAGTGCTGTTGAAGTCTTCGTTTCGCAAGACAATGGCGACTCATGGTGGAAGTTTGGCGTGGATGACGACCGCAAAAGCCCGGCACGCGTCAAAGTGCCCAAGGAAGGTCGTTACGGACTGGCGATGCGCGTCCGCAGCGGCGTGGGATTGACCTCCGATCCTCCGCAAGCGGGCGAACGTCCTGACATGGTGATTGTTGTCGATATCACCCCGCCGGAATTACGATTGCTGCCGTTGGAGCAAGGGCAGGGGGTCGCCAACAACCAAATTCTCATCCAATGGGACATGGAAGATCAGAACCTGGCCGAAGAACCGATCACCTTGTATTACGGCGGATCGGCCGCTGGACCGTGGCATCCGATTGCCGGCGCTCATCGCAATACGGGCCGCTATTTATGGAAGGTCGGACAAGGAGTGCCCTCGAAACTCTACATCCGCATCCAAGCCCAGGACGCCGCCGGCAACACCCAAACGGCTTCCACCGATTATCCCGTCCTCGTCGACCTATCCCGGCCGCGTGCCCGGATTGTTGACATCGAACCGGACGGCAGCGGACAACGTCAGTAGGCGCTGGTTGAATGACAGCTGGGGTGTTGCCTACCCGGCACGATCACATCAAAATTCGTGGGAAACACAAAGCCCGGTTTATCGGGCGTCACGCGCAGCGGTATTAGCCCCGTCGTTTACGGCGGGGAAGGTGATCGCTGGTCCTGCAAATTCACCCCCGTTTTACGGGGGTTCTCGTGGCGTGGCTTTAGCCGCCAACCCATGGCTCAAGCCGAACAGCGAGAAGCCTCGTGAACGAGGCTCGGTAGGCGCTGGGTACGACCATTGCGACCCCGTCGTAAACGACGGGGCTAATACACGCGATTCGCGTGACAAGTCCCGTAAACGGGACTGAGGCGAATGCAACCGTGCCGAGCGTCCGTGTGCAGACAACCTCCGCTCCGGCAACTACTCCGGGGTGTGTTCCAGTAGCCAGTCTTCCAGAATCACATGCCGGATGTGTGGTGCTCGTAGGAGGGCTGACTTTGCGGGGAGAATGTTTCTCAACCAAGCAAAACGGTTCAGGCCCGACACGACTCCACTGCTGATCGCTTTGATGTAATTGCTTCCCATTTGCTGCGTGACGTTCGTGCTAAGCCGTTCGAACGTGCTGGGAATGATGTTCGGTTCAGGGCCGACATGGAGGATGGTTTTCACACCCGAGGCCAACGTGGTGTAGATCACATCCCACAACATCTGCGGGTGGTCGGTCCAGCGGACGAGGATGTCGCGGCTATTGGACTCCGTATAGTCCGCACCGCCGGTGACGCAGGATAGGATTTTGGGGTGGGGAGCGACGTGGCCCCCTTGAATGTGATAGACCTTCATGCCAGCGCGATTCGCGACGCTTTTTTCCCAAACCAATGGGGTGTGCAACGGCGGCCAGTGATGCGGGTTTTTGTGAACAACAACCCGCCCCTCGAAGAACTCTTTCTTCAGTTGGTTGAACCTGGTGATGGTCTTGCCTTGCCCAAGGACCAATGCGGCATTGGGAGCCAATTGTGCGGAGGGACCAATCAGTCCTTTTCCTTCGCAGCTAATGACCATGCACAGGTGTTTCAGTTTTGCAAAATCCAGGGCGATACCGCGCGTGAAGACAACACCCATGGTCACGTCGTGTGCCAACGATGCGCAGTCGTCGCAGAGGCTGAGTGGCACGGACAATAATTGGTCGAGCTCATAAACGCCTCCGACGACGAGCGAGGCCAATTCACCGACGCTGTAACCCATCGTGAGTTGGACATTCTGAACATCGGTGCCGTAGAATTCCTTGAGCAAACGCAATTGGGCCAATTCCATGCCCACGATCAATGCGGTGTCATCGGGAAACGTGGTGAGGGAGGTTTCCCGATTGGTCTCGACGTCACTGACCAGATCGACAGGTCGACCAATTGCAGCTGCGCAGATTTCTGAAGACCGTTTCAGTTCCTCACGGACGATTGCCCCATAAGCGGGGTGCATCAGCAGTTCGCGACTGCGGCCCATATTGGTGACGTTGTATCCCCGGAACGCAAGTGCAGCGGATTGAATTCCGCCTTCAAAGGGGTCGTCCATCGAAAATCTCGCGATTCAAGTGAGTTCTGGGATGAAAACCGTCTCAAGGTGGGCTACTGTATTGCCTGTGCACAAAAATCGAGACGTGGCTGGCCAATTGTACATTCGACCACTGATTCAACTGTGTAAGCGGCCACAAACCGGCGGTTTCGGTTCATTTCTTCGGCGAAGTTGCTTGTTTTGATGAAACGCAGTTTTATATCGCTTTGGGGCCACTTGGCATAGATGTCTCCAGGGATTCGGTCAACGAAGTCCGCCCCGACCATCGGTCGGCGTGCTGTGAAAGACGTCAAAACGTCGTGAATATTCCAACTGATCCGTCGCAAACTGTTTCCGTTCATCGAATTCAGATTCCGAATCCGTTTTTTGAAGGCGACACCAACGTCTACTTGCTGGAGACCGAGCCGCTGACGTTGATTGATACGGGGATTGGGACCGAAGAGGCGTTTGAGTCGCTGTCGGCAGGTTTTCAAACCGCCGGCCACCGCATCGAGTCGTTAGAGCGACTCATATTGACGCACAAACACCAAGATCATTTTGGATTGTCGCGGCGGCTGCAGGATTTGACCGGCTGTGAGGTGTTTATTCACGAGGACGATCTGCGCGACGTCACGCATGTGAGCGAGCGGCTGGATGAGTATGTCGGCATCATCCAGGAGCGGCTAACCGGTTGGGGCGTGCCCGCTGCGGATATTGAACACGTCTCCAGCATGCCGTATCGACTCGACAAATTGTGTGGTTCCACCGCAGCACAGTCATTGAGCGACGGACAGCGTCTCAAATGTGGCGAAACGGAGATGGAGGTTATCCATACTCCGGGCCACACCGTGGGCAGCATCTGTTTGCGGCTGGAAAATCATCTGTTCACCGGCGACCACGTGCTGCCGGGATACACGCCCAATATCGGCGGCGCTGATATTGAGTACAACGGGCTGTTGGGGATGTATCTGAAGTCTTTGGAGCGAATCGCCGGATTTGATCGTCCAGGATTGACGGTCTTGCCTGGCCACCACGAACCGGTCACCGATTTGACAGGGCATGTGCAAAAAACGATTGCGCATCACGCACAGCGCGAGTCGCAGATTTTGGAATTGCTCTCTGGTGGTACAGCGCTGAGCGTCTACGAAATCGCCATCAAGATGTTCGGCACCATGCACGACTTTCATTTGGTGTTGGGGACCGGCGAAGTGCACACGCACCTGGAATTGCTGCTCGATAAGAAACAAGTGGTGCACGAAGCGGGGCGCTATTGTTTGCCCTAGTTGCTAATGTCGCAACCTGTTTTCTAGGAACGGCTTACGTTCTAATCGTGGCGGTGTGTCTTGAAAGGCGTTCGTTACTCTGCTAACATATTTGCCGACCCTCCTAGAACGTCCCTCCTTAACTTTGTGAAGTCCCACCTAAGTCGTGCCGGTGCATATAGGCTGCGTCTGGCCAAAAGTTGGCCGATGATCCTTCCTCGCCATTGAGCACCGCGTTCCAGCCGGAGCATCCATGAGCTTGCGTCCTGTTTTCCAGTTTGGAATCGTGATCGTTTGCGGCATTCTTTGTGTCGCCAACTGCGTTGAGACGGTTCGCGCCGAGGACGCCCTTGAGGCGCAGATCGATTTCCAGAAAGACGTGCAGCCCTTTTTCAACGACTACTGCGGCACCTGTCACAATCCCGACGACCAAATTGCCGGATTGGATCTCGAGCAATTTCAATCGGTCGAATCGGTCACGACCGAGCGCGGAACATGGCAGAAGATTCTTCACGTCTTAAATACCAAGGAAATGCCGCCTGAGGATGAAGCGCAGCCCAGTGAAGAACAACGCAAGGCGATCACACAATGGATCGACCTGGAGTTGAAGAGTTTTGATTGCACCAAGATTGACAACCCCGGCCGCGTAACCATCCGCCGGCTCAATCGCGTGGAGTACAACAACACGATTCGCGATTTGATGGGTGTCGATTTTCAACCCGCAGACGATTTCCCTTCGGATGATGTCGGTTATGGTTTCGACA
The DNA here is from genome assembly GCF_007747995.1 of Symmachiella dynata. Lineage (NCBI taxonomy): Bacteria > Pseudomonadati > Planctomycetota > Planctomycetia > Planctomycetales > Planctomycetaceae > Symmachiella > Symmachiella dynata. The sequence continues at coordinate 5,579,562 of NZ_CP036276.1, read as the reverse complement.
ACATCGGTGACGTGCTGTCGATGTCGCCGCTGCTGATGGAGAAATATCTCTCCGCCGCTGAAAAGATTGTGGAGACCGCTATTTGGGCTGAAGATCCTTACCAAGCGCCGCGAAAGAGCTTTGAGGGGGCGGAGATGCAGCAAGATCGCGGTGGCAGGGCCATCGGGAAATTCCGCTCGTTGGTGTCGATGGGTGAAGTCTTTACGGAGCACGAATTTGCAGCCGACGGCGACTACTTAGTGATTTGCGAGGCGTACGGCAAGCAGGCGGGACCGGACCCGCCGAAAATGGAATTCCGGATTGACGGCAAAGCGGTCGAGACGGTGAATGTGACCGCAGTTGCTGAGTCGCCGGGGTACTACGAAATTCGCCTTCCGGTGACCGCCGGCAAGCATCGCGTGGGAGTCGCCTTCTTAAACGACTACTACAAACCAAAACACGAAGACCCCAAACTGCGCGGCGACCGTAACCTGTATATTTGCAACGTGGCCATCCAAGGACCAATTGAAACCACACCCCAGGAATTGCCGGAGACGCACAAACGACTCGTGTTCTGCGATCTCTCGGAAGGGGAAGACCCACTCAAATGCGCCCATGCGATACTGGATCAATTCATCAGCCGCGCGTTTCGCCGCCCGGCCACTGAGGATGAAATCAAAAATTTCATGCGGTTGGGATACAAAATTATCGAGGACGGCGGCACCTCTGAACAGGCATTGCGGGTGGTCTTCAAAGCCATCCTGATTTCGCCGCAGTTTTTGTTCCGCATCGAATTCAACGAAGCTTCCGAAAAGGATGAGCAAGACCGTGCGCTGAACGACTATGAGTTGGCATCGCGGTTGTCCTATTGGCTGTGGAGCAGCATGCCGGATGACGAATTGTTCGAACTGGCCGGCAAAGGGGAGTTGAGCAAGCCGTTGGTGTTGGAAGCACAAATTCGCCGGATGTTGGCCGATCCCAAATCGTCAGCACTGGTGGAAAACTTTGCCGGACAATGGCTGCAACTTCGCAGTTTGACGGAGGCGGCACCCAATAAAGATATCTTCAGCGAATTCGACGACGAATTGCGGTTGGCGATGCGGCGCGAGACCGAAATGTTTTTCGCGGCTGCGATTCGCGAGAACTTGAGTATTTTGGATTTTCTTGACGGCAAGTTTACCTACGTCAACGAGCGGTTGGCGAAGCATTACGGACTGGAAGGGGTCAGCGGCCCGGAATTTCGTCGCGTCTCTTTAGAAGGAACCCAGCGAGCCGGCGTGTTAACGCAGGCCAGCATATTGACGATTACCTCGGATCCCACGCGGACTTCACCCGTGAAGCGGGGGAAATGGATTTTGGACAATATTTTAGCCAGTCCGCCGCTCCCGCCGCCGCCAGACGTTCCCCTGCTGTCGGAGGATGCCGACGCAGTGGCATCGGGGACGTTGCGGCAACGATTTGAGATTCATCGTTCGAATCCCGCCTGCATTTCCTGCCATGAGAAAATGGACCCCCTCGGTTTTGGTTTTGAGAATTTCGACGCAATCGGCCGCTGGCGGACCAAGGATTCCGGCTTTGATGTTGATGCCTCCGGCACGTTACCTGATGGACAGACGTTTAACGGTCCGGCGGAACTGCTGACAATTCTTAAGGCGAGCCGAGGCGAATTTAGCCGATGTTTAACTGAGAAGATGTTGACCTACGCCCTGGGACGGGGCCTTGAGTACTACGACAAGTGTGCAGTAGACTCAATCTGTGAAGCCCTGGCCAAAGACGATTACAAGTTCACGACCATGTTTTTAGAAATCGCGAAAAGTGATCCGTTTCGCAATCGACGGAACTCTCCAGGAGATAAAAAATGAGCAAGAACTGGCATATCCCGCGTCGGACGTTTTTACGTGGCATGGGAACGGCGATCGCTTTGCCCATGTTCGATGCCATGTTGCCGGCCGTTGGTCGCGCTGCAGAAGCAGAAACAGCCGCATCCACCGCATCCGCCACCACCGCGGCGGCGCCCATGCGGACAGCCTACTTCTATGTTCCCAACGGCGTGCACATGGAGCATTGGAAGCCGAAGACCGACGGGACCGACTTTGAGTTACCGGAAATCTTGGCTCCCTTGGAAGAACTACGGGGCGACGTCAACATCCTCACCGGTTTGGCCCACGACAAGGCTAAGGCCAACGGCGACGGCGCTGGAGACCACGCACGGTCCGGGGCTGCGTTTCTAACCGGTTGCCAACCACGCAAGACCGATGGCGCCGACATCAAAGCCGGCATTTCCGTCGACCAGTTCGCCGCCCAGAATGTCGGCAAGCATACGAAGTTTGCTTCCTTGGAATTAGGATTGGAACGAGGACGCCAAGCGGGGAATTGCGACTCAGGCTATAGCTGCGCCTATTCGTCCAACGTCTCGTGGCGCAGCGAATCGACGCCGATGGCCAAGGAGATCGATCCGCGATTGGTTTTCGAACGGCTGTTTTCGGTCGGATCGACCCAAGAGGTCGCCGGCAGCGTCGCGCGTCGCAACCGCGAACGCAAAAGCATCCTCGATTTTGTCTCGGATGACGCAAAATCTCTGAGAAAAAAATTAGGGCGCAAAGATAAACGGAAGTTGAGCGAATACCTCTCTGGAGTCCGCGAAATCGAACAACGGATCGCCAAAAGCGAGACACGAGAGACGATTACCGTTGCGGGTGTGACTGCTCCGGCGGGGATTCCCAAGGATTTGGGCGAACACTATCGCCTGATGTGCGACATGCTGGTCTTGGCATTTCAAGGAGATTTGACGCGGATTTCGACATTCATGGTGGGCAACGCGGGCAGCAACCGCAGTTTCCCCTTCATTGATGTGCCGGAAGGGCATCACAGCCTGTCGCATCACCAGAACAAACCTGAGACTTTGGAAAAGATCAAGAAGATTAACTTGTTCCATATGCAGCAGTTTGCATATTTCCTCAAGCGGTTGAAATCAATCGAAGAGGGGGAAGGGACATTGTTGGACAACTGTGCGATCGTTTACGGATCGGCCATTGGGGATGGAAATCGCCACAATCACAATGACTTGCCTGTCGTCTTGGCCGGCAAGGCCGGTGGCACGATTCAAACGGGGCGGCATATTGTTTATGAAGACGATACCCCGATGAATAATCTGTTTTTATCGTTGTTGGATCGCCAAGGAGTCGAAGTGGAATCCTTGGGAGACAGCTCCGGACGTTTGAAGGGACTGGAAGGCTGATTTTGCAAGCGGGGCAACCCCGTTTATTCAACGAGGTCTGCCGGTCCGTTATGATGGGGATGAAAACTGAGCGACGAGAAATTGTTTCAAAACCTTACGGCGCATGGTGCGGGCACGCGGGTGCCAGACTCTAAAAGAGTCGCCCTCTGGAATTGAAACAGCTTCTCATCGCGACTTCCCCTTTCTGTGACATCTCTAGCGGACTTCTAGGGCCCATGCCGGTTGACGAAACGGATCGATTGCTTGTTCAACGCATCCGCCAGGGAGACTCCCAGGCGTGGGAGGAGTTGATTGCTCGCTACGAAGGCCGATTGTTGGCATTTGTGATGAGCCGTCTCGGCAAACGGGCCGTGAGTGAAGATGTCGTGCAGGAGGCGTTCTTGGGGTTCGTGGTCAGCCTGCCCAACTACAACGACAAGACGCCGCTGGAAAGCTATCTGTTTGCGATTGCCGCTCACAAGCTGACCGACACGCTGCGGCGCGAAGGGCGACGTCCGACGATCCCGCTCATGGCCTCCACCGAGACCAGCGCGCCGGCTGCTGAGCCGCGCGCCAATGTCCGGATGGCATCGAGCATTGCCCGCAGCGGCGAACGGCGTTCGGTCGAAGAGGCGTTCCTGAGAGAGACATTGGAATCGATGATCGCCTCTTGGAAAGAAAAAGGCGAATACGAGCGGATGATGTGCATGGAGCTGCTGTTCGTGCTCGGATTGCCGAATAAAGAAGCGGCACAGCGGCTGAGAATTTCCGAGCAAGCGGTCGCCAATCACAAACATTTTGTGGTGAGCAAACTCAAGCAAGCGGCCGAGTCGTCGTTGCTACGCGACCTGAACTTCGAGAACCTTGGTTTGTCGTAGCGATTTTGTTCGTCTGTGCTTTGCCTGCGCAACCGAGGCGAGAGCTTTTAGCGACGAATCGTTTGATTAAAGCGGGTCGGATCAAACGCATCGGCCGTGTCGTTGATTCGTTTGCGGATTTTCGCCTTTTCACGTTCCATTTGCGTGGCGACTTCCGCCCGGGGAGATGCCAGCGATTCCCCGGTTAAGGTCTTTTTGATCTGTTGTTGCAAATCCTGTTTGGCCAATGCGCGGCCCCCTTTGCCGGCGGCGACGCTCGACACCCACTTGCGGATTTCCTGCTGTTGCAGGTGTCCACTGCGGCCACGGAACAGGAGTCGGGAGCCGTGATGATTGTCGTCCATTCTCTTCAGCAGGGGGCTCGTTTGGGGATTCTTGAAGTCAACCTGCTTGAGCACGGCGGCCAAGTTGCGCTGCGTTCCCACTCGCGACGAATATTTTCCAACTTTGATACGGAGCAAACTGAAATCGTTGTCCGATGTCGATTCGGCATGGCAATGCGCGTTGGCACACGTGTTCATTAAAATTGGTTGAATTCTCGCCGTGAAGCGTTGTGCGTTTTCTCGCGACAATCCCCCCAACGATTCGGCTTCGTAATCCAGTCCCGCAAATTTACGGCGACTCGTGGCGTGGTCGTCTTCAAGCGCGTCCGGCGATTCCCCCAACAAGGCGTCAAGCCGTCGCAGCATGCGCCGCGATTGGATACGTCCCGGTTCTAAGGCGACGGCATCGTTGAGTTCTCGTTGTGCTTCCGTGAGCAGGTTGTAGCTAATACACCACCGCGCCAGGACCACATGATCCGCAGCGGTCGGTTGATCAATATCCGCCCGTTTTTTGGCGTAGGCATCGTGCAGATCCGAGCAGACGTGACGGACCATATTGTCGGGGACAAACATTTCGCCGCGGGATTTCTGGACGCGATATTCACCGCCGCCATGCGAGATGCGACCTTTGATGATTTTGCCGTTGTCCAACAGCAATAGTCCCGATTCCAGCACATGGGGCGTCGATGGTTTCGGCACCGGTTCGCTGGCAAACGCGATGTGGGACATGGCGATGATGGCACTGCAGAGCACGGCCCAGACGCGCGCATCGTCGAGTCGCAGTGAAAATTTTCGTTGGATTGATTTGTGATCGGTCACGGTGACGGATTCCCTTCCGAACGGCGGATGTTCCGCAGTTACGAACATTCCCGGTCGCCGAATTGAGAGCGGCAGACTGATCGCGAATTGAGATGGCTTGTGCTTGGGAGCTGAGAGGAGCGGGAGAATACCCGGCTATCGGCGATGGGTCAATTGGAATTGTCGCGCCGGCGGTTTGGCCGTTTAGCGCCTCAACGATTCGGCGGCCCGTTGGACTTGTTGAAACAGTCCGCGACCCTCGTCAGCCACGGGAGACCGCATCCAGCCTCCTTCGATCAACACGCCATAAGTCAGCGCGCACAACAGCGCATAGGAAAACAGGTTTGCGAATACATTAGAGCCCATGAACTTGAGCGCGCTACCGGCTGATTTGGCGAGTTTGAAGCGTATTCCTGTAAATTGAACGCTAAAGATCTCATCGAGAATTAAGTGCGATAAAAACCCAACAGCCACGGCTCCGGCCATCAAGAATCGCGTGCTGGCCTGGTCGCTGCGGTATCCCAAAAAGACGAGTTCTGCGACGATGAATAACGCGGGAATACTGTGGAACATACCGCGGTGGACCGTCAGTTTGCCGACGATGGTGGCGCCCAGATAGCGGACAACAAGATAGATCACGACCGCGAGAAACATCGCCCCTTCGTATCCGCCTCCCCAGTGCATCAGCCTTGGCATTAAGACCAAAGGAGCGACGGCAGCGGTTAAGGCGAACAGCTCGCGGGAAGGCGTGCTGTTTTCTAAGTCCAAATCAGGCAGCATGCCGCCAACAGCAGTCAGGCAGCCGGCGAGGGCGCCTTGCATGGGCGTGAATCCACCGAGCATTGTGGCGCCCACTCCGTAACCAACGCCCAGTACACCGCTGGTCGTGAC